>CATJQX010000131.1 GCA_949742535.1 uncultured Muribaculaceae bacterium | reverse complement strand
GATGGTGAGTGTGGCGCATAGCGATGCTGTCGCCTCCTGCGTCATGCGTGAGTTGGCGAGCAGATTGTCGTTAAGAACAGATATGTCATTGCGCAGGGTATTGTTCAGTACGGCCAGTTCATTAAGTTCTGACGTTTTACGCTGTCTGAACCTACTGAAGACAAGCATCGCGGTCAAAACCGTCAATATAAAGCATATGACAGCTATAATCAGGCGATTTTTGCTTAGTTCGGCATGCATATGTTCCATTTCAGCCTTGTCACGGTGATATTCGTTGGAACCTAATGCAACATGGTTGCTTATTCTGAACTGTGACTCTCTATTCCCTAACCGGTAATATTCTTCAAATAATTCATGTAATGCTTTGTCTGGATTTACAGCCAGATGATTCATAAATAAAAAATGCAAGATATTAAGTGTGTCTTCCCGATTTTTAGTAATACTGTATGCCTTTTCAAGCCATTTCCTGGCCGAGGTAGAATCTTCAAGTTGTGTCTTGAGATATGAGATGTATGCGTAATCATAGCTGTCAATATCATACCCATCGGTGCTGTCGCATAGCTGAACATACAGCTCGGCTGCTTTTTCCCATTCTTTTTTATGCGTCAGATCATGAATGAGTATAAGCTTATAGTTCATATCATGATACTTGGTAGTGCAGTTGTCTCTTACGGAATCTATCATGCAATCGGTCTTGTCCCAATTTTGGTAGGCTTGATAGGATTTTATCAAAGACAGATATGCATCTGTTTTCCACGCATATAATTTAAGGCTGTCAAACATATGAATTGCCTTTTTGCGTATTGCAATACTGTAGGCGTGATTCGAGGTCATATATGACATTTCGGCAATGTCGTTGTACATCCTGGCACGCCAAAAGCTTTCATCAGGCATATCTTGTGACAGGCACTCCATGGCTGTCTCTACTTCGAGTGTCGAGGCCGGATATTCGTTTCTGTAATAGTATATCTTAGCCAGATAATAATGTGCCAGCATCCGGTGATACTTGTCGTCGGTTCTGTCGAAATACTCCGTTACGGGTGCCATGATGCTGTCCGACGTCTGGTCGATATAGTTTTTATCGCGAGCCTGCGTGCTCAGCAGTCCGTGGAGTGCGCGCCGTTGTTCGCCTCTTAGCAGCTTGCTGTCGATGCTGTCGAGCAGGGTCATGGCGCTGTCGGGATGTTCGTCCATCAGTGATTCCGCGCGTGCCATCATCTTGTCGGCGTGGCGGTTGTAGCTGTCAGTGCATGCGCATGCCATACATGCGTATGCCGCTGTTGCCAATAATAGTATCCGGGTAAGAAAAGTCTTTTTCAATAGATTCTCTTTTTACTGGTGACGGGAGGGGAGAGCAGAGTGCACCGCCTCATACGACTGGTCGATAACGCGTTTGCGGTCTGCTTCGTTGGCAGGAGCTGTCACCGCCGGGTGAATCGTAAGACGGATGGTGCCCCAACGCGGCAGAAAAGAGGTGCGGGGCATTACATCGAAAGCACCGTCGATGGTCACCGGCACTACCGGCAGCCCGAATTCCATTGAGAGCTGGAAAGCGCCTTTGCGGAACGGACGCATGCGCCCCGTGAATGTGCGCGACCCTTCCGGGAAAACCACCAGCGACATCCCGCCGCTGAGCGTGCGCTCGGCCTTCTCCATCGTCTTCCGGATGGCCGACGGCGAGGAATTGTCCACAAAGATCTGGCCGGCGGCTGCGCAGCTCGCACCCACTATCGGGAATTTCAGAAGCTCCTTCTTCATCATCCATTTGAAATTGTGGTTCAGGTAACCGTATATGGCGAATATATCGTAGGCGCCCTGGTGGTTGGCCACGAACACATAGGAGGTTTTCGGGTCGATATGCTCGCGCCCGCTCACCTTTACCCTCACCAGAGATGCCGCCAGGCATATGCGGGCCCATATATGGGGAGGCCAGTAACCCCACCAGCGGCTACCGCCGCACCATGAGCCTATGATGGTTATCACACCTGTGACCACTGTGGCGGTCAATATCACCGGCAGTGTCACAAACAATTGGAATATACGGTACAAAAACAGTTTCATCTCGGTACTTATAAAAATGAAAGTGAGGCGCGCACAAGCGCGTCATCCATCTGCGATGCCGCTCTCGTGCGCGCCATTTTATCTGCAGGGGCAGGATCGCCGCCGATCGCTTACCATGCGAAGATCGGACGGTCGGCCATCATGCCGTTTACTTTTTCGCGCACGGCTGCTATCGTGGCGGGACTTTCGGGAGCGGACAGCACAGTGTCGATCATCTCCACGATTTCGCCCATCTTGTCCTCACGCACGCCGCGGGTGGTGATGGCGGGGGTGCCGAGGCGGATGCCGGAGGTAAGGAAGGGTGAACGGCTGTCGAACGGCACCATGTTCTTGTTGGCGGTGATGTCGGCCTCCACAAGCACACGCTCTGCCACCTTGCCGGTGAGTTCCGGGAACTTCGTGCGCAGATCCACAAGCATGCAGTGGTTGTCGGTGCCTCCCGAGATAATCTTGTATCCCTTGTCCATGAGCGCCTGAGCCATTACAGCTGCGTTCTTTTTCACCTGTGCCTGGTATTCGCGGTACTCGGGAGTGAGCGCCTCGCCGAAGGCCACTGCCTTTGCGGCGATCACATGCTCCAGAGGGCCACCCTGCACGCCGGGGAATACCGCCGAGTCAAGCAGCGACGACATTTTGCGTATCTCCCCCTTTTTAGTTGTCTTACCCCAGGGATTGTCGAAATCCTTGCCCAGAAGGATCACGCCGCCGCGCGGACCCCGCAGGGTCTTGTGGGTGGTGGAGGTCACGATGTGGGCATACTTCAGCGGATTGTCGAGAAGGCCTGCGGCGATAAGGCCTGCCGGGTGAGCCATATCCACCATGAAGATGGCACCGATCTCATCGGCGATCTTGCGCATGCGGGCATAATCCCATTCGCGGGAATAGGCGCTTGCACCACCAACGATCAGTTTCGGGCGTTCGCGCAGGGCAACTTCCTCCATATGGTCGTAGTCCACAAGACCGGTCTCTTCGTTCACATTGTAGCCGATGGCACGGAACATCAGGCCGGAGAAGTTTACAGGGCTTCCGTGTGACAGGTGGCCGCCGTGGTCAAGGTTCATACCCATGAAAGTATCGCCCGGTTTGAGAACCGACATGAATACCGCCATGTTGGCCTGAGCACCGGAGTGGGGCTGCACATTGGCATACTCGGCGCCGAAAAGCTCTTTCAGACGGTCGATGGCAAGCTGTTCGGCCTCGTCAACCACCTGGCAGCCGCCATAATAGCGGTGGCCGGGATAACCCTCGGCATATTTGTTGGTGAGGCAGGAGCCCATGGCCTCCATCACCTGGTCTGATACGAAGTTTTCCGAAGCGATCAGCTCTATACCTTTCTGTTGGCGCTGATGCTCGCGGTTGATAATGTCGAAAATAGCGTTGTCGCGTTGCATAGTTGAATGGTTTGTTGATATGATTGTTTATTTCTTTTTCTTTACCGAGAAGCCGAACCGCCCCAGAGGTTCCCCCTGGCTGAAATACTGCCCGTGGCTGTAGTTCATAAGGCCGGCCTTGTCGAGCATGAATGCGTCTGTCTCGCTGTCAAACAGGCTCTCGTCGGCGAGCACATTCACCACCTCGGCCAGAAACATGTCGTGGCTCCCGAGCGGCATTATGCTCCTCACCCGGCACTCGATGCTCAGAGGCGATTCCTTCACGTAAGGGCAGCTTACCGCCACACCCTCCACGGGTGTTAGCCCGGTCTCTTTCCATTTGTCGTACTCCCGGCCCGACCGCACCCCGATCCAGTCGGTCGCACGTGCCATCGCCGCTGTGGTAAGGTTGATCGTGAACTCCATCCTGTCCCTGATAATTGGGTAGGAGTGGCGTTCAGGCCTCACGGATATATAGCACATCGGCGGGTTGGTGCAGATGGTTCCGGTCCATGCCACCGTTATGAGGTTAGAGGACTCCACGGAGCTTCCGCAACTCACAATCACTGCCGGAAGCGGGTAGATCATCGTCCCCGGTTTCAGGTTTCGGCGTCCCATGGTTGTGTCAGAGTATTTCGGCTTTGTCGGCACGCACCGTGTGATTGCAATAATGGCAGCGTATCAGCGAGCGGTCGTCGGCATCGGCCTCGAAGATGGTCGCCATAGGCTCGTTGTTGGTGATGCATTTCGGGTTGCCGCACTTCACTATCCCGCGCAGCTGCTTGGGAAGCGTTACGGGGCGTTTTTCGGCCACCTGATAGTCGCGGATGATATTTACCACTGCCGTCGGAGCGATAAGCGCTATGCGGTTTAAAACGGCCTCTGGGAAGAACGTGTCTGCAACCTTTATTATGCCCTTCTTACCGAGCCGTCCGCTGTCAAGGTTGTTCCCTATGGTGAGTTTATGGGGCATGTCGGCAAGGCGAAGGATTTTCACGCACTTGAACAGGGCTTCCGAAGGTATATGGTCTATCACTGTCCCGCTCTCAAGCGCGGCCACAGCCATCTCTTTGTCACTCTTTCTCATTTTTCCTGATTTTTTAAAATAGGAGACACTTAAAGTTTGTGGGCGGAATTAATCAAAAGTCTATCATGCAGCCATGTCAATTCTACTGACCGGCTTCCTTTAGTTCCTTGACATCTATCCCGAGGGCGCGGCAAATAAGAGCTTGCCGTGCGAAAAGGCCGTTGCGGGCCTGGTCGAAATAATATGCCTTCGGGTTCTCGTCCACGTCATACGCTATCTCATTCACGCGTGGTAGCGGGTGCAGGATGCGTAGATTATCTTTTGATGTGTCAAGCATCGAATTGCGCAGTGTGTAAAGATCCTTTACACGTTCATATTCCATTATATCCGAGAATCGCTCGCGCTGCACGCGGGTCATGTAGATTATATCCGACGAATCTATCACTTCTTTGGAGAAATCGGTATGTTCCTCGTAGGAGATCCCCATCTTGTCGCAGAAATCAATATATTCGCGCGGCATTCTCAGCTCGTCGCAGGCCACGAAACGGAATGTGGGATTGAAATACTTCATCGCCATCAGCAGCGAGTGCACCGTGCGTCCGTATTTCAGGTCACCTACCATTGTGATCGTCAGGTTCTCGAGGCGTCCCTGTGTTTTCAGGATCGAATACAAGTCAAGCATCGTCTGCGACGGATGTTGGTTGGCGCCGTCGCCGGCATTGATCACAGGTGTTTCCGTCACTTCTGTGGCATAGCGGGCAGCCCCTTCAAGATAATGCCGCATAATGATGAGATCCACATAATTGCTCACCATTTTTATGGTGTCTTTGAGGGTTTCACCTTTTGACGACGAGGTCGTAGAGGCATCAGAGAAACCGATTACTCTGCCGCCTAGGCGGTTAACTGCCGTTTCAAAACTGAGTCGTGTGCGGGTGGAGGGTTCAAAAAAGAGCGTCGCCACCACTTTGCCGTCAAGGATTTTGTGGTTGGGATGCTCTTCAAAAAATCGTGCCGTCTCAAGCAGTTGTAAAATCTGCTCTTTAGAGAGGTCGTCGATGGAAACCAGGCTGTTGGGATTCATCTGAAAAGAAGTTTGATTAGTTTTGGCAAAGTTACAAAAAAACGCGCTAATTCCTCTCCCTTTTTCTTCCAAATTTCAGCCTCGTCAGTCCCCCTTTTCTCACCCCGCTCTCACTCCGTGTCCTCCCTGTATGCCCGTGCGCAGATGCTGCTTCATTTCTGCGGTTACCGGGGCGCTGGTCATCCGTGCGTATCCATCAAAACCTCTGCTTATTAAACCGGAAACGGCGGCATCAGCTCTTTTGCAGAGCCGGTGCCGCCGCTTTATTATTGCCGTGCAGACTGTTATTTCGCCTGTTTAAGCACTTTCTTCTTTATCTTCACGGGGTATTTTTTCTTAAGCTCGTTTACCCACTGTTCTTCAAGCTCTGCCTGGTAGTCGCCTGTCACAGCGCCTCTGACATCCGCGGCTTCTTCAGGAGCCTCTATCAGTTTGTCGCGATACGGGAAATAGAACGCCCATTTCCCTTTGGTTTCAGGTTTCATGCCGCCGAAACCGAGATAATCTGTTATCGCGTTTTCACCCTTGGCGGCGATTACTTTCTCGATCTTCACATTCTTGCCGAATTCCTTGCGGAGTTCAATCGACAGCGAGTCGGGAGTTATCTCATGTGAGCTGAGGAAGCTCTTGGCCTGGTTCATTACAGAATCAGAGGTGGCAAATACCACGTATCCCTTGTATTTCGGTGCTTCCCAACGGTATTTGTCGCGATTGGCCTGGAAGAACTTCTCAAGTCCCTCCTTGTCCTGTTTCGCTTTTGACCATACTTTACGGTCAGCCACTTCAAAGAGCAGTATGCCGTCGCGGTATTCGTTAAGCAGATTGCGGTACTCGGGGTTCTCCACAGCCAGTTGCTGGCGCTCGGCCTCAACCACTGCACGGTTCATCGCCTGGTATGCCTTTGTGTCAAGTGTTTCACAGGCGTTCTCTACAGTCAGCGGTGCATCTGCTGTCACATCAGCCAGAGCCTCCGACACTGTTATGTCGTTGCCTGCCGCGGTTGCCACAGCGAGGTCGCTTGCCATGAATTTGTTGAGAAGTTCGGTGTCAAGTTTGCCGGCGGCTTTTATTTCGGCCTTTATGGCATTGATATTGCCCTCGTTCAGCTGCGCGTTGAATTTTTTGCGCAGTTCCGCTATTCTGCGTTTGCGGGGAAGTTGTCCGCGCTCGTCGTTGGCTATGGCGTTTTTGATCATCGGGCGCATGTTCTCCAGTGGCTCTATGCCTTTCCAGTCGAGACGTTTGATTATATGGTAGCCATATGATGTCTTGATAGGAGCGGATACTTCCCCGTTTTTGAGTGCGAAAGATGCGGCTTCGAATTCCGGTACCATCTGGCCGGTGCCGAACCAGCTCAGTTTGCCGCCGTTGCGTTTCGAGCCGGGATCCTCGCTTTCTGCAGTTGCAATTGCTTCAAAGTCGGCGCCGTTGGCTACCAGAGTGGCGATGGAGTCGATCTGCGCTTTTTTTACAGCAGCTTCTTCGGGAGACAGTCCCTGGGTAAGTTTGAGAATGTGCTCTACCTGTACCATACCCTGTGCCGGACGACGGCCGTTTACTTTAAGTATGTGCCATCCGAAAGGTGTCTCGAACACTTCTGAAAGGGTGCCCGCCGGCAATGAATATGCCATATCCTCGAAAGCCGCCGGATAGCGTCCGGCTGCCATATACCCCATGTGGCCACCGTTGCGCGATGCGCTGCGGTCTACAGAGAAACGGCGCGCCATTTCAGCGAAATCAGCTCCTCCCAGAATGGCTGTGCGGATTGAATCGAGGCGCATGCGCTGCTCTTCGGGATTGATATCCGGTCCTTGGTTGGAAAGCATGATGTGGCTTACGTCAACCTCCTCCTTCATATGCTCGTAGATGGCGCTGATTATGCTGTCCTCCACCTCCTGGCTACGCAGGTACGGTTCTGCGAGTTCGCGGCGGTAACCGTCAAACTCTGTCTGGAATGCCGGCGTCTTGTCCACCCCCTCGGCTTCAGCGTCGGCTACCTTCTGCTTGTATGTAATGAACATCTGGAGGTATTCGTCGATGGACTGTGGGGTAACCTGCTGGCTGTTGTTCTTGTGATACAGATACTCAAATTCGCTGAGGGTCACAGGCTTGCCATTGATTGTCATCAATACCGGCTCGGATGAGCCTTTGGCTTGAATCATTCCGACCGAAGCCAAGGCCAAAGCCAATGACAAAATACTTTTTTTCATGAATTATTTTTCAAAAAAATAAACGAATTACACTTTTTTTGGCACCGGATACACCGAAAAGTGGAGACGGTGTTACGCAATGCAAAAATGATGGTTTTTTGCTTCACTCTTTTAACGAAAAATTTCCCGGTTTATTATACATCCGCGATTTAATTTCTATATAAAAGAAATTTCCCGCGGCCGACAGTGCCGGCGGCGGGAAATTCTATTGTTCGAAGGTTCTTTTTTACTGCGGCATCAGCGGGATGAGGCACTGTAGTTCGGGGCCTCGCTTGTGATTGCCACATCGTGCGGATGGCTCTCGGCAACACCGGCATTTGTGATGCGGGTAAAGCGTGCCTTGTGGAGTGTGTCGATGTCTTTTGCGCCGCAGTAGCCCATGCCGGCACGAAGGCCGCCGAGCATCTGGTATACCACTTCGTAGAGGGATCCTTTGTAGGGTACACGGGCGGCGATTCCTTCCGGAACCAGTTTTTTCGCATCTGTCTCGTTGGCCTGGAAATAACGGTCTTTTGAACCTTTCTCCATAGCCTCGAGCGAGCCCATGCCGCGGTATGATTTGTATTTTCTTCCGTTGTAGATGATGGTGTCGCCGGGAGACTCCTCCACACCGGCAAGCATGCCGCCGAGCATTACTGAGTATCCGCCGGCTGCGAGGGCTTTCACAATATCGCCGCTGTAGCGGATGCCGCCGTCGGCGATCAGGGGCACGCCTGTGCCTTCAAGCGCTTTGGCAACGTCATATACGGCAGAAAGCTGTGGAACACCAACACCTGCAATAATGCGGGTGGTGCATATGGAGCCGGGGCCGATACCTACTTTTACGCCGTCAGCGCCGTTCTCTACAAGATACTTGGCTGCTTCGCCTGTGGCGATGTTGCCGACAACTACATCTATTTCGGGGTATTTGGCTTTTACTGCTTTCAGCACCTCCACGACACCTTTGGTATGGCCATGCGCGGTATCGATAACAAGAGCATCCACTCCGGCTGCCACCAGGGCGTCGGCGCGCGACATGGAATCGGCTGTCACGCCTATGCCTGCGGCCACACGCAGGCGTCCCAGCTTGTCTTTGCAGGCGTGGGGCTTGTCTTTCGCTTTTGTGATATCCTTGTAGGTCACAAGTCCCACGAGGTGGTTGTCGGAGTCTACGACAGGAAGTTTTTCGATCTTGTGTCTTTGAAGGATATCTGCGGCTTCCTCAAGGTTGGTGCTCTGTGAGGTGGTGATTATGTTTTCGGAAGTCATCACTTCGTCGACCGGACGGTTGAGGTCGCGCTCAAAACGTAGGTCGCGATTGGTCACAATGCCCACGAGGATATTTTTCTCGTCAACAACAGGAATACCGCCGATGTGATATTCCTCCATCATTTTCAAGGCGTCTGCCACCGTGCTGCCGCGCAGGATGGTGACAGGATCGTAGATCATACCGTTCTCAGCGCGTTTTACGGCATGCACCTGACGTGCCTGTTCGTCGATAGACATGTTTTTGTGGATCACGCCTATGCCTCCCTCGCGTGCTATGGCGATAGCCATCTTTGCCTCGGTCACCGTGTCCATGGCTGCCGATACAAGGGGTACGTTCAGAGTGATGTTGCGTGAGAACTTGGTGGAGAGATCCACCATGCGGGGGAGAACCTCGGAGTAAGCGGGTATGAGGAGGACATCGTCGAAAGTAAGTCCATCCATCTGTACCCTGTCTGCAATAAATGATGACATATATTTAAATCTTAGATGCTGTACGTTGTCGATTTATTGCATGCAAAGATACGAAAAAAAACTCACCTGCGTTCAATAACCCCGTTAATTTTGTGCCACATTCTCCATTTTAGCACCTTCCGGCATTTCTTCATGGCGTCCGTCGTCATCATGTGTCGCCATATGCTCCACACGGCCATTGGGCGCGGTCTGTCGCATGTATCTGCAATATTTTGCGAAGTGTGTGTGGATTGGTTCGGCAAACGAATTTTATAAGAGCTTGTTTAAAAACAAGCTCTTAATCTGTGGCTAAGATGTAATATGACACACCCTCACTGGAAGACGGGGATGTGGTGGATGTCTTCCTCTGTGTGAGTTTATCTGTGAAAAGTAAGGAGTGCGGGTGTATGCTCAATTTCCGGCTGCCTCTGTCGGTTTTAGCATGGAAAGTGAGATCTCGTATGTATTGAGGGCCGCTAAAACCGAGGTACTTCCGATCACTGCCCATGCGATAATTGTGAAATTGTCTGCAAAAGTTTTCATGACAGACGCATCGGGCAGTGACAGCCGCCAGTCGGAAACGGCACTGTTCAGGTATGGTAACGACAGTGAAAACAGGAATCCTACGATAAAGCCGACAACTACGCCGATTGTCACCGCTTTCTTGTTCTGTGACCTGGATTCGGCGATATGCTGTTTTATTATCTCCACGGAATTCAGGTTTCTTTCGAGCCTGCCCATGAATTGGGTATCGGATGAAAGTTCCGGATCAAAGTTTGAGAACAATGATTTAAATTTATCATCTTCCATATGCAGTAGGATTAGTTGGTTGATAACAAATTGCGCAGATGTTTGCGGCCACGGGAAAGATGCTGCTTTACCGCATCCTGCGAGACTTCCTGAATGTCTGCGATTTCTTTGATTGAATATTCCTCCATATAAAAGAGCAATACAGAACTCCTTTCTTTTGCCGGCAGTTTGTTCAGCGCATTATAAAGCTCTTGATATGCAAAAGATGAGTCGGCTGTATTCTGTGCAGGAATATCTCTTGCCTCCTCATATTCCACTGTCAGGCGTTCGCCGCGCTTATGGTTTACAAATGTGTTGTAGGCAATTTTGAAGATCCATGCATTGAACTTTTCGATATTGGTGAAAGTATCGCATGACAGGTATGCCTTGATATATGTCTCTTGCGCCACATCATCTGCGAGCGCGGTGTCACCGCAGCATAGAGCCACAAGAAAGCGTTCAGGCACTTCCTTGTGGCTTTTACATGGGATATGAATTGCTCGCGGGTCATATCCGGATAATTTAATCTTTTACCTGTTTGCGTGTTACGAAATAAACAATGAGGTAACTTACCCCGATGGCGATGGAGGCACCCCCGAATATCAAGGGCACGGTAACCGGATCAGAAGCGAACTCAGAACCCATGTGGAACGATACTGCGCCTACGATGCAGAGCGCAATGCCAATGAACGAGAATATGCAACCGCGGAGCAAACGGATATTCAGAATCTCACGTGCGGTTTTCTTGGGCTTCTGGAGCGCTTCTGCCAGTTTGTCGGCGTTTATACCGCAATTGGACTCGATCGCCTTGATGAGTACTTTCGCACGTTTGTTATCGCTGTTCATTGCCGAGGCAAACACTATGGCCACGATTGCTACGGGAAGTACCACGCAGACGAAGATGGGGACTAATATTTCCATATTTTTAGTTTGTTTGGTTTTTATTGTTCTTTTGAGGCGTCTCGTATGATAGACACATATCAGAGGCCAAAGGTGACATGAACAGCGATTTTTTTCGCAAATTTACAAATCGTTTTGCAGATTTTATATCCTCGGATTTCAGGGAGACTCGGGCCGGTGATGGCGGTGTGTCGAAATTCGCGGATTCTGACATACTCTCTTGTCTGAATTTTCTTAATTTTGAAGTTGTAGTTTGGGTGTGGACTTAGAAATGTGTAAATTTGCGGTTGATTAATTGAAAATTCAGATTGGAAAAAGATATAATCATTGACGGACAGTCCCTCCATATGGAGGTGACCGGTGAGGGACCCTCATTGGTGCTTATGCACGGATGGAGGTGTAACCTTACTACAGTCAGGAGTATAGCGGCTGTCGCATCTGCCACTCACAAGGTGTATAACCTTGATATGCCTGGGTTCGGAAAATCGCCCGAACCGGCTGAAGTATGGGGCGTGGAGGATTATGCACGTATGGTGGAGCGGCTTCTGCAGATGGAACGGATAGAATCTCCCGTTCTTGTAGGTCACAGTTTCGGTGGCCGTGTGGCTATAGTTCTTGCTTCAGGGGAGAGGGTGGCTCCTGATGCTCTGGTGCTTGTGGATGCCGCAGGTATAAAGCCTAAAAGATCATTGAAGTATTACTGGAAAGTATATACATTCAAGGCTCTTAAACGCATGGCACCGCTGTTTTTAGGTAAAGATCGCGCGCAAAAAAAGATCGATGCCATGAGGGCGCGCAGGGGTTCGTCTGATTACGCTCAGTCTTCACCGAAGATGCGCGCTGTCATGAGCAAAGTGGTCAATGAAGACCTTACGCACCTGCTCAAGGATATCAAGGCTCCATCCCTGCTCATATGGGGTGAGAATGATACGGCCACACCCATGCGTGATGCCCGGCTTATGGAGAGACTTATTCCCGGCGGCGCTCTGGTAAGTTTCCCGGGATGCGGCCATTACAGCTTTCTCGACAATCCTGGCCAGTTTGCTGCGGTTTTGAATTCGTTCCTTGGTTCACGCGTCAGAAAATAACTAATTGAGGCACTCTTTTTGTCAAGTAGATAAACGATGGATACTTATAATATAATTTTCGGGTCTGTTCTCGCGGCAGTGGCGGTAGCCGACTTATGGGTGGTCTTTGCCCGCGATCTGATGATGCTGCAGCAGAATTCATACCGCAATGAGCGATACTGGCGGTGGTTCTCGCAGTCCGGCGAGAGTACCAATATCGGGCGCATCCTTTGTTGTGTGGCCTTGATGTTTCTCCTCGTACGGCATATCCCGTTTTTTGCAGGCGCGGCGATCGGCATGATTATAGTGCTATGCCAGTTGGTGTCCCTGATTCGGAAAAAATATAAGAAGCCGCTGGTGTGGACACCGCGTGTAAGGCGTATCTGCGCTGTAATGTGGGCTCTCGCTGTCGTGATTGGTGTGGCTGCCGGATTGTTCTTCGGTATAAAAGGCGCATGTTGTGCAGTTCTCTTGATGCTGATAGTCTCGCCGCTGTTGCTTATCGGTGCCAATGACATACTCGCACCCGTCGAAAAACGCATCAATAAAAAATACTACGACGAGGCCGCTTCCATTCTGGCGTCAATGCCTGATCTCAAGATTATCGGTATCACGGGAAGTTATGGCAAGACCTCTACCAAGCATTATCTCCACCGCATTCTTTCCGAGCAGTTCAATACCACGATGACCCCCGGTAGCTTCAACACCACCATGGGGGTTATCCGCACTGTCCGCGAGCATCTTCGTCCGTACGATGAGGTGTTTATCGTGGAAATGGGTGCCAAGCAGCCTGGCGACATCAAGGAAATCTGTGATCTAGTGCATCCCTCGGCCGGTATAATAACAGCGGTAGGGGAGCAGCATCTTGAGTCGTTCAAGACAATAGAGAATGTGCAGCGCACCAAGTTCGAACTGGCGGATGCCATACCTGCCGACGGGTTCGTTGTCCTCAACAACGATTTCCAGATGGTGGCTTCACGGCCGGTCGGAAATACCGATGCGGTAAGATATGGTGTCAGCAATCCCCGGGGGGCAGATTTTGTAGCCTCGGAGGTGGTTTATACCCCCCTCGGGACCACCTTTACAGTAACCGGGAAAGGCCTCGCTGAGCCGTTGACAATACATACGAAACTGGTAGGTGAATGCAATGTCTCCAATCTTCTGGCTGCAGTGATCGTGGCCCTCAGGCTCGGCATGAGCGAGGAAAAGATCCGTTATGCCGTTGAGCAGATAGAGCAGGTGGAACACCGCCTCAACATGAAGCGCACCCCCGCAGGCATAACTATCATAGATGATGCCTTCAATTCAAATCCGGCAGGATCCAGAATGGCGCTTGATGTGCTTTCAATGATGAAACCGGGCAAGCGTATAATCATTACCCCCGGTATGATAGAGCTGGGTGATCTCCAGGATAAGGCCAACGAGGAATTCGGCCGCCATATCGCCGAATGCGCCGATGTGGCGATCATTGTAGGCCATTACAACCGCGACGCAATCATGTCCGGTCTTTCCGGTGGCAAGCTGCCTCAGAAAGACATACACGCCGTCGATACTTTCGCCGATGCACAGCGGTTGCTCCAGACAATAGCATGCGCGGGCGACACCGTCCTGTACGAGAATGACCTACCGGATACATTTAAGTGATCCGCATGATCTTTGGCAACAGAATAAAAGTGTCTGACCGTTAAATAAAATAATTTTGAACAGTTACTTAACAGAACAAAATATATCACAGCAGTGAAAACTAACATAGGAGTATTTTTCGGCGGGCGTTCCACCGAACATGAGATAGCAATGATCTCGGCCAACCAGGCAATGGCGGCCATAGACCGTAACAAATTCGACGTTACACCTGTATATATCACTAAAGACGGTTTATGGTATACCGGTGAGGCGCTGTTAGATATAAAAAATTACCGCGACATTCCCGCCATGCTGAAAATGTGCCGGGAGGTTTATATGCGTCCCATTTACGGTGACTACAACCTGTATCTCGTCAATCCGGAAGGATTTCTTAAAAAACGGGATATTGCGGCCAAACTTGATGTGGTTATACCGGTGCTTCATGGTGCGAACGGTGAAGACGGCACTTTCGAGGGGCTGATGGATTACATCGGCATACCCTATGCCGGATGCGATACTCTGGCGTCGGCAAATGGAATGGACAAGATCACTATGAAAATGATCCTTCGCGAAAACGGCATTCCTGTAGTTGATTATATCTGGTTCACTGACAGGCAGTGGTTCGCTGAAAAGGAGAGCCTGGTGCAGAAAGTAGAGGAAAAGCTGGGCTATCCTGTAATTGTAAAGCCTGCCAACCTCGGTTCCTCGATCGGTATCGGAGCCGCACATAACCGTCAGGAGCTTGAGGCGCGTGTTGAAGATGCATCGCGATATGCGTCGCGCATTATCGTGGAGCACATGGTGCAGAAACTTCAGGAGATAAATTGCTCCGTGCTCGGCGACTGCGACGAGTTCGAGACTTCTGTGCTGGAAGAGCCTATCAAATCGGAAGAGATACTGTCGTATACCGACAAATATATGGGAGGATCCAAGACACCACGTGGCATGGCGGCTTCAGCCAAGAAAATCCCGGCTGATCTGCCTGAGGATATGACGAATGAGATACGCCGTCTTGCCGGCGAGACTTTTAGAGTGCTCTCATGCCATGGTGTGAGCCGTGTCGACGTGATAGTAGACCGCGATACCCGCGATATCTATGTAAACGAGATAAACACAATCCCGGGATCCCTGTCATATTATCTCTGGGAGGCCACCGGCCTGAGTTTCCCGGGGCTCATGGAGCGCCTGGTGAATCTTGCAGTAAAAAGAAATGACCGCAGAAACCGCAAGACGCTGACATTCAATCAGAATATTTTTGCGATGGGAGGCGGCACAAAAGGTGTGAAAGGTGGCAAGTTCGGAGCAAAGCGCTGATAACATAGACAGTTTTGCTATAACTTTGCAAATCAGACGCAAATTTGTATCTTTGCACCCATAAAAATCTCCGATATAATTCCATCAACTCAAAAGAAAGATGAAATTCACCGAATATAACAAGTTCAATCTCTCCGAAATAAACAAGGAGGTGCTTGCCCAGTGGAATGCCAACCATCTCTTCGAGCAGAGCATGTCCACCCGTGAAGGAATGCCCACATTTGTGTTCTATGAAGGCCCTCCTTCGGCCAACGGCATGCCCGGTATCCACCATGTGCTCGCGCGTACCATCAAGGATATCTTCTGCCGCTACAAGACAATGAAGGGATTCCACGTTAAGCGTAAGGCCGGTTGGGACACACATGGCCTTCCCGTGGAGCTCGGTGTGGAAAAAGCGTTGGGTATTACCAAGGAAGATATCGGTAAAAAGATTTCGGTGGACGAATACAATGCCGCCTGTCGCCACGAGGTGATGAAATACACCAAGGAATGGACTTCCCTCACCAATTCAATGGGCTATTGGGTGGATCTGGACAATCCTTATATAACCTACGACAACCGCTATATCGAGAGTGTATGGTGGCTTCTTTCACAGCTCTACAAGAAAGATTATCTGTACAAGGGATATACCATTCAGCCATATTCTCCGGCAGCCGGTACAGGTCTGAGCACCCATGAGCTTAATCAGCCCGGATGTTACCGCGATGTCAAGGACACCACATGCGTGGCACAGTTCCTCGTGACAGATCCTGCCGATTACATGACTGGTCATGGCGAACCGTATTTCCTCGCATGGACCACAACCCCATGGACATTGCCGTCGAATACCGCGCTCTGCGTAGGCCCCGATATCGAGTACAGCGTAGTGCGCACGTTCAATCCTTATTCGGGAAATCCTGAAACCGTTGTTCTGGCGACTGCACTGATGGGGCATTATTTCAATCCCAAAGCAGAAGGGCTTCCTCTTGGCGATTATAAGAAAGGTGACAAACTAATACCTTATGAGGTCGTAAAGACTTTGAAAGGCACTGATCTCGTAGGTTTCCATTATGAGCAACTGTTCAAATGGATGAATCCCGGTGAAGGTGCTTTCCGTGTAATACCTGGTGATTATGTGAGCACGGAAGACGGTACAGGTATCGTGCATATAGCTGGTACTTTCGGTGCCGATGACCTTCGTGTGTCACGCCAGAGCGGTGTGCCTCCGTTGACACTGGTAGACAAAGACGGCAATATCCGTCCGATGGTAGACCTTTGCGGACGCTTCTTCCTGCTTGAGGACATAGATCAGAAGTTTGTGGCGGAAAACGTCGATGTCGAGGCATATAAACCCTGGCAGGGTAAATTTGTAAAGAATGCCTACGATGCGTCCAAGTCCGATGCCGATGAAACTCTTGATGTAGAGCTTTGCATGTGGCTGAAACAGAATGACAAGGTTTTCAAGATTGAGAAGCATGTCCATTCCTATCCGCATTGCTGGCGCACAGACAAGCCTGTGCTCTATTATCCGCTTGATAGCTGGTTCATCCGCACTACCGCTGCCCGCGAGCGCCTGATGGAACTCAATGAGAACATCAAGTGGAAACCCGCCTCAACCGGTTCGGGACGCTTCGGTAAATGGCTGGAGAATCTGCAGGACTGGAACCTTTCCCGTTCGCGTTACTGGGGCACCCCGCTTCCTATCTGGCGTACAGAGGATGGCAAGGAGGAAATCTGCATCGACTCTGTGGAGACACTCTATAATGAGATCGAACGCGCTGTAGAGGCCGGTGTGATGTCGGAGAATCCATATAAGAAAAAAGGATTCGTTCCCGGCGATTACAGCAAGGATAATTATGAGAAGATAGATCTGCACCGTCCGTATGTTGACGATATAGTTCTTGTGAGTGCGTCGGGCAGGCCCATGCACAGGGAGACCGACCTCATCGACGTGTGGTTTGACTCGGGCGCTATGCCCTATGCGCAGCTCCATTATCCGTTTGAGAATAAGGAGGGACTTGATTCCGGAGAGCTTTATCCTGCGGATTTCATTGCTGAAGGTGTGGACCAGACACGCGGATGGTTCTTTACCCTGCATGCTATCGCAGGCATGGTATTCGACTCCGTGGCATACAAGGCTGTGATTTCAAACGGCCTCGTTCTTGACAAGGATGGCAACAAGATGAGCAAGCGTCTCGGAAATGCGGTTAACCCTTTCGAGGCCATAGAAGCATTCGGCAGCGACCCGGTGCGTTGGTACATGATATCCAATTCTTCCCCTTGGGATAACCTGAAATTTGATTCGGAAGGTGTAAAGGAGGTTTCACGCAAGTTATTCTCCACTCTCTATAACACGTATTCATTCCTGGTGCTTTATGCAAATGTGGATGGTTTTACCGGAGCAGAGAAACAGGTGCCTGTGAACGAGCGTCCCGAGATCGACCGCTGGATACTTTCGGTTCTCAATACCCTTGTAAAAGAGGTGGATGCCGCACTTGACGATTATGAGCCAACAAAGGCTGCCCGCGCGATCAACACGTTTGTGAACGACAATCTGTCAAACTGGTATGTGCGTCTGAACCGCAAGCGTTTCTGGGGCGGTGAAATGAACTCCGACAAGCTGTCGGCATTCCAGACACTGCTCACATGTATGGAGACCGTCGCGCAGCTTATGGCACCTTTCGCACCGTTCTTTGCCGACAAACTGTATGCCGATCTCAAGGCTCCGGCTCTCGAGGCAGAGGGTAAGAAACCGGAATCAGTGCATATCTCGTTCTTCCCCAAGGCAGACGAGGCGCTTATTGATCCGGCTCTGGAAAGCCGCATGAACCTTGCTCAGGTTATAACCTCAATGGTCCTGTCGCTCAGACGTAAGGTCAACATCAAGGTGCGTCAGCCGCTGCAGACACTTATGATACCTGTGGCAAACGACGCGCAGCGTGCCGAGATCGAGGCTATGTCGCAGCTCATACTCTCGGAAGTCAATGTAAAGGAGATCAAGTTTGTAAGCAACGACGAAGGTGTGCTTGTAAAGCGCATCAAAGCCGACTTCAAGAAACTCGGTCCGAAATTCGGCAAACGCATGAAAGCTGTGGCTCAGGCTATCGCCGACATGAGCCAGCACGATATCATAGCGCTCGAGCGCGATGGTTCCGTGGAATTGCAGATGCCGGAAGGTGAAGTCGTTAAGGTTGACGTAGTTGACGTGGAGATACGCAATGAGGACATACCTGGATGGCTTGTGGCCAATGAGGGAGCTGTAACCGTGGCTCTTGATGTTACTGTTACTGAAGACCTCCGTCGTGAAGGCATGGCACGTGAAATAGTAAACCGAGTGCAGAATTTACGTAAAAACCGTGACTACGATATCACACAACGTATCAATATCGTTGTGGCTCCGTCACCGCTGACTGATGACGCTGTCAAGGATTATGGCGAATACATATGCCGCCAGGTTCTTGCTGACGCGATAGCCGTCGCGCCTGTGGAAGCTAATGCAGAGGACGAGGTGTTTGATATAGACGGTAATACGGTTGTAATTTCGGTATCTCTCGTTTGATAGAATAAATAGTTTCGGTGCCAGTGTGGATTGATCGGCACATTGGCACCGAAAACTTTAATATAGTCTAAACTGTTGTAAGTTTTGTAAACCGCGGCCTTGATCCGGTCTGGTCATCGACCATTCCAATTGCCGGACGAGACCTGCAAGTAATATCACCATTCAAAACCATTGAAAAATGACCGAGAAGACCCGTTATACCGATGAGGAACTTGAAGAATTCAAAGCCCTTATCCTCCAGAAACTTGAAAAGGCCCGTAAAGAGTATGAGACTCTTCGTGCCGATGTGATGAATGCAAACGACACCTCTGACACATCGCCAACTTTCAAAGTGTTGGAAGAAGGTGCATATACCCTCTCAAAAGAGGAGTCGAGCCGTCTTGCACAACGTCAGGCACAGTTCATAAAACATTTGCAGGCCGCATTGGTCAGGATCGAAAACAAAACTTATGGCATAGACCGCATTACAGGAAAGCTTATTCCCAAGGAGCGGCTAAAGGCTGTTCCCCACGCCACATTATGTGTGGAAACAAAGACTAAATAAGAATAGTGGACAGATCCAATCTTTTGATGCGCCGGGGATGGACGGCAGCGATAATAATCGCCATCGTAATCCTTGCGGATCAGATCTTTAAAATATGGGTGAAAACCCATTTCTATCTGGGCGAGAGCCATGAGATATTCTCATGGTTCCAGCTCGTGTTTATACAGAACAACGGCATGGCTTTCGGATGGGAGATCGGCAGTAAGCTGCTGCTGACCCTCCTGCGTATCGTCACCGTAGGTTTCCTTATCTTTTATATCTGGCGCACGGCTTCGCGGCGCGAAGCCCGCACCGGTTATCTCGTGTGTCTGTCGCTCATTGTGGCGGGAGCCGCCGGAAATATCATAGACTGCGTGTTCTATGGTCTGATTTTCAATAATCCGGCACCTCCGTATGTAGCGACGCTTTTCCCTGCAGAAGGCGGATATGGCGAATGGCTTCATGGCCTTGTAGTCGATATGCTCTATTTCCCCTTGTGCGAATGGGACTGGCCTTCATGGATGCCGTGGGTCGGAGGCGAGCATTTTATATTTTTCCGTCCTGTCTTCAATCTGGCTGATGCCGCCATAAGTGTCGGCATGATATTGCTCATTCTGTTCTATTCATCGCAGATAAGCGAGGTGCCCTGGAGGCTCAAAACTCAAAAAGCTGCAGACGAGGCATTGTCAGGGAAGATTGAAAACAATGAAAAATAATTGTCAATGAAACCAGTGCGACGCATAAAGACATTCTTTAACGAAACTGCCCGTATGTCCATACTGCCAGTCGTATGCGGCGCCCTCTCTGCAGGAATGCTTTTTTCTGCATGTGAACGCACCCCTGAGAATGTATTGGGCAAAGAGGCCATGGCCTCGCTTCTGGCTGATCTGCATATGGGGGAGGCTGTGGTGGATTACAATTATGACGCGTACCCCAATGATTCGGCAAGGAAAACCCTCAAGCAGAGTATTTATGCCGCACATGGGGTTGATCAGGCGCTTGTAGATACATCTTTCGGGTGGTACGGCAACCATATAGAAGACTATATAAAGGTATGCGACCGCACGATTGAGATTATCCAGGAACGACAGCGTGATATAGCGAGTGCGTCGAGCTCGCAGATCGCCATAGCAGGAGATTCAGTGGTCATATGGAACGGCGGCCATCTGGTCGTTACCGACAATATGCCGTCGCGTGTGATCACTTTCAGTTTCTCTCCTGACAGTACATGGCAGAAGGGGGACATCTTTATGTTGCGTTACAAGCCTGTCAATTCCAACGTGCGCCTCGAAAGCCGGGTTGCCGTGGATTATACCAACGGTCTTACCGCCTACATGATGGATGCAGCCGAAAAACGTTCGGCCATGGTACAGCATATCCAGGTGGATTCAACTCTGGTGCCTCGGCGCGTTTATGGCTATCTTTCTGTTCCGGAAGGCAGCAGCGGGTATGAGATTGACAGTATCGCGGTGATCCGTATGCGTCATTATGTGTTGCCGGGTTCATACATAGGTAACCGCAGATTCGGATACGGCTTGTCGCCGGAGGAACTTCGCAATGCTAATTCTTTAACGCGCGATGTGGTCGGGAATAATGCCGATACAACGATGAGTGATAGAGAAAACGATGTGCCGATACGGAGAAATCCTGTGTCATCGCATGAACCTGGAACCCGTATGACCAGACAGTCCGGCGATTTGCCGGTGAGTTCGTCGGAGCGAGAGCAGACTGAGCATCGTAAAAACGCGGCAGAGCATAAGGTCACACCCGAAAGCCGTCATCAGGCAGCATCGAGGCATCAGCTCCAGTCCCCGAATACGCAACGCCGTCAGCTTAGAAA
Source organism: uncultured Muribaculaceae bacterium (assembly GCA_949742535.1). Taxonomy (GTDB): domain Bacteria; phylum Bacteroidota; class Bacteroidia; order Bacteroidales; family Muribaculaceae; genus UBA7173. Next base: position 18,075 of record CATJQX010000131.1, on the reverse strand, counting down.
GACCAATTAGTCATAGATTGTCCACCGTCTGATGTTTTTAGGCAGCGATTATGAGGTTTGAGATCATAAATCACAATCGGGTGCTTGCACGTAAACTTGTATATCGCGGTTGCGTGAGAAAGCTCGCGCTTGCCGATCTGACAGGCAAGTACCTTGTAGTCTCTGATTTTGATATGGAAAGTGCCAATACTGTCTTTGCAGACGGTATTGTGTTATGCATGGTTGCCGGAGCTTGTGGCCCCTCTGTATTTCCCGAGACTCTTGCCGAGGCTTTGTCGTCGATTAATGAGGTCAATGCGTCTGCCATCTGCGCTCTTCTCACCTCAAAAAACGCACTTGCATCAGATTGCGATGCAAGTGCGGATGTCATGCTGGTGAATATAAAATAAGCGAAACTTTCGATGAGAAAGCCGTGACAGAGGTCGGGGGTCTGTAATTCAGTGAATAAATTCAGGCGTCAGATAATGACCGCGGGCTTCAATCCCATTTCAGTTTTTCAATAGGGAATACAGGGCCTTCGGTGCATACGCATACATGCCCCTCTACGGTATCCTCGACGCAGCACAGGCATGCGCCCAGACCGCATGCCATGGTATTCTCAAGAGAAACCTCGCATGACACGGAGTTGGCTCTGGCAATACGTGCTATGGCTTTCATCATCGGCATCGGGCCGCAGCAATAGATGCGGCTCCAGTTTTCCTGAAGGGCAGGATTGGCGGTTACAAGCCCCGGAGTGCCGGCTGACCCGTCGTCGGTGGATACATATACTATGCCGTAGTCCTTAAAACGTTCCACAAGGAGCAGATCGTCCTCGCTTTTGGCTGCCAACAGGAACGACGGTTTAACTCCCATATCGTGCAGGCATTTCCCAAGATAAAGGAGGGGGGCCACTCCTACACCTCCGCCGACAAGCAGAGGATTGAAGCCTTCTTTCATTTCATTTTCCGAGGGCAATGAGAAACCGTTGCCTAATGATAAAATGATATTAAGATTTTCTCCTGTCTTAAGATCGCACAATGCATCAGTGCCTTTGCCGGCACGGCGCACCAAAAGATGCAATTCGTTTTTTTCCGGATATACGAAATTCACGGATATCGGCCTGCGCAGAAACGTCGTTTTGCTCTGGTCGATACGTACCTGGACGAATTGTCCGGGAAGTATGTCTGCAAACGAGAAAGTATTTTCTTTCTGATCGGTGTCTGTATTCTGAATTTTATCGGCGCGAAGCACCAGAAGCGAATAATTGGATGTGAGGTGGCGGTTTTCTGCCACAGTCATATCTAATGCCGTCTTGTGCATGGATGTTGTTGTTTTACTTGTGCAGATGTTATGGCTTTTTTTGGATTATACAAAAGTAGGAATTTATTTCGCGATAACCAAAAGCGCCGTACGGAAATGCAGGATTTCCGCACGGCGCTGCGTTATATCTGTTCATGAAAGTGGCGAACGATTTCTTCGCGTCACTCTCCCGGTGAATTTATCAGTCGATATCAAGAGCCATATAATGCTGGTAGGGATGGTCGCATGCAGGACATACTTTCGGCGGCTCTGTGCCTTTGAATTCGTAGCCGCATACAAGGCATCTCCACGTTATGGGTTTGTTGCGTTTCCATACGGTTCCGTCCTTGACCTGTTTCAGATAAGTCTCGAAGCGTTTGCGATGGTGATCTTCTATTTCTGCTATCGCGCGGAAATGCTCTGCGATTTCGGGGAATCCTTCTTCGTCTGCAGTCTTAGCGGATGCAATATAGAATTCCACACCTTCCACCATTTCTTCATGTGCGGCAATGGCAAGATTCTCAGCGGTGGTGCCGATGACTCCAGAGTCTACGGTAGGATTTATTGTTACCTGCCCTCCTTCAAGAAACTTGAAAAACACTTTACCGTGGCGCAATTCGTTGTCTGCTGTCTCGCGGAATACTTGTCCGATAGGGAAGTATTCTTCCTTGTCAGCTTTTTGTGCATAGTATGTGTAACGGGAATAGGCGCCAGACTCAGCAATATATGCTGTTACAAGGTTTTTCTCGGTCTGTGTGCCTTTGATACTCTTGTTTTTTTTAGATTTGCATGTACCCATAATAGTATATTTATGTTAGCTTTCCTAATTATAACAAGCCGGAATGCCGCAGTGTTTATGGAAGAGCATGTATTATTTGGGTAATAAAGAAAACGCGGCTCCGAAGTTAAAAATATACTTCGAAGCCGCGTTAATTTCTTTGCCGTAGGTCACCAAAGAGAGGCGACCGGTAAAGCAATTACTTGCTTGCGATGGAAGAGGAAACTGTCAGGCGCAGACGACCTTTGGCACGACGACGGGCGAGAACCTTGCGGCCATCTTTTGTTGACATTCTTTCACGGAAACCGTGCTTGTTAACTCTCTTTCTGTTAGAAGGTTGGAAAGTTCTTTTCATTGCTTTATGATGTTTTTGTTTTTCTAATTCACAATTCGGAGTGCAAATTTAACGGTTTTTTCTGAATTATGCAACCTCCCGGCTGAAAATCAGCCTGATTATATGAAAAACATTGTAAAATCGCCCTGAAAAAGGGCGATTTTACTGTTATATGTTGTCATCCCACAGCACAATATTGCCTTTCGTTGACCGGCGCACGTCAATAAGGCGCTGGTTGGATGATCCTCTGAAACGAAGGGAAATATCCCTCAGTGAGTTTACATACGGACCGTCTACAATGACATCCACAAAGGAGGCCAGTTCCATGCATTCGGGGATGGCCCCCAGCTGCTCGAACGTATAGCCTGTGTAACACCAGATGTTGTAACCGCGAGATTTAAGTTCTTTTGCAAGCGGTATCAGTGCCGCGTCCCGGCACATGGGGTCTCCTCCGGTAAAAGTCACGTTAAATCCGTTCTCTTCCACAATGTCTATAATCTCCTCCTCTGTCATGTCTTTTCCTGTGTTAAAGTCCCATGACTGTGGATTATGGCACCCTTCGCATTGATGGGTGCATCCGGAGAAATATATCGAAGTCCGCAATCCCGGGCCGTCGACGGCTGTCCCTGCAATGATATCAAGTACCTTGATCATCGTTTCGGATATTTCCGGTATGGTTATTTGTGGATGATGCGGTCTGACAGTTCGGCGAGTTTCGCCTTGTTCCAACGGTCTGTAGTGCCTACGAGATATCCCGTGATGCGCTGAAGTTTGTCGATGTTTGTGCTTCCGCACTTGGGGCAGCTCTTCAGTTCGGTCTGGGCATCTTCGTATCCGCAGTGCATGCAGCGGTTGCGGTTATGGTTTACCGAGCAATAGCCGATGTTGTTGGCGTCCATGAGATCCACGATATCTGCTATTGCCTGCGGGTTGTGGGTGGCGTCTCCATCAATTTCCACATAGAAGATATGGCCTCCTCCGGTCAGTTTGTGGTATGGCCCTTCTATTTTTGCTTTGTGGCGTGGCGAGCAATGGTAGTATACAGGCACATGGTTGGAGTTGGTGTAGTATATTTTGTCTGTAATTCCCGGTATCTCACCGAAACTTTTACGGTCGCGCGCGGTGAATTTTCCCGACAATCCTTCGGCTGGTGTGGCAAGCACCGAGAAGTTGTGATGATAACGCTCCGAAAACTCGTTGACGCGTGAACGCATATGGCTTACGATGCGGAGGCCGAGTTCCTGTGCCTCGTCTGACTCGCCATGGTGTTTGCCAATAAGCGCGACCAGGCATTCGGCCAGGCCGATGAATCCTATTCCGAGGGTTCCCTGGTTGATAACGCTTTCTATTGTGTCGCCGGGCTGCAGGTTCTCAGCACCGTTCCACAGGCGCGACATGAGCAGCGGGAACTGTTTTGCGAGCGCGGTTTTCTGGAATTCGAATCTGTCGCATAGCTGACGGGCGGTTATGTCAAGCACTTCATCAAGGCGGCTGAAGAAGCGCGCTATGCGTTCTTCCTTGTCTTTGATGTTCATGCATTCGATGGCTATACGCACGATGTTGATAGTGGAGAAGCTGAGGTTGCCTCTGCCGATGGATGTCTTTTCCCCGTACCGGTTCTCGAACACGCGTGTGCGGCATCCCATTGTCGCTACTTCGTACTTATATCTTTCGGGGTCGTTTGCATCCCATTTCTCATGCACGTTGAAAGTTGCGTCGAGATTTACGAAGTTCGGGAAGAAACGGCGTGCCGTCACTTTGCATGCCAGTCGGTACAGATCGTAATTGGGGTCCTCGGGAAGGTAGTTCACGCCTTTCTTCTTCTTCCATATCTGGATCGGGAATATGGCGGTAGCTCCGTTGCCTACCCCCTCATATGTGGAGTTGAGAAGTTCGCGTATCACGCAGCGCCCCTCGGCAGAGGTGTCGGTGCCGTAATTTATGGAGCTGAACACAACCTGGTTGCCGCCACGCGAGTGGATGGTGTTCATGTTGTGTATGAAGGCTTCCATCGACTGGTGTACACGGCTTACAGTGGCGTTTACCGCATGTTGGAGCTGACGGTCGCGTCCGGTAAGGCCGTCAAGGGTTTTTTTCTCGAAGTCGGCGAGCTTCACGTTATAAAGATCGGAGAGGTTTTCACCGGAAAGGTCTTCTATCTTCTGTATCTCTTCAATGAATGAAGAGCGCACGAATGGCGCGAGGTAGAAATCGAATGCGGGTATGGCTTGTCCGCCATGCATCTCGTTCTGTGCGGTTTCGAGCGAAATGCATGCTATGACACTTGCTGTCTCGATGCGTTTTGCCGGCCTTGATTCGCCGTGGCCGGCCACAAAGCCGTTGCGAAGGATGTTGTCGAGAGGATGCTGCACGCAAGTAAGACTTTTGGTAGGGTAGTAGTCTTTGTCGTGTATGTGGAGGTACCCGTTGCGTATGGCGTCGCGAGCTTCGGGGGTCAGCAGATAGTCGTCAACGAAAGGTTTTGTGGTTTCCGATGCGAACTTCATCATCATTCCCGCGGGGGAATCGGTGTTCATATTCGCGTTTTCCCTGGTGATGTCGTTGTTTTTTGCTTCGATTATTTCAAGGAACATGTCGCGCGTCTTGGCACGTCGTGCGATACTGCGCTGATCGCGGTATGCGATGTAGCGTTTGGCTACCTCTTTACGCGATGATTTCATCAGTTCCATCTCAACACGATCCTGTATCTGCTCCACGCTCATCTGTTCCAGGCCGGTTATGCCGATTCGATCAGTTATTTTCTGGATCAAGGCCTCGTCTTCTCCAAGCGGGGTCTGAAGCATGGCCTTGCGTATGGCAGCTTTGATCTTCTCTTCGTTATAACCGACCACGCGGCCATCGCGCTTCAATACAGTCTGTATCATTGTAGTTTTGCGTTGCTGAGTTCGTGTAGGAAAAATGGTTGTTATTACTGATGTATCATGTTTGATGGGAGCATGATCAGACGCTCCGCCATGAACTTCTGCAAAGGTAATAAAACTCATTTGTCTCTGCAAAGTTTTGGCTTGTAAATAATGGCGGCTTTTGTTTTTTGGTAAACTTTTTGCGTGTTAAAATATGTTATACCGTTGTTTTGCAATGCGTTACTTGTGTAAAACGGAAAACTTTGTTCGCAAGCTGCTTTGTGCGATTGTCCAAATTGGTAGTAATGAAGACTATAGGCCGAACAATGACGCCAAAACAGTACAGTCGGCACTCTTGATGCCGCTTTCTTTAAGAGGGACAGGCTTGTTGAGGTCCGTCAGATATACTGGAGGGGCTGATGTGTATGCCGCGCTGGCAAGCGATTTGCTCCTGTCGGCATAGGGTGTCTCAACTCCGCAAAGGTCAATGGCCGTATTGAACATGCTTTTCTGTGGCGACACACGCCGGTGGCTGTTGTCGCGCAGGTTCTGCATCATTTCCGGATGCGATTCGCAAAACTCATCGGACAACCATGCGAGCATGGCCACATGCAGCTGATGGTATGTAGGGGTAGGGGAGGCGTGAAGAAAACGCTTTCTGGAATCGTCGTATATATCCTCACCGTGATCGGAACTAAACAGAAGTGCGCTTCTGCAGTCGGCCACCTTAAGCTCGCCGATTATTGATGCAAGTACATGGTCGGTGAATCTGATGGAGTTGTCATATGCGTTCATGAGCTCCTGTCGCGACGATGGGGATGCTTCCAGCGGATTGTCGGGTTTGAAATATGAGAATTGTTCAGGATAGCGGTCATGGTAACGGAAGTGAGACCCGTATGTATGTAATACTATGAATTGTTTTTTGTGTATTGTGTCGGCGATGGCTTGATGCACCATTGCTGTGAGTGTATCGTCATAGGGGTGTTGATATGCGCCCGTCTCTGTGTAGCGTGTAACATCGGCTTCGTTGCCGAAGTATTCCGTGTACGACCTGTTTGGCGCCTGGTTTGAAAGAAATCGGGTATAGAATCCCGCTTCTTTCATCGCACTCATTATGCTCTTAATGCTGTCTATGGCATTGAATGTCTCGGCATAGACGTAACTCATGAGCATCGGCACACTTTTATGTGTTGTGTTTGACTCGGACAGCGCCCGGTCGAAAAACACCAGATTTTTTTCTTGCGACAGACGCGGGTTTGTCGGGCGGTGGTATCCCGACAGCTCCCAGTTTTGTGCGCGTGATGTCTCGCCGATCACATATACGTATATTTCTCTTTCGTCAGGGTTCCTGAGTGACCGTGCCTCATAGCTGAATTGTGTGGAGGTATGGGGATAGTCTGCGATCTGTTGTGTGCGTCTGACTGCCTCACAAAGATTGGCTATGACATTGATCGGGAAAATATCGTGTCTGAAATCTCCCTTCGCTCCGGTATATATCCCTACCGCTCCCATCCCTGAGCCGAAAAGTGCGAGAGACATGCCCCAAATGGCGAATTCTTTCCTGGCGCCGGGAGGCATTTTGAGCTTACGGATGATCGCGTATATGCTCCAGGCGATCGCAGGAAGGTACAGCATTATCACCAGAATAATGGCAGGGGCAAGATTTCCAAGAAGCTCGGTTGCCTCAGACATGTTGGTGGTGACTACATTCAGATACATGTCCACTGCTATTATGGATTCGCCGTAGAGATATAGCAACACAATCTGGAACGCGCACAGAACCATTACTGGGGAAAGCAGGACGCCAATGCGCCCAGTGTGTTTACTGGCCGCGAGTATAAGCAGATATACACCTGCTGGAAATGCTAAATTCGCTATTTTCCAGATTGAAGACGCGCTTTCCGTACAGTCGAGAACTGCGTTGGGTATCAGCAATACCACGACGATCCATAACGCCATGCATCTGGTTGCGGAAATTATTGAAAGTATGATTTCGCGTATCGGTTTCATTAGCCCTGAGATTATCCCTCTTACAATATCTTGTTGTATATGTGATGATCAGCTGATGGCTTCCGAGCCTGATACTGCTTATATGGGTGTTTGCGGTAGTCGGGTCTGTAAAGCCAGGCTACACTTTAAACATCCATCTATGTCAGAAAGTTTCATATAGACCGAGGCTTATGGCAGAAGATCGTTTGCCAAAACCGTAGTCCACACGCACATTTACTTTCTTCTTGAATTCCCATCTGACGCCTATACCGTAGCTTGGCAACAGGGTGTTGAGCCGGATATCACTGAAATGATGGAATACTGTGCCGGCTCCGCCCCATACAACAGCTCCGAAACGTTTCCATATGTGTTGTCTTATTTCCACGACCACGTCAGCTTCGTTTTTGTCGCGGTATCTTCCTTCGAAATAACCGCGTATCCCTTTGGATTCATCTACCGTCGGGAGCATGCTCCATGGCGTATTTCCGTAAGTGGCCATTCCGTGTAGCTGCATCGCTATAACTCCCGATTTCCATGCCTGACGGTAGAGGCCGAATGTCAGTTCGGAAGAGGAAAACGCATATCTGTTCTTAAGGAAACCGGGATAGAAGTATTGTTTGAAATTAAGGTTGATGCCGCTTGACGCATTTGTGGATATGTCGCGGGTGTCAAATGAAAAAATGAATCCCAGCCCAAGGCCATAGTCAAAGACCCTTAGATCCTGGCCGTTCCACAATTCCGGGCGTGTTACTTTTGTAGCTTTCGCATAATGAAAGTTTACGGACGGGCCGAGATAAAGGTTCTGTGCGAGACGCCATTGGAAATCGCACCAGAACGCGGAGCGTAGTTCGGTATACTTAGTCTCGTTGGCATCCTGCGATTCGGTCTCATATCCTATTCCCCAGAATTTTAACGGGAAATGTGCGAAATCGGCACAGTAATGTATGCGGTATCTGTCGGCAGGTCCATAATGGTCTCCTGACAGTCCTACCCGGTAAAAGCCGGTAAGGGATCCCTGCACGAATAGCGAGGCGTTTGATACCGGAGTGACGGAGTCCATGCGCGAATGGTATAGGGCGGCTCCCATTACAGCAAGCTGGAAACTGGTGGCCTGATTGTAGCTTGGGCCTCCTACTATGGTAAAGTCAAAACGTTTGTCTGGTTTCGGTTTGTTTGCTTTGTCGATATAGTTTATGACTTTCTCAACGATATTCATTTTGCGTGGAGGTTCATATTGTGTACCTTCCGGCGTAGTTGCGAACGTCGTTGTTGTATCTGTTGCGATAGTGCGTAGATTAGTGGTTTCAGCAACTGTTTCCAAAGCTTCTTCGGCACAGATAGCGGCCGGATATAATGCCGCAGATAATATGAATGTAAATATGCATCTCATAATCAAGTCGTAAACGTGAAAACAGGTGTGGACAAAGCCGTTCTTCTCTATATAAACAAATGAAATGTGTTGTTTCTCTTAAATCCGCAAAAAAACTCCGCTGCCGCGGGATAACCAGTGGGTTTCGGCGGAGCGGAGTTATATGATAGGTGTGGTTCGTTGCAGACCGGGTTATCCGTATTTGGAAATCTTGCGCAGTTCAGGCTCGTTCAGGATGCTGATCTTTCTGCCGTCTACGGTAATGAGCTTTTCGTTTACAAAACCTGACAGTGTGCGAATGGCATTTGAGGTCGTCATGTTCGAGAGGTTGGCAAGATCCTCGCGTGCCATATATATACGTAGTGTAAGGTTGTCATCCTCAAATCCGTAATGGTCGCGGAGTACGATCAGGGCCTCTGCCAGGCGTCCGCGGATATGCTTCTGGGTGAGGTTTACTATGCGTGTGTCGGCACCTCCCAGATTACGCGAAAGCTCGTGTATGAAAAACCAGGCGAGTTTGTTGTTTTTATTGATCATGTCCTCTACCAGTGTCATAGGCAGCGTGCCCACTACAGAGGCTTCAAAAGCGGCAGCCGAAGAATTGTAACGTTCTTTGGCAAAATATGCGCGATAGCCGAAATATTGCACTGATCTGATAAGTCGCAGTATCTGCACGCGCCCCCCTACGCCGTCTTTGAATTTCTTTACCTTCCCTTGCAGAAGGCACCAGAGATATTCGGGTTCCTCACCCTCGGCGTATATCCGCTGATTCTTTTTGAAGTGATGAATTGTGAATGCGTCTATGATCCTGCGCTTCTCATCATTGTCAAGCACAGCCCATATTTCCGACATATCTTCGCTTAAAACTCTGTCAAGTGTTCGCTTAATCATTTTATAACATAGCTTAGTGTGTATGTTTTACAACACAAAGCTACGAAATTTTCCTAACAAATACTATCAAATTCAAAAAAATATGCTGTGGGTGCGGTTATATCGCCAAAATTACTGTGTTATTGTGTCATACGCGTGCGGCGCGATGCATCCAGACGAAGAAGGATAAACAGCAGGAAGGTGAATCCCCACAACGACGACCCCCCGTAGCTGAAGAAGGGGAGCGGTATGCCGATTACGGGACATATACCTATCACCATCCCTATGTTGATGCAGAAGTGGAATATCAGATATGATGCGACGCAATAGGCATATACTCTTACGAAAGTTGTGGGCTGGCGTTCTGCAATTGATATTACCCGGAGGATGAGGGTAAGGAAGAGGAGCACCACAATGCTGGTCCCGACAAAACCTTCCTCTTCCCCGATGGTGCAGAATATGAAGTCGGTATGCTGTTCCGGCACATACTTCAGTTTTGTCTGTGTACCTTTCAGGAAGCCTTTGCCGGTAACACCTCCAGAGCCGATGGCTATTTTAGACTGGTTCACGTTGTAGCCGTCTCCGCGAGGATCCTCCACCATGTTCAGCGCCACTTTTATACGTTTCTGCTGATGGGGCATCATATGGCTGAAAACCATGTCTACCGACATAAGGAAACCAACAGACAGGATCACTGTGATTACCGTTATGATAAGTTTGCGCGCTTTCAGACGCAGCATCTCGAACAGGCAGTAAACCATAGCTATTCCTATCACCGACAGAAAATATGTATATCCCGAAAACTCAAGGTTCCATAATGTAAGAACCCATTCCGCCACGGCTGTGCCGACAAACCACAGCAGCACATTTCTGGCTACTTCAAATCTGCGCACATACACAGCGAGCATTCCCACAGCGAGCGCCATGATCATACAGAAAATGAAAAACTGTCCCGAGGGTATTCCGAGAATCATTGTCTCTGAATATTTGATCGCTACCACGAAGACCACCACTGCGAAAAGCGCAGCGAACAGCACCAGTCCGCTCATCCCTTCCCGGTATAATACAAAGAAGAGCGACAGATATACCAGAGCCGATCCCGTTTCCTTCTGTGCCAGAATGAGTATGATGGGGGTTAATATTATCAGAAGCGCTTTCAGGTAGTTGCGTGGCGATGCGTTAAGATTGAAATTATAGCCGCTGAACAGTTTTGCGAGTGCGAGCGCGGTCGCGAATTTCGCAAACTCGGCAGGTTGCAGGCTCATAGACCCGAATACAAGCCATGAACGCGATCCCTTTATATCTGGTGCTATGAAAATCGTCACTACGAGCAGGCATAATAGCGCCAGAAATATGGGATATGCGTATGTCTCATACATTCGGGCATCTACGATCAGAAGCACGAGGCCGAGAAGCAGCGACAGACCGATCCATCTGATCTGCTTGCCTGAGAATTCATCGAATGAGAATATGCTGGCATGATCGTAATCATAGCTTGCCGCGTATATGGAAAATACCCCAGCTACTACTAAAAGCAGATATAGGATGACGGTGAACCAGTCTACATTTTTGAAGATGGAATCACCCTCGTTGGAGCGCTTCCTCAACGGACGTCCTATGGTGGGATATGTGGTCCTTCTTGTCATTGTTGTTTCTGATGTAGGATTACAATGTATGTCAGTGTTTTTTCACACCGCTGTAGATTATGGTGTTTGAAGTGAGCATCCGTTCCTCGAGGTATTTTCTTGACGGTGAGATCCGGCCTGTGAGATATTTCTCTATGACAAGCGACCCGATCGGGACACCGAATGTGGCTCCGAAGCCGGCGTTCTCCACATATACGCAGACGGCTATCTTGGGATCGTGGTATGGTGCGAAACCGATAAATGCCGAGTGGTCTTTGCCATGGGGATTCTGTGCCGTACCGGTCTTGCCGCATACTTCTATGTCGGCGAGGTTTGCCAGACGGCAGGTACCTCCTGTCACAGCCATGCGCATACCTTCCGCGATATCTTCGAAATGATGCTGGTCGATTGTGGGATGCCTTTGTGTAGTGTACTGGCTGTCGATGACAGTATCCTTGATTTCTTTCACCACATGAGGGGTAATGAACCATCCGCGGTTGGCGATGGTGGCGCACAGATTCGCTATCTGTATGGGAGTCGCGAGTATCTCTCCCTGTCCGATGGATACTGAGATGATCGTGTTGGCGCTCCATCTGCCATCCCCATACCATTTGTTGTAGAATTTGGAGTTGGGGATGAAGCCGCGTCCCTCGGAAGGGAGATCTACACCGAGCTTGTAGCCATATCCCATGGAAACCAGATGGTTTTTCCATACTTCGAATGCCTTGGCCGACGAACCGTATTTGGAGCGTTTGTCTATCATTGCCTTGAAGCCCCAGCAGAAATAGGCGTTGCACGATGTCTGTAAAGCCGGTTTTAGCTGTATCGGTGATCCGTGGCTGTGACAGCCAACTTTCAGACCACCGTTTATGTATCCGTGATAGCAGGGATATGGCGTCTGCAGCGTCACGATATTCTCCTGAAGGAAAATAAGGCCTTGCGACGGCTTGAAAGTGGAGCCGGGAGGATAGGCGCCCATGAGCGCACGGTCGAACAGGGGCTTGTATTTGTCGTTTACAAGCTCGCGGTAATGTTTTCCTCGCTCGCGCCCAACCAGGGAGCGTGGGGAATACGTGGGGCTCGATACAAGCGCGAGGATCTCTCCCGTCGATGGTTCTATGGCCACTACGGCTCCGATCTTGTTCACCATAAGGCTTTCGGCATATTCCTGGAGCTTGATGTCGAGGCTGAGCTTGAGATCCCTGCCTGAAATCGGCGCGATATCGCGCGCACCGTTTTCAAAACGTCCGCGGATGCGCCCGCGGGCGTCACGTATCAATATCTCCTTACCCTTTACGCCACGCAGATGCTTGTCGTAACTTTTTTCTATACCGAGGTCACCGCAGTAGTCGCCCGGCTGATAGTAGCTGTCATTCTCTATATCTGCCTCGGATACCTCGCGGATATTTCCGAGTACATTTCCTGCCGCGTCATACGCATATTCGCGCAGAATACGTTTCTGAATGAAAAATCCGGGGTAACGGTAAAGTTTCTCCTGCAGTTTGCCGTAGTCTTTGGCAGACAGGTGAGTGATCAGAGTCTGCGGAGTGTATGAACTATAGTTGCGCGAATCCTTCATCGCCTTTATACGTGCCCGGAATTCATCAGGAGTTATGGCGAGAGTGCGGCAGAAATCGAGTGTGTCGAAATCGTGCACGTCGCGCGGTATCATCATCACGTCGTATGCCGGCTGGTTGTAGACGACAAGTGAGTCGTTGCGGTCGTATATAAGTCCTCGCGAAGGGTATACCGTTTTTCGCAGAAACGCGTTGTTGTCGGCATAGTCCTTATATTTGTCATCCTGTATCTGGAGTGCGAACAGACGCAGGGTATATATGATGGCGATGACTACAATAAAGCCACCGATAATATATTTACGCTTTTCGAGCTTATAATCTTTTCTCATATGTATATTCAGGCGGAATAACGTCGGAGATCCTGCCAGGGTCTCTGTGCCATGACGTTATTATACCGAGGTTGGAGGATGAGGTGGTTGGATGAGAGGTTATTTTCCTGATGTCGCAAAGCCGTCGATGGCCATGATGACAATGAATGTAAGCAATGTCGAGCTTGCTATTTTCAGCATCATATGCACAGGATTGAAAAAAGCGAATGCCTCTATGATAAAGAATAGTGTGCAGTATATGGCAGTCAGGGTTATGGCGTATTTCATGAATATCGCCGGCCCGAGAGTGCGGATCGATGGTTCAGGATTGGAAAGCGTATCCTGTCGTGGCATGTAGAGGTGAAGTACAGGCAGACGTGTCACAGCAAGAATGGTGCAGGCAAGTGAGTTCATGCCCTGGGTGTTCGACATTATGTCGACGGTAAGTCCCAGAAGAAACGAGAGAGTCATGACCCAGCTTACGCCGAGTGTCACGGGGAGTTTTACGATAAAGTAGATGAAAACCAGAGGTATCGCCACGCTGAACAGGCATATGTGGTTGAAAACCACAACCTGGCAAAGCGTGAGCGCAATGAACATCAATGTGAATTTTATAATTTCTTTCGCCATATCGGCAATGCTCCGGAACTGAATTTATGAATAATAAGCCTCTTGCTGTCAGACACCTGACGGATTTTCACCGGCGGCAGCACGGGGCTGGTCAGCTTCTACCTCCTTGATTTCCACAATATCTCTGTTTGATATTACTTTGACAGTAGACAATGTGGTGAAATCGGTCAGCAGTTTTATGCGCAGCGTATGGAAATTGTCGTCTTCGCCTCTTGTAGATCCGATCACAGTGCCTACGGGAATCCCTTCAGGGAACATAGCCGAGTAACCGGAGGTTATGATGGTATCCCCTTTGTGGTATTTTACCTGTTTGGGAAGCTCCTCCAGTAATGCCTCGGAAGGAGATTCGCCGTCCCATACGAGAGATCCAAAAGCGTCGTTTCCACGTAGCTTGCATGACAGACGGAAGTTAGGGTTCAGGAGGGATATAATACGCGCATGATGGCTTGCCACTACATTTGTCACCCCTACAACTCCGTTCTGGTCCATCACGCCCATTTCCGGACCGATGCCGTCGGCAGATCCTTTGTCAATGGTGATGTAGTTGTATGGTCTGATCACACTGTTGTTTATCACCGAGGCGATGACGAATTCATACCGTCCTATGGAGTCGAGACGCCGCATCGAATCCTGCAATATCGCCTGATTCAGACGCCGTGTCTGTTGGCGCAACATTATAACCTCCGCCTCAAGAGCGGCGTTGCGGCGCTGCAGGTCTTCGTTTATATCATGCAGTCCGATGTATGATGTGATGTTGCTTGTCACATCATATATGCCGGATGCCACTGCGTTTGCAGATGTGAGGTATACGTGATGCTGATACGGGTTTTTCTTGAACAAAAGCCAGCAGCTCAGCACCACATAAAATATGAATACAAACCACGCGCTGTAGCGAATAAAGAAATTTAGCAGGTTGCGCACTTATCCGTAGACTCTTGGTTGCAAATGCAACTTATCAAGGCTTTCCTGTTGAGGAAAAGCCTTGATAAGCATAAATAAAAATTATCGAATGAGGAACGAGAAATTTTCGATGTTCTTGAGCGCCACCCCGGTGCCTTTGGCCACACACAAGAGCGGATCCTCGGCCACGTGGAACTGGATACCGATCTTGTCGGTAAGGCGTTTGTCAAGACCACGCAGCATTGCGCCGCCGCCCGCGAGCCATATGCCGTTGCGCACTATATCGGCATAGAGTTCTGGCGGTGTCTGCTCGAGGGCGCTGAGCACGGCGGTCTCGATTTTCGTCACGGATTTCTCTATACAGTGGGATATTTCCTGATAGGAGACCGGAATTTCCATCGGGAGGGCTGTCATCTGGTTGGGACCATGCACGACAAAGTCCTCCGGCGGATTTTCCAGTTCGGTAAGCGCTGATCCGACATTCATCTTGATCAGTTCGGCTGTGCGCTCGCCGACACGCACGTTGTGGGCGCGGCGCATGTGTCCCTGTATATCTTCCGTAAGGTCGTCGCCTGCGATCTGTATGCTTCGGTTGCTGACGATGCCTCCCAGGGATATGACTGCGATCTCGGTGGTTCCGCCGCCTATGTCCACGATCATGTTTCCTTCGGGAGCCTCTACATCAAGACCGATGCCGAGTGCGGCGGCCATAGGCTCGTAGATCATGTAGACGTCGCGGCCGCCGGCATGTTCCGATGAGTCGCGCACGGCCCTGATCTCTACTTCGGTCGATCCCGACGGGATGCCGACCACCATGCGCAGGGATGGGGAGAACCAGTTGCTTTTCGAGCTTGCCTTTTTGATGAGGCCGCGGATCATAAGCTCGGCTGCGTTGAAGTCTGCGATCACGCCTTTACGCAGGGGGCGCACGGTGCGTATTCCCGCAGGCTCGCGTCCTTGCATCAGCTGTGCTTCCTTGCCGACGGCGATGAGCTTGTCGTTGCGGTCAAGGGCTACGATCGACGGCTCGTCAATTACAATCTTGTCATTGTGGATGATGACGGTGTTTGCTGTGCCGAGGTCAATAGCTATTTCTTTTGTTAGTGAGAATAATCTCATGTCTGTTGTCTGGTTTTATGATGGGACATACCGGAGAAATGCCAAGTGCATACTCCGGTTATCCCGGTTGCTATGTCTCCGTTGTTAGTGTTTGAAGTGACGGAAGCCGGTCATGACCATAGCCACACCGTTTTCGTCGCAATATTTGATGGAGTCATTGTCGCGGATAGAGCCGCCGGGCTGTATCACCGCGTCAATGCCGGCGTTGTGGGCTATTTCAACACAATCGGCGAAGGGGAAGAAGGCGTCTGATGCCATTACAGCCCCGTTGAGATCAAAGTTGAATGTATGGGCTTTCTCGATTGCCTGACGGAGTGCGTCTACACGTGAGGTCTGACCTACGCCGGCAGCACAGAGTTGTTTATTTTTCGCGAGAACAATGGCATTGCTTTTGCAGTGCTTCACCAGTTTGTTCGCAAAAAGGAGATCTTCAACACGGTCTTCGTTTACCTGGGCTGTGGTGACAGTGCGAAGGTCTTCGGCTGTTTCGGTATGGAGGTCGCGTTGCTGCACGAGAGCGCCGTTGAGGACAGAGCGGAACTGGCGCACGGTTTCGAGTTTGGCTTTCTGGCGCAGTATGATACGGTTTTTCTTCTGCTCGAGTATTCCGAGTGCTTCCGGCTCATATTCGGGAGCGATTATTACCTCGAAGAAGATCTTGTTTATCTCTTCGGCAGTGGCGCCGTCGATTGTGCCGTTGGTGATGAGGACACCTCCGAAAGCTGATACGGGGTCTCCTGCGAGGGCGTCTTTCCACGCTTCGAGTATGGTAGGACGTGAAGCTACGCCGCATGCGTTGTTGTGCTTGAGTATGGCGAACGTAGGTTCTGTGAACTCTGCCATGAGTGTGGTGGCGGCGTCGATGTCAAGCAGATTGTTATATGAGATCTCTTTGCCGTGGATCTGTTCGAAAAGCTGATCCAGGCGTCCGAAGAAATATCCCTTCTGATGGGGATTCTCTCCATAGCGCATGGTCTTTTCGCCATCAATGGCGATGCGGAGAGCCGATGGGTTCTCTTCGCCGTCGAAGTATGTGAAGATTGCGCTGTCGTATGCCGACGATACGGCGAAGGCTTCTTTTGCGAACCAGCGGCGGTCGGCGAGTGTGGTCTTGGCGCCGTTTTCAGCGAGGATGCGGCGGAGAGGCTCATACTGCATTTTGCTGGGCACGATCACAACGTCGTTGAAGTTCTTCGCGGCGGCACGGATAAGTGAGATGCCGCCTATATCTATTTTTTCAATGATATCTTCTTCTGATGCTCCGGAGGCCACAGTCTCCTCAAAAGGATAGAGGTCTACTATTACCAGATCGATAGACGGAATCTCGTATTGGGCGGTCTCTTTCTGGTCTGTTTCGTTGTCGCGGCGGTTGAGAATGCCGCCGAAAACCTTGGGATGCAGCGTCTTGACACGGCCTCCGAGAATCGAGGGATATGTGGTTAGATCCTCGACTGCGTCGCAGGGGTATCCTAATTTTTCAATAAAACTGCGTGTACCTCCTGTAGAAAGAAACTTAACTCCGTTGTCATGGAGCAATTTGAGAATTTCGTCTAATCCGTCTTTATGAAAGACTGATACGAGAGCGGTTTTAATATCTTTAATATCTGCCATTTGATAAATATGATTTGCGAGGTAGATTTTCAAGCTGCAAAGTTACTAAAAATGCAATAGAGCCCCAACGGTTTTACGATTAAATCATGGAGCCTGCCGCATTGAAATAGTTTAAAAAATGTGAAACGGCTATAACCGCTTTTTGCACGAACCATCGGGTGGCAGACTCTGTTATTCTAATAAACTATAAATATTATGAAGAAAATCGGTATATTTTACGGTTCTACAACCGGAACAACCAAAAAGATAGCTCATGATATCGCCCGTGTGCTCGGAGTAAAAGAGGCAGATATACACGATGTAGCCTCAACCGCCCCTTCGTCGTCGGGCGCATATGATATTTTGGTATTGGGCTCAAGTACATGGAATGACGGTCAGCTTCAGGCAGACTGGTATGATTTCATCGCCGGTCTTTCCGTGCTCGACCTCCGTGGCAAGGATGTAGCGGTTTTCGGGTGTGGAGATGAAACTATGAGCGACACATTCTGCTCTGCGGTAGGGGAGATCCATGACAGGCTTAAGGAAACAGGCGCCAGATTCATAGCTCCCTATAATGTGGTGGGATACCATTTCGAACACTCCGCAGCAATACCCGAAAATGATGTGGAGGCGGAAGGGCTTTTGCTTGACGAAGTAAATCATCCTGAACTTACAGCCTCCCGTATAGCGGGATGGTGTACCCTTATATTGGAGGCCGCCAGATCCTGACCGGTGTATTATTACTGTAACTACTCAGGCATCCAAACCAGCCAATTAGTATGCCATCTGTTATTGAATGTAGGTTCCTGACTTGTGATTTGAGTGGCCATTGCCTATTCGGGAT
>CATJQX010000130.1 GCA_949742535.1 uncultured Muribaculaceae bacterium | reverse complement strand
GCCGATATCTCGCGCACGGTGCATGGTGCCAAAGAGCCGCGTCTCGGTCTGGCATCGGTGCGCACCGAGCCGGCTGTGCTCCTTACCGTAACCAAACAGCCTGCCGTAGGTACCATAGGGCTGACAGACCGCATCGACAATGAGCTTGCCGTGCTTGGCAAGACGCTGCCGGCAGACGTTAGCGTCTCTTCCGACATTTTCCGTCAGAGCGAGTTTATAGCAAATTCGGTCAGCAATCTGCAGGAATCTTTGCTTGAGGGAGCGCTGATGGTCATAATAGTGCTCTTTTTCTTCCTGATGAATCTGCGCACCACGGTTGTCTCGCTTGTAGCGTTGCCCATGTCTATTCTGATCACTGTGCTGATACTGCGCCTTATGGATGTAAGCATCAACACCATGACTCTCGGCGGTATTGCGATTGCCATAGGTTCGCTTGTGGACGATGCCATCGTGGATGTGGAGAATGTTTACCGGCGACTTAGAGAAAACAGCAAACTCCCGGCCGAACGGCGTATGTCGGTTATAGAGGTGGTCTACAGTGCTTCGCGTGAGGTGCGTATGCCTATTTTCAACTCCTCGCTTATCATTGTGGCAAGTTTCCTGCCGCTTTTCTTCCTGCATGGGATGGAGGGGCGCATGCTCATACCTCTGGGCGTTGCGTTTATCGTGGCGCTCGCTGCCTCTACCATTGTGGCGCTCACTCTCACACCGGTGCTATGCTCTTTCATGCTCGGCTCGCGGAGTGCCACAGGCAAACTTGATCATGAGCCCTGGGCAACACGCAAGCTGAAAGGAGCGTATGCGCGTGCGCTTGGCTGGTGTATGAAACGCTCGAAGGCGGTGCTCGTGACTGTGGGGCTGCTTTTCGTGGTGGCTGTCGGCCTATTCTTCACTCTCGGCCGCAGCTTCCTCCCCCCGTTCAACGAGGGATCCATGACCATCAACATGGCAACTCTGCCGGGCATCTCGCTTGAGGAGAGCGACCGCATAGGGCGCATGGCAGAGGAGATAATACTGGAGACGCCGGAAGTGCTGACTGTGGCGCGAAAGACAGGCCGCGCCGAACTTGACGAACACTCGCAGGGAGTCAATTCTTCGGAAATCGAAGCTCCATACAGGCTTAAGGACCGCTCACGAAACGAGATGGTGCGCGATCTCCGCAACCGCCTGTCGGAGATTCCGGGGATCAACCTTGAGATTGGGCAGCCTATATCGCACCGTATGGATGCGATGCTTTCGGGTACTGAGGCGCAGATTGCCATAAAACTGTTTGGCGGAGACCTCAATACGCTTTTTGCCACCGGTCAGAAGATCAAGAAGATTGTGGCGGAGGTGCCCGGTATTGCCGATGCCAACATTGAGCAGCAGATAGAGCGTCCGCAACTGCATATAAAGCCTCGTCGCGACATGCTCGCGCGTTATGGCATCACGCTGCGCGACTTTACCGAGTTTGTGGATGTGGCTCTTGCCGGCAAGGCTGTGTCGCAGGTCTACGACAGCGGTCTTCCTTATGACATCACTGTGAAGTTCGACAGCAACGCACGCAATTCCATAAAGGCGATCTCTGAACTTATGATAGACTCCAATTCGGGCAAGATACCGCTTTCGTATGTGGCAGATGTGGTTTCTTCATCCGGACCGAATACCATCAACCGTGAGAATGTGAGCCGCCGTCTGGTGATTTCCGCCAATGTCGATGGCCGCGACCTGCGTGGTGCCGTAAATGAGATACAGAAAAAAATCTCCGATGAGATCACGCTTCCCGAAGGATATTACATCACTTACGGCGGACAGTTTGAGAGCGAGGCCGAGGCTTCGCGTACTCTGGGCCTCACATCTCTTCTGGCTCTGTTTATAATATTCATGCTTGTGTATGCCGAGTTCAGGAGTGTGTCTCAGTCGCTTGTGATATTGATAAACATGCCCCTTGCCATGATTGGCGGTGTGCTGATACTGGTGCTTACCGGTGGTGAACTGAATATACCTGCCATTATCGGCTTCATATCACTGCTTGGCATCGCAACCCGCAACGGCATGTTATTGCTTTCACATTACAACCAGCTGCAGGCTGAGGGGGTGGAGCTTACCGAAAGGATTGCCCGCGGATCGGCCGACCGCCTCACTCCTATCATAATGACGGCGCTTACCTCGGCGCTCGCTCTGCTTCCTCTGGCACTCCGCAGCACTGTGCCCGGCAACGAGATACAGAGCCCGCTGGCGGTTGTGATTCTTGGAGGGCTTTTCTCCTCTACGATTCTCAATGTGTTTGTGGTGCCGATCCTTTACCGTTACATCTCCGTGAAATATCCGCATAAACTGAATACGGGCGATCTTTCCGCCAAATAAGTAACAGTTCAAAATTATTTTATTTACCGGTCAGATTATTTCAATGTTTCTTCGGCAAAATTTTGGAATCTTTTCCTCTCCTCATCAGTCGTGT
>CATJQX010000129.1 GCA_949742535.1 uncultured Muribaculaceae bacterium | reverse complement strand
TCCCATCGGTACGAGTGTTAGTTTTGTCTCTTCTGTGCTGCGGGGAACGAATTTTGTGGGAAGCAGGTCGGTCATGCCGGTTTCATCGTAGCCCCATGATGGTATCTGCACACCGACGGCGGTGAACTCAAACGGCACGCTTTCGAGGGTGAAGGGGAAATCGTCGGCCGGCCATGCTTTCCTGGTGACGCTGAACTGCAGGGGGAGGTTGTCTTTGTCGACTTTCAGGGCGTAGTTCCAGGCGGACTCCGGTTTCAGCACATAGCAGGGCCAGAGGGAAGCATCCACGCCTGCCTGCCAGTGTGAGTCGTCCTGTACGAAATCCTTGTCGCGGCTGTCATGCTGCTCGAAATTCTCGTCTATTTTCAGCGAGAGGGTGAGGGGACCGTAATTCACGCTCACGCTGGCCTTGTTCTGCTGCCATACCTGTGAGCTGACGGTCATGGGCAGTGTAAGCTCCACAACGTCACCGTCGCTCCACTGGCGCTCCAGACGTATATATTTTCCTGCAGCTTCCGCTATGGCCTGAGGCTCGCCATTGACGCTTACGCTGCTGCCTGCAGCCCATGCGGGCACGCGCATGTAGAGGGGGAATGTGACAGCACCGTCGGTGCCCACAGTCAGTTTCACTGTCTCGTCAAAGGGATAGTTGGTGGTCTCGGTGAGTTTCACGCTCTTGCCGTCGGCCACTTTCGCTGTGGTCTCGCTGGCTGCGTAAAGCATGGTGGCGAGACCGTTGTCGGTGGTGGCCATCACCAGATGCTCGGCGTAATATGGCCATCCCATGCCGTGGTTGTGCTGGCAGCAACGGCTGCTGAACGGGCTCATAGACAGCATGCCGCGCAGGTTGTTGTCGATGCTCGGGCCGTGGAGTTTCTCGTCGCTGATGGCCATGTTGGGGGATGTGATATAACGGAGCGCTTTCATGTCGGTGGTCATTGCGGCGGTGAATGTGTTCAGCGCCACATTCTCACAGTGGTCTGCCCAGAAAGGATCACCTGTTATCCCCATAAGTATCTCGTCGCTTGCCATCTGCTCCACTATGGCGCATGTCTCGGCGCCCTGACGGGGATCGAAATATCCCGCGCGGGCGTTCTCGTCGGCACCATACATGCCCCCAGGCACCTGGCCGTAGCGTTCGCGCATGATATTGAAGTTGTTGTAGGTGGCCTGAAGCATGGCTTCGTCGCCGGTGTACATGTAATATGTGGCAGGTTCGCGGAATCCCTGCGCCACATTCACCCCGTGCCAGTTGGGGAGGGTGGCGGCCTGGGTCCAGTCTGATGTGTTCTTGTGGAGCTTCTCTATGAGCGGAAGGACGGTCTCGTTGCCGGTGCGGTTGTAGAGCCAGAGTACGCTCCACATGTTGTCACCTCCGCGTTTTTCCTGCCACAGGCCTTTGAGAAACTGTGTGTCGGGCACGGTCATTTCCCAATTGAAGTAGTCGGTCATGGCATTGAGCACTTTCTGGTCGCCGCTGCTTTCATAATATGTCTGCAGGGCCCACAGCATTATCATCTGTGCCCATACCTCGGGGTTGCCGTTCTCATAGTTGCGAGGTCCGAGGAATCCGTCGTCTTTAAGGTTTGAGAGCACTGCGTCGAACCACACCTGGGCCTCTTTTTTCATCTCCTCGTCATCGAGGATATAAGCCAGGCTACAATATCCGCGCAACCAGTAGGGTACTTCTTCCCATCCGTGGTCGCCGTGGTCGTCAAGCCATTGGTTGTTGTGTTTGTCGAGCCATGCGCTGATAGTGCCGAGCTTGCCGTTGAGACCCTCTTTCTGCAGTTCGAGATACTTGCGGAGCCACCCTTTGGGCTGCACTTCCCCCACAGGAAGTTTGAGAAGGGGAGCCGCCTGGAGAGGCGCACGGAAGTTGGTATAGTTGGTGCTTGTGCCTGCGAGCGGACGGTCCACTACCGACACGCTGTTCTGTGCTGCCAGTGCCGACGCTCCCAGAAGGAACGCCACTCCGGCGGTCAGAAATTTGTGATTGAGCATGTTTGCCATATTGTGTGATTGGTGTTTTTATACAATAAGAACTGATGGGTTGGTTATTTTACGGGGTTATTTCCCGAGGACAAGTTTCTTGCCTCCTCTGATATATATGCCGCGTGGCAGTGTGTCTGCGCAGGTGCCGAGATACTGTCCGTGGAGATTGAAGATGCGGCTGTCTGTGTGGCTGAGATTTTCTTTATCTGCATCCGGAAACGAAATGCTGTTCATCTCGTAGGGGGAGGTGATTTTCAGGCCGTAGTCCACATGTCCGCCGCCGTTGCCTTGTGTGAGTGACACGGCGAGCACATTGTCTCCTTCATGCAGTTTCTCTTTCTGCGAGGAGTTGAGTATGATTTCGGCGTAGTTGTTGTCGTTCCATCCTGTGGCACTCCAGATTTTTGTGCCGTTGAGATACATCACGGGATTCTCATCGTAGCTGCATGTAAGCGATACCTCTGCGCCTTTCTTTATGTCGGCCATGTCGTCGGCTGTGAGTGTGAAATGGCGGCGGATCAGAATTGGGCGCACCTGGCTCGGCCATTCTGTTGTGTAGAACATGTTGGCATCGTTGCTGAAAGGACCTACCCCTGTTATCCAGTCCGATTCGTCTTCGGAGGGGGAGTACCATTCCTGTTTATCGGCATGCGCGATGTCTGAGTTGTAGTTGAGCATATAGTATTTGCAATCCCAGGGTCCGTCTGCGACGGTGTTGAGCAGGGTGTTTGTGATCCTCATGTCTGCTTCATAGAGGCCGCAGTCAGCGAAAGCTCCTCCCCAGTTCTGATGCACATGCACGGCAATCACGTTTTCTGTGCCGTCGGTTTTTAGAAGTGCTTTCTGATCTTCTGTCAGAAGTTTGTACTCATCGTTGTTCCAGCCATCGGAAACGGTGTGCACCAGTACTCCGTTGATGTACCATTCCGCCGGTGCGTCATCGTGTCCACAGGCCAGAAAAACGGTGCCTTCGGGAAGAGACTCCAAAGTGAAAGTGCGCCTCATGTACATTTCTGCCATTATTTCAGACGTCACCCATCTGAATGATTTGTGGTTTTTGTAGTACTCGTCGGAGCTGAACGGCGCTGTGGCTTCCTGCCAGGCGATATCGCTGTCGGTAAGCTGGTATTCCGGCTCGAACCATTCACGGCCGTCGGCATCTGCATCCGGGATGCCTAAAATCTGGTTGTAATACCTGTCGGTGTAGCGGCGTCCGTCGTTGAATACCCAGACTGTAGCCTTATATGGCGCATCGGGGGTGTATTGTGACGACGGCAGGATCGGTTTGGCGGCATTGAAATGGCTTGTGATGTCTCCCTGTTGTGCAAATGCCGAGATGGGGATGTATAAAGCCATTGAGGCTAATGTGCATAGTAGATGTTTTGTTCTCATGGTCAGTATGGTTATGATAAAATTTTGCCAATAAATTATTGTCGGCAAAATTAGTGAAAATGTTTAACTCAAAAAAGATCACAAAGATATTTTTTCACCGTTTCCGGTGATGTATATCCCATGCGAGGGTGCTGTCACAGCTTGTCCTGAAAGGTTGTAATATGTGGTGTTTGCGGCGTCTTTAGGATCGGCTGTGACATTTGTTATCGCACCAGTACCGTCGCATTCCAGGGCTATTACGGTGTAGCTGTAAGGTTCGAGTGTCGCAGAGGGTTCCGCAAGGATGAGCTCTTTGGGAACGATCTTCTCCGGTTCGCGGGGAGAATTGGCGGCATCAAGTTCACCGGAGAGTGAGAGTCCGCTGACAGACTTGATATTTCCGGCATTTTGCGCATTGATCTGTATCTTTTGTGCTCTCGGTGAGGAATTGACGATATGGAGCACGAGCTTGTCTCCGCTCTCGCTGCGTGTGGCTGTGAGGTTGAGGCTGGAGTTTCTGAATTCCGAGTTCACAAGTATCGGCTGATGGTGCGATGCAGCCATCTGCTGTGCGTAATAAGGGGGCTGGCACCATGTGGACGAGGAGTTGAAGAAAATCTGTCCCTGGTCCCATCCGTTGTCGTTCTGTCTGTATGGCTGCAGTGCGTTTGCGGGGCTGTCAAGTTCCACGAACCCGTTCATTTTGCGTACCACATTCAGCATCACGGCATGGCTCAGCGCACGGTGCAGACAGTGGGTGTTGCCGTTCTCCTCGAGAATGGCTATGCGCATGTCTGTATCGGGGTTCCATGTAGTGAAGAGGCGTTTGATATTCTTGAGATCGTTTTCAACCGCTTTGGCCTCTGATACGAGATCTGTCCAGGGATGGTAGTCCCAGAGCGCTGACTTGCCGTCGAGGCTTCGGAAAACGTATTCCATCAGTTCCGGTTTGTCGCCGCGCCACCAGGCGGCATTGATGAAGACGAGATCGGGATATACAGGATGGATTGCATCATACAGTGTGTTGAAACGCTCCACATAATGCTCGTATGCGGCACGCGAGTCATCCCAGATATTCTCTTCATTGCCGATTTCGAGGTATTTGAGGTCATATGGCTCAAGCTCTTTGAGCAGTGCGAGCACATCCTGAGGATTATCCTCAATGTTGATGGCGAAAGTAGGCTCGGTGCCGATAAGACGGGCGAATTCCACAAACTCGATGATGCCGAAGCCGTTGGTGCTGTTGCGGTACCAATGGCCGATGTATGGCGGACGCAGGTCGCGCGGTCCCATCATGTTTTTCACCATATATTCCGGGGCGTTGATCATGGTGCCTCCGTAGCGCAGGAATGTGAGGCCTTCTTTTTTGAATGCCTCTGTGATATCGCTGCGGAAGGGGTAGCTGTCTGTATGCAGCATTGCCATGTCTACAGCCAGTGTGCCGTCACTGTCAAGCGCCACCACAAAACGTGAGTCGCAGTCGGTTGCAGACGGTGTGAGCTCAAATTCAAATTTTTTCCAGTCGCCGGATTCTATGCCGCTTATTTCCTGACGGGCATATTCTTTGGATCCGTCGCAGCTCTGAAGTGCCACGTATGCTTTTCCCGCATTACCTTTGAGGTATACGTATCCCGACATCTTTTTGTTCTGTTCCAGACCGATACCCCATTTGTTGAGGCCGAAGTTGGCGATGCCGTAGCCCGCTTTGCCTGTTATTTTCTGGTGGTATGTGCCGTTGAAAGCTCCTGTGCCCTCATGGGTGTAAATGCCGGATCCTACTGGTTCCCACATGCTGCTTACACCTACAGGCATTGCCTGCAGGGCGATCTCTTTATCGTTAATGGAGAGCGACTTGAATGTGGCAGGACCGTCGAATGTGCGCACACCCACTTTGCCGCTCATGAGCGGGTTTTCTTTGTCCTCATACTTATATATTTCTGTGCCGTCAAGCATTACTGAGAATTTCGCTCCGTCAAAATCCACGCGCAGCTTTTTCCAGTCGGAAGGATTGAATTCCACAGGCACATTGGCGATGCTTTTCCAATTGTGATCATGCTTGCCTACTACAAGTGTACGTTTTGCTGCGTCAAGGCTGATTTCGTATCCGCGGAAATTGTCGGGGCCGTTACCGGCTTCTGTCACATTGAAAATAATGCCGGTGATGGCGCGGTCGCTGTCATGGCGTAGTGCGACTTCTGCAGTGCCTTTCTGCATCCCGCTTCCGGAGTAGATGATCTTGGCATGTGCGGGAGTGGAGGTAGAGAGGGTGTTGCCGTCGGTGGTCCAGCTGTAGTCGTAATGGCGGAAGTTTGAAATACCTACGGGGAGAGCGTTGAACGCCACATGGCTGCCTCCGATGGTGAGATTACGGAAACTTGCGGATCCGTCGAAACTTCTCAAGCCTACTCGGCCTTTGACAAGCGGGTTGTTGGTGTCTTCAAACTCATGTATCTTGTTGCCGTTAAGCCATATAGTAGCCTTGCTGTCGTTGAAATCCACACGCAGGCTGTTCCACTGTGTCGGCTCGAAGTCAACAGGGACTTCTGCCATAGGCTGCCAGTTGTGCTCATGTTTTCCAATGACGAGAACGCGTTTTCCGGCATTGAAGCTTATTTCATATCCGCGGAATGCGTCTGCGCCGTCCCCCGCGTCTGTAACGTTCATTATCAGGCCAGAGATGGCGTTGGGGCTATCGATTCTGAACTCTACTGCTGCAGATGTGTTTTCTGTTTCAGGCGACTGGCACACGATTTTGCCGTGTCCGGAGGTGTTGAGGCGCAAAATATTACCGTCGATACTCCATGGGCTGTCGTAGCTGATGAAGTTTTCGATATTCGAGATGGTACTTTCCTCAAAACTCTCGCCGAAGATACGCTGGTCATATAGACCTCCGTAAATCTCATGGTTCACATCCTCTGCACCGGCTCCGTATATGAGCGACGGAATGCGGCCGATCTCATTGTTCATGTCCACGTTTATTACAGTCTGGGCCGTGGCGGGCATGAACGCTGCAAATGCAAGAATTGCAGGTAAAGTTTTAGTCATGGTTAGAATTTAGTTATGAGTTTATAATATCGGTCAATATCCTCTAATGCCAGACATATGTGGATTCGCGGAACCGATGTATACCTGAATTTTTACAAAGATACAAAGAGAATTGAATTTTTCGCCCCTCTGTTCCTGCTTTTTTACGTTGTATCTGATCATTCCCGGATGGGGAGGGGATACATTCTACTCATCAATGCATAAAAAAGCGGTGTGCCGGAATTTTATGAATTCTGGCACACCGGATTGTCTGATCAAGGGTTTCGGGGATTATTTCCCAAGTATGAGCTTCTTGCCGTTTCTTACGTAGATACCGCGGGGCAGGTTGTCGGTTTCTGTGCCCATGTAACGGCCGCAGAGGTCGAAGATGCGGTTGTCATTGATCTGGGGCATC
>CATJQX010000128.1 GCA_949742535.1 uncultured Muribaculaceae bacterium | reverse complement strand
TTCAGTCGTGTAGCCCGCTACACTCCTTCATCTTCGGACAAAAACCGACTGAAAGTATGCTCCCAGATAATATAAAATAATTTCCACGACTTACTTATAATAACAGATGAAGGTGAAAGGAGGTGTTGAAAATGAGTGAAAAACTGAGAAAAGTACTGCAGTGGCTGAAGGGCGTTCTCGACCTGCTGCTTGGAAGCGTGAAGAGACGTGGATGAAGACGGGTATGAATGTGGATACAATTTGATTACCAAACCTTTAAATTAATTTAAAACGATGAAAGAAGCAATCAGAAATCTGAAGGAGAATGTAATACAGTGGCTGTCTGGCCCACAGGCGGCGATGGTGACTGTGGTAGGGCTGCTTATGTTGCTGGCGTGGGTTACAGGGTGGCTCATGGGACATGCCGGAGGCGGTGTGACGATGGTGTTCGAGAATGCGGCTTACGGATTGCATGGCGCTTCGGCCGCCGCGGTGCTGGCTGTAGGTGGTGTCGGAAGACACGTGGTAGGGGAACCGCTCACCACGGATCTCAGCGAGAAAGTCTCTCCCGGCCTGTTGCGCAACGAGATCGATGACCGCATAGTGAAGATACGGCCGATGTCCACACCGCTTGACCAGATATCCCGTTACGGCGGAGCGCGTCTGTGCGGCTCCATGAAAGTTGAATATTACTCGGTAGACACGAAACCGGGATTCGCCAAGCTCACCCAGGCATATGCCGCAGAAGATGACGGGCGCGGCGACGAAGAGAGTGTGGCAAAAGAGGTGAGACTGCGCACCGACTGCAACGAGATATTCCAGCCTACGACCACAATACTTGTGCCCTCGGTGAAAGGGGCCGGTGGCGGCGCACTGGTGCTTTATGTGGAGGCATGTGACAACGGATCGGTAAAAGTGGTACCTGCCAATGCCGCCGACTCCATCCCCGCCATGCCTGTGGGAACCCTTCTCGTGAGAATGGGACGCGCGGCGGCCGAACTTGATGTAATGACGCCCCAATTTGAGGCTATACCTCAGAAAAACAGTAATTTATGTCAAATATTCAAGGCCCAGGTCGAGCAAAGTACCTTCATGAAAATAAGCAACAAGGAGGTGGGATGGAGTTTCTCGGACCAGGAGGAGGCAGCCATTATCGACATGCGTCTCGGAATGGAGAAAACGTTTCTTTTCGGGCATAAATGCCGCCTGAAAGACAGCGGAAAAGGGGAGGAGGTTTTTCTCACCGGCGGTATATGGAACCAGACAGACAACGAGTTCACATACCAGGCTTCGGCCAAGGTGGATGAGGAGTGGCTTGTGAAACTTTGCCGCAAGGCTTTCGCCCATAATGCCGGCTCCTCGAAGAAAGTGCTTCTGGCAGGCAGCGATCTAATTGAGAAACTGCACCTTTGCGGATCCAGGCGTGTGTTGATCAACGATGCGGTGGTAACCAAATGGGGGCTTGATTTCACAGAGATCCATTCCAAGTTCGGTACGCTTTATGTGCTTTTGTCCGAGATATTTGACCAGTGCGGCATGCCGGGCGCGGGAATGGTGGTGGATCCGGAATATATAACCAAATACTGCCATGTGCCTTTCCGCACCGAGAAACTCAACCTGCGCCAGAGCGGTGTGCGCAATGTCGATGCCATAG
This sequence comes from uncultured Muribaculaceae bacterium, assembly GCA_949742535.1. Lineage (GTDB taxonomy): Bacteria > Bacteroidota > Bacteroidia > Bacteroidales > Muribaculaceae > UBA7173. The sequence continues at coordinate 888 of CATJQX010000128.1, read as the reverse complement.
TGATAACCGAGGCGAGTTGTCTGGTGCTCCGCTATCCCCGCAGCCATATGCGTATAGTCGCACAGTGACCGGTAGAACATGAAATTGCGGTTTAGCAGGGCCGATATGCTGGCCCAGTGGAAAATGAGGCGTTATCTGGAGCCGTTGCGTCAGGATTGCCTGATGAGCCGGAGCGACGGCATTGATCTTGACGCATATTGTGTGATGGAGATGCGCAGATGGTATCTTGACCTGATGGCTACCGCCCCGGTGGAATATCTCGCACCTTCAGATCTCACCCTCACGGCGACTGTGCGCCGTGGAGAGGGGAACAGGGGGTTGATAACCCTCCCCGCCGGAACGGTGAGGATCGTGAGGGTGAAACTTTCAGGCTGGCAGCGCGAGGCCACTGTGGTGACAGACATGTCTTCGCCGCTTGCTCGGCTGCAGCATAACAGGTTTTCCTGCGGCGGAGTGGAGCGCCCGGTAGCCCTGTGGAGCGGGGAGGGAAACATCCTTGAACTGTTTTCTCTGCCCTCTCTGGCCGGTACGCCGGTAGTGGAGGCGCTTACGGCAGTGGTTGATCCGGGGCCGGAGCTGTATGAATTTGATGAACGGGCGTGGAATATGCTTCCTGAGTGAACGATGCCGGTTGTGCGCGATACTATGGACGGAGAGATCCGGGGGTAGGCGGACAACCGGCTTTTCACCCTCTAAGTCATGGAAATAATCTTGCAGGCGAACTGACATATATATTTTACAACAATGAATGAGAAAGACAAAAAACGTGCGCTCCATGTGCTTGAGGCTGCACATGGAGCCTGGATGCGGCTCGCTCCGGTAAGGGAACGCCGGCGCCGCTATCTGCGCTACACCTACGGTGACCAGTGGAGCGATACTGCCGTGGGT
>CATJQX010000127.1 GCA_949742535.1 uncultured Muribaculaceae bacterium | reverse complement strand
GAGCCAAGCGACCAAAGGTCGATGACTGACAGCATCCTCGCCATCCGGGCAGAAACAAGGTGGTGTGTCAAAAATCGCGATTTTTGACACACCACCATTTAATTTAGATTTATCGTCCGCTTTCCTCTACAAGCGAGCGTACATGATCGGCATATACCTTTTCAGAGAGAAGGTCTTCCAAAGTCAGGTGCATACGGTAACGCCAGTAGTGCCTTGAGATAGCAGGCACATTTATCTGCTCCTTGTAAGGATTGTCACGACGAAGTCTGCCGTCGATAGACAGCCAGTCCTGAAGAGGAAGGATACAAAGCATGGACGGAGCCCTAAGGTTCATATCGACAATCTTTTCGCAAATCCACGGCTCTGCGAAAGCCGGCGCACCTCCATGTTCATGGAGGCAATTATTATAGAACCGTTGCGTTGATTCGCGGTTTTCTTCCCACCACTGGCGGATACCGCCCATATCATGGGTTGATGTGGTGCATACCGAAAAATACGGATACCGTGCCGGATTACCGAACTCCTCGGATGGATTTTTAGGCATGCGCTGTATATCGAGCGTGAGAATTTCCAGAGCGCTCATCACCGCTGGCACACAATCAGGAATCATGCCTAAATCCTCTGCGCATGTGAGCATTGATGTGGCATCAATGATCGGTGGCAGCTTCCACATTGCCTTGCCATACCAGAAGTCGTTATGACGATGATAGAAGAAATCATTGTACAGCCTGTCAAAGCACCATCTTTCATAGTCGTTCAACGAACGATATGTATAAGTATATTGCGCAGAGATACGTGGATGATACTTGCCTTTCTCTATCGGATCTTCTATGAAAAGAACCTGATCCACGAGTCCCAGCAGAGCGCTGCACAAACGGTTGTTTTTATCATCTTTCACCTGATCCGCGAAATAATCCGCAATCTGCCTCTGAGTGGCGAACTCTGGTTTCAGGCGATAACGTCCTCCCCCTATATGATCAAGGAAACGCGAGCGGGCCTCATCGGTATATTCGCCAAAGAAGTCACCGAGGAACCAGTCCATGATAAACGGAGAGGTTTGCACATCCACATTAAGCCAGAAATCATAACTGTTCCGCAATTCGTCAACCGTAAATGGAAGCGCCGGATTGAATGTGCCGAGTAAACCGTGCAGTTGATCCATCGGAATCTGCCATATTCGGAAAAATCCGAGCACATGATCAATGCGGTACACATCAAAATATTCCGCCATTTTGACAAAACGTGCTTTCCACCATGCAAAGCCGTCCTTGTTCATTTCCTCCCAATTGTACGTAGGAAATCCCCAGTTCTGTCCCAGAACCGAAAAATCATCCGGCGGAGCACCAGCCTGACTGTTCAGATTGAACAGTTTCGGCGAGATCCATGCGTCGACACTGTCACGTGATATGCCGATAGGTATATCACCTTTCAACGCTACCTGACGTGAATGCGCATATTCCCGCACATGCTTCATCTGTGAGGCAAGGTGCATCTGGATCCAGCATACATATGCTGCCTCATACGCATTTTCCTCAAGGAACTTCTCGATACGCACCTTGTCATAGACCTCATATTCACCCCAGTCTTTGAATTCGGGGGAATGGAATTTATCACGCAGGATACAATATGCCGCATATGGCTTAAGCCATGAAGCATTGTCTGAGACAAATTTCATATATCCCTTGTCTGAAACGACCGAATCATGCACCACAGCGAACAGTTCACGCGTATAGTCCTCTTTAACCTGGTTTACACGCTCATAATCAATTTCTTCCAGGCTGTTCAGCTCTTTACGCAACCCTTCGTAGTACTCCATTCTCGATGGGTCAGGCAATGCTCCGACAGCAGGCAGATGAATATACATCGGATGGAGAGCGAAACACGAATTGGCGTTATATGGATACGAATCCGTCCATGTCCTGGTCATCGTGGTATCGTTTACAGGCAACACCTGAATGAACTTCTGGCCTGTGGCGGCAGCCCAGTCAACCATCTTGCACAGGTCCATGAATTCACCGACACCAAAATCCTCTTCCGAACGAAGGGAGAAGACTGGAATTGCGATGCCGGCACCACGCCAGTTATTCTGAGGATTGGCAAACCTCAGGCCATTCACAAGCAGACATGTCCCGGAAGTCGATGGCGAAATGCATAACATCCGGTTGTCAAGCAACTCCCATCCCACCACATCATGACTGTCTTTCTTTAAAATCAGGAATTTATATTCAAACGAAGACGGCATGCCTGCCAACGGGAGCGCACATCTCCATGTAGGATAATCGGCATCGCTCAGGACTACGGCCTTGTTCACATCCCAGTTTCCCAAAGCGTCACAGGAGCCGCTTATGGCCAACACCTGATCCGGTGCGATCATCGGGGCGTCTACACTTATAAGGAGTTTCCCCGGCGCTGAACACACGCTCATTGCCTTATTCTGCCTTTTGCAGATACAGTCGGAAAACACTACCGAATAATACGGTTTATCCCACGGCTGATCCTGCCAATTGTCGTATATATCATATTCGCGGGCACCGGCACCGGGAGAGAACTTATGTCCTTTTCCCCACTCATGGCGCTCTCCTCCCTGCTCATTACGGACAATGTAAGAATATTTGAATTCATTGGCATCATCCGGCAACTGGATATTGCATTTCCAAGTCTGCTCCCCGTCAAGATCCATTTTTATGGCATGCGACGGATCTCCGTTTCCGAGCTGGGGTATATCACCCGAAATGTATAAGGTCTCCCCCCAGCGCGTACGGTAGTCTACACTGAACTTTATGTTCATAAGGTATTAAAAATAAAGTGTTTGTAATATAGAATGTAAGTAATCTCTGTTTGTAGGAAGAGAGAAAAGGAGAGTGATTATATGGCATGTCTGTCTCCGGCGCTTACACCCCAGAAACAGACACAATTCTGTATATTATAACAGTTTGATGCTGATATAACGTTTCGGATTCTTTTTGACATCGATCAGGAGCGAGTCAAGCGATGCGGCACAATTGTTCAGATTATCATATAACGCGCTGTCATGTGTCAGCATGCCCAAAGAAGAATCCTTATTGTTAAGTGATGCGGAAAGTGTCTTTAGATTGGATGACAACACATTCAGGTTTGTCAAAATCGAATCCACTGGCGCATCCGCAAGCTCTGAAGAGACTTTTACAAGATTAGCGCTCATATCATTGAGATTTCCGGTCACTCCATTTACATTGTTCATTACGGCAGGCAAAGCACCGGTGGTGGCTTTAAGTTGCTTCATTGTCTGCTCTATGTTCAGAGTAATGGCATCCAAGCGTCCTACAGACTGCGCGAGAGCCGGATCTGCCATTAGTCTGTTTAGGTTCGTAAGCAGCGAGTCCACCTTCTGGAAAACAGCGCCTACAGACGGCATAAGATTTGTGGAGATATTATCCATCATTCCTGCGGCTGTATGGCTTTTCAAAGTGTTGCCCACTGTCTCATATTCTGTAGCGTCAGAAAGATGCAGAACTACAGTGGCTGTACCAAGCAGATCCTGCTCGATAACAGCTTCAGATCCTTTCGGCACACGCAATTCACGGTTTACGCTAAGTTCCACCTTCACATGTCCCGGATTATCATAATCATAGTTTATGGCACGCACCTGACCGACCTTAAAGCCGTTAAGAGTAACAGGCGCCGATTTCTGCAATCCAGCCACATTTGTATAGTTCGCATAATAGTAATTTGCAGCCTTGAATACATTTACCCCTTTTAAGAAATCTATTCCGAAAAAGAGCACCAGCAATGCAATGACTACACACAGTCCTATAACGAGTTCTTTTTTTAACAGCTTCATTTTTTATTCGGTAGTATTTATATTACTAATCAACTCTCGCAGAGTTTGAATTACGGTTTGATAAAATCCACTCTTTTGCCGTTTATCATTTTTATAATAAATGAATTCGGGAAAGATTTCCGGACTTTCCGCAGAAGTTTTTGCGCGTCATCAAGCGTATCAGCTACTCCCACAGCGTATTTGTAGAAACCGCCATCCCTGTAATATTCAACATCCTTGAATCCTTTCAGTTCAGACGATTCCGATTTTATCGGATCGGAACTTGCCAGTATCTGCACATAATATCTTGCGTCATCCGAACAACCAATCTCATTTATTCCGTTTTTCTTTCCAGGCGTTCTTTCTCCGTTCTCTTGAGATGATGCCTCCAGAGCAGCCGTGTGCACCGGCATATCCAGCCGTGGCGCTTTAGCCGCCTCTGATTTGACTGTTGTGGATTTGGAAGGTTTAAGAGCCTGGGCAACCGGCATATCATGTCCTACAATCTGGGATCCATATGTGTTTATGTATGCGCATATGGCATTGTATAATGCGATTACCATCTCCTCCTGACCATTCTCCGACGACATGAATTTCTCTGCTTGTGGATTGCATATAAAATCAAGCTCAACAAGCACCGACGGCATGGAGGTAGCCCATAAAACCCAGAAGCCGGCCTGGCGCACCCCCTTGGGTTCACGGCCTGCAATGTCTACCAGTTGGGCATGGATCGCATCCGCGAATTCTATGCTCTGGTCAAGTCTCTTGTTCTGGAATAACTCGAAAACGATATCACTTTCAAGAGAATTGGGATCAAAACCGGCGTACTTTTCGGTATGATCTTTTTCAAGTTCCATTACCGAATTCTCACGTTTGGCTACCGCGAGGTTTTCTGCTGTCTTATGCAATCCCAGCGTATATACTTGGCAACCGGTTATTCTTTTACGGTTCTTGTTGCGTTTGTCTACTGAATTCACATGCACGGAAACAAACAAATGGCTTGCTGCCTTATTGGCAATCGCGGCACGCTCGCTGAGCTCCACAAACACATCCTTGTCACGAGTATAGACTACTTTTACATCTGGCAGATTTTTCTCAAGCAGTTTACCCAACTGTTTGACAACGCTTAGCGTTATCGTCTTTTCGTTGGCCTTAACTCCCAGTGCGCCGTAATCCTTGCCGCCATGCCCGGCGTCAAGGGTTATCACAAATTGTTTTTCCGACGCCATTACACATAATGGCATCAGCGAAAAAACAAGCGATAAAGCAATAATACGAAATATATGTCGCACTCTCAGAGAGTTCATTTTATACAAACTTTACCACAAAGTTAGTAAAAATTGCTTGCAAATACAACCTGGACAGTGTCTCCCTTTTGAATGACTCAAGGAATAAGACCATTCAAGCGACATTAATAGCCAAAATGACCAATTATATGGATATTCTTATTAATATTGGGTCTGCCATGATCGTTCAGTCCTCAAGAAATCCTTTTTCTATTGCAGTTACATCTTCCTGAAGCTGTTTCTCAAAAGGAAGGCGTTCCTCTATATTTTTACATGCATATATTACTGTGGAATGATTTCTTGCAAGACGCATGCCGATCGCGGTAAGAGGCATATGGGCATGTTTTTTGGCCATATACATCACCATCTGCCTTGCATCGGAGATCTCTCTCTTTCTTGATTTGCTGAAAATAGAGTCCGGATCAAGCCCATAGTGATTAGCAACACCCTGTGCGATAATCTCGAAGTTAATTGTCCGGCGATGCATGCGCACCACACGTGCCATGACCATACGTGCGAGATCTACTGTAATTTCGCGATTCGTAACTGTGGCATGCGCAAGGAGCGACACAACAATTCCTTCCAGCTCACGCACACTGTCTGTCACATTTTCAGCGATAAAATCCATCACATCCGCCGGAATAGAAAGACCGTCCTGACGTGCGCGCATACGCAGAACCTCCTTTCTCAATTGCAGATCCGGACGTTCAAGTTCCACCGTCATTCCCCATTTGAACCTTGACAGCAATCTGTCCGGCATTCCTTTCAATTGCGTTGGAGCGCAATCAGACGACAGGATTATCTGCCTTTGGTTCTGATGAAGATGATTGAAAATATGAAAGAATGTCCCTTGCGTACGGGGCTTGTCTATAAGATCCTGGATATCGTCTATTATCAGAGTGTCGATGCTCTGATAGAAATTTATAAACTCATTGATTTTTCCGTTATGCGACGCCACTGTATACTGGCTCTCAAACAGTCGGGCACTGACATACAGTATACGAGCAAGCGGATTATGCTCGCGGATCTTTATGCCGATAGCCTGAATAAGATGCGTTTTCCCGACGCCCGTCGGACCAAAAACAAACAACGGGTTGAATGTCTTGCATTTTGGATCATTCGCGATAGCTTCACCTATGGCACGTGCAATCTTGTTGGAGTTAGACCCGCAATAATTCTCGAATGTATAGCGCGGATTCAGTTGCGAATCAAATGTCGTAACTTCCGCTGTCTGAAACAAACCTCCAGTTCGTCCTTTTAATACAGGCGATGTTGTCAGGCCGGTTTCATGTATTGTTGTTTCGGGATAATTGCTGATCTGAACATATTCATACTGCAATTTAACACCGTCACCGTATACACGACGCAATGCGGCTCCCAACAAAGGAAGATAAGTTGTCTCGATATGCTCCTTAAAGAAAGCCGACGGCACAGACAGCGTCACTTCCCCATCTTTGAAGCCTAACGGGACAATTGGTTCAAACCATGCCTTATATTGCTCTTTGGTAATATTGTCGCTGATTATACGTAGACAATCTTGCCAAAGCTCCTGGTGAGTTTTGTTCATAAATAGGTATTTCAACTTGTATATCCGGATTTTACGAAAGGCTTTCCAAACAAACTGACGCAATCAGAGAAAGCGTTGTTTCAATAGGAGAGAGACACAAACCGCACATCCGGTGTTTTCAATCTTTTCCGATGCAAATTTCCCCCAATTTTTGTTGAAAAACAAATATCTTTTTTCTTGCTTTTTTCCTATTTCACTTAACACCACTGTTGGTCAGGATGTTAAAAACCGAGCTTATACCAAGCAACGAATCTGAAGGGTAAATATCAGAAAATAAACTTTTTACGTGCGATAAGGTTTGTTGCCGCCACATAATACTCTGACGTTAACTACGTAATATCTATACATTTATTTTAATCGGTTGTCTCTGTTCCAATGCCGCTCACAGTAATTCTTATTCGGAATTATTCTAAACAAGAATTACGGGTAATTATTCGTATTTCGTGACCAAACGAAACAACGGCGGCATAATTTAACATCATAATGAAATACCGGACAAATAGAGCCGGCATTCACCTCCCGAACAATGTATAAAACACTGTAGAAATTTATGGTGATACATATATGACATGCCTGATTCAGATACATCGGATATTGCGTTACAGTTAGATCTAAAAACACTTTAACTAAATTTAACCATCACATGACTGATGCCGCACAACCATGTTATTTAACAACTTTTCATCACGCTTTCATGCTCCTTAACTGGCCGGATTTGTTTTTTGCCCCATTGTTACGTAACTTTGCGCCCGAAAGAGCAAATAATTGGATGGCGCAGAGGCGTATCCGCAGCCGAGAATCGGCAAGGAAACATGTTTGTCAACTATCTTATACACATCTCATAACGATACATAAATCTTTACTCGTATATTGAGGGAGGGTGAATAATCAGACTTTAACCTGAGATATATCATATTGTATGATTCACCAATAATATCAACATATCACAGGCTATCCCGAGTTGACACACAATAAAATCCGTCATTATCGGAAAGTTTCCTTTATTATGAACCTCAAAACAATGTAATGAAGAAACTTAAAATTATTATTGCAGGTTTCGCTTTCTTACTCATGTCGGCTTCAGCGTTTGCTGACAAACATCTGCAAGCCACTCTCGGAGATGACGCCCCGGGACTTGTAATCAAAAACGACACTACAGTCCTGTCACTTGAATCTCTGAAAGGCAAATGGGTTATTCTATCTTTCTGGTCTGCCGGCGACGCCGAGTCGCGAATGTATCAGAATCAGGTGGCTTCCATGTCCCAGACTTATGGTCTCCACAACACATCCAAACCGATAGAAATCATTTCTGTCAATCTGGACAAGTCAAAACTATTGATGAAAGAAATCATAGAAATTGACAACCTACACAGCGACATGCAATTTCACGTCGAAAACCCTTCTGAAATCAATTCTATCAGAAAGACATTCAGAATGAACGAAGGACTGCGCACTTTCGTCATCAATCCGCAAGGTAAGTTGACGATTGCAGACCCGACCGAAGAAGAACTCAGAAAACTTTTTACGTAAAACCACGTATTGATACAATATCGCCCGGCTTTTCAAGGCTTTTACAGCACTGAATAGCCGGGCGATGTGTTTTATATTTTGTTTATGCGGTCTTCAACCGATACTTGTCAGGCTTATTTGAAAACAAACCGTATGGTACGCTCATAACGTTCCCCTGGATTCAGTCTCTGGGAAGGAAGATTCGCATTATTAGGAGCGTCGGGAGCGCCCTGGCATTCAATAGCCACAGCATCGTAATCTTTATACGCATATCCACCCTTGCCTTCAGGGCATCCGGCCAGCCAGTTGCCGGTATACACCTGAGCACAGGGTTGGTCTGAGAATACAGTCACTTTATGCGGACTGGTTTCCGAAATCAGTTCCGCCACTTCACGCACAGTGCCGTCATATCCATCCACCATATAACAATGGTCATACCCCTTCCCTATTTTCAATGCCTCGAAATCATCATTGATTGAGGCTCCGATCTTAGCTCCGGTTGTAAAATCCATAGGAGTGTCCTTTACGGTCGCAGGTTTGCCAAGCGGGATCTGGGTCTCATCAGTGGGAAGATATTCCGAACAGTTCATTCTCAGTATATGATCAAGAACCGTTCCTGAATTGTGGCCGTTAAGGTTGAAATATGTGTGATTGGTCAGATTGACATATGTTGGAGCATCGCATTCTGCCGAATACTCTATGTTCAGTACATTATCGTCATCCCAAGTATATACTACGGTTGCATCCAATGCACCGGGATAACCGGAATCACCATCGGCACTGTGCAATTTGAATTCCACTTTATTATCACCTGTTACTTTACATTCCCATATACGGTTCTGAAAGCCGTCAGGGCCGCCATGCAGATGGTTAGGACCATTGTTTATAGGCAATTCATATACTTTCCCATCCAGGGAGAAACGACCTTTAGCTATTCTGTTGGCATATCTGCCGGGAGTTTTGCCGGCACACGGGCCATCGGCAAAATATGCTTCCGGATCGTCATATCCGATAACCACATCTGTAAGGGCACCGTCTGCCTCAGGGAGTTTTACGGCCACAACCCCGGCGCCAAGCGACGAAAGCACCACTTTGGCGCCTTTGCTGTTGGTTAGTGTGAACCATGTGATTTCCCCTTTTGATGTGGGAAAAACTTGTTTTTCAATATTCATTATGATGAATTTTAGTTTTTGGTTTGACTTAAGGATTCCTAACACCGACAGCTCATTGTGGCTTGTACCGGAGCTGTCACACTATCCGCTCAAATCTGTTACTTCTGACGGTTAGTTGTTGCAAAGTTACAATTTTTCCCGTATTATGACATTCCTCTTTGGAGAAAACCATTAAATTTGTATTCAATATATACAATCTCATCGCTTGGTTAAAGGTAAACAGCAACACATGACACATAGACAAGATCACTCTACAGAATCTGCTACAACGACTTGCCACTATCTGGAAGTATTGTTGCCGTTGCCGCTGAACACAACCTTCACATATCGGGTACCGCCTGAAATGTATGCATCCGTTGAAATCGGATACAGAGTGATTGTACCGTTCGGTAAAAAGAAGTTTTATACCGGGATAGTGACTGCCATCCTTAGCTCACCACCCTCACAAGTCGAGATAAAGGATATCGCTATGGTGCTTGATACAAGCCCGGTTGTTTGCCATCCGCAAATGAAACTCTGGGATTGGGTTTCCGAGTATTATTTGTGTGCGCCCGGTGAAGTATACAAGGCGGCACTTCCGACCGGATTAAAACTCGAAAGCGAGACTTTCGTGGAAGCAAATCCTGATTATGACATAGCGGAGATGCCTTTTGCGGTACCTCTCGAAGCTGAGATTTACCAGCTTCTTGACCACGAAGGCGCCCTCGCGATACATGGGATAGCGGATAAATTCGACGGACGGCGTGGAGTCACATCCACTGTAAACCGCATGATAGAAAAAGGGAGCCTGATCATATCGGAAAAGCTTATGGAACGATACCGTGCCCGACACGAGACTTTCGTTTCATTCAATATCACTCGCGACAGGATTGCCGATGCATTCGCCTTGACAAAAGGCGCGAAAAAACAGGAGCTTCTTCTTCTGGCCATGTTGGAGCTCACAGGCTTCAGTCGCGGAGGAACCGATGAAGTCAGCCGTGACGAACTTCTGAAACGCGCTGATGTATCCCCGTCAATATTATCGGCAATAGCAAAAAAAGGTTTAGTCACAATATTAAAAAAAGAGATTAACCGCTTCAAATTCACAGGGACAGCCACCGGAAAACTCCCGGATTTAAGTCCTGCACAATCAAAAGCTCTTGATGAGATCCATAAATCCTGGCTTGACAGACAGGTGAGCCTTTTGCATGGGGTGACATCAAGCGGAAAAACGGAAATATACATACATCTGATTGATTATGTCCTCAGAAAAGGAGACCAGGTGTTGATGCTTGTGCCTGAAATAGCTCTCACCACACAACTGACACGCAGGTTACAGCATGTCTTCGGCGAGAAGGTTATAATCTACCACTCAAGATTCACCGATAACGAGCGGGTAGACATCTGGAAAAAACTTCTTCAGGAGAAAGAGCCGGCAGTAATAATCGGAGCCAGATCGGCCGTGTTTCTTCCATTCAAGAAACTCGGCTTAGTGATTGTTGACGAAGAACATGACCAGAGCTACAAACAGTTTGATCCGGCTCCGCGATACAACGGACGCGATACCGCGATCGTGTTGGCATCCATGCATGGTGCAAAAACATTGTTAGGTTCTGCCACTCCTGCCATTGATACATATTTCAAAGCCCTAAATGGCAAATTCGGTCTTGTAAAACTGACTGAACGATACGGCGATGTATCGCTTCCGGAAATACGCATTGTCGACATGAAGCATGCCTTCCGCACAAAAAATATGCGTGGAGCTTTCGCTACAGACACCATAAGTCTTGCAAAAGAGGCACTGGACAGAGACGGACAGATAATCCTGTTCCAGAACAGACGCGGATATGCCCCGTTGGCACGCTGCAAGCAATGCGCATGGGTGCCACGCTGCGAGCACTGCGATGTGGCACTCACATATCATGCACATCTGCGGCAGCTGCAATGTCATTACTGTGGAGCGGTATATCCCCTTCCATCGGTATGTCCGCAATGCAAAGAACCGGCCATTGAGATTCTCGGATACGGCACCGAGAGAATAGAAGAGGAAGTAGAAGAGATATTTCCTTCATACAAAATGATGCGTATGGATCTTGATACTACACGCAACAAGAACTCTTACGAACAGATTATAGGTGATTTTTCCGAAAGGAAAGCACAGATCCTTGTCGGCACCCAGATGGTAACGAAAGGTCTTGATTTCAAAGGAGTGGAAATGGTTGGAGTGCTTAATGCCGACTCATTGATAAACTTCCCCGATTTCAGGTCAAACGAACGGACCTTCAATATGCTCGAACAGGTTTCCGGACGTGCTGGGCGCCGTACCGGCACACATGGACTTGTAATAATACAGACCTATCAACCGGCACACCATGTGCTCTCATACGTGCGTTCACATGATTACGAAGCCTATTATCATCAGGAAATAGAAGAGCGGCGCAAATTCTTCTATCCACCCTTCACCCGCATAATCTATCTTTACATGAAGCATCGCGATCCCTCGCGGTTGCGTGCTGTAGCCGATGCATATGCCTCAAAACTGCGCGCACTTTTCGGACAGCGTGTATTCGGACCGGAAGAGCCCATGGTCGGCAGAATACAGGGACTGTATATCCGCAAAATCATGCTCAAGATAGAAGCCAATGCATCCATGTCAAAAATCAAGGAACTACTCAGACAGACATACATTGACATGCACTCTATGCCTCAAATGAAGGGTACATTGGTTTATTACGACGTGGATCCACAGTAAAAACAAATCATCCGGATATATAAAAGGTGACGTGTCGTAATCCGCTGACTACGACACGTCGCCTTTTATATGTGATTATATTATCCGCACTTCGATGTACCGCAGGAGGTACATATCAGACATCCTTCCTGATATACGAGGGTCTCCTGTCCGCAATTCGGACAACGCTGGCCATTGGCCTGAGTACCGTTGGGAAGATATTTTTTAAGAGCGCGCTCCACACCCATCTTCCAGGTGTTTATGCTCTGCGAATCCAGCTCAAGCGTGCTTACAAGTTTCAATACCTGGTCTATAGGCATACCGTATCTCAGCACACCCGAAATCAGTTTCGCATAGTTCCAGTATTCGGGATTAAATTTGTCGCTCAGTCCTTCAATAGTGGTCTTGTAACCGCGCTTGTTTACAAACTGGAAGTCATAACGCTTGTTCCCGTCTGCATCCACAGCCTTTATTATTTTACCATGGCTTACTGATTTCGGACAGAATATTCCATCCTCGTCATCCGCAAGTCCGGTAAAGATCTCATACGGACGTCCGTCGCGCAATCCGACAAACGCGATCCATTTCTCTTTATTGTTCTGGAAACGCACCACATCAGCCTCAAGTTCGTTAGGCCGTTTTATCACATGAGGATGCAAGCCGTCCGACTGTGATGAAACCTCGGGAGCACTTTTCTTTTTATTGTTCTCAAGTGCGACAAGCACACCGGAACGTGATCCGTCGCGATACACCGTACAACCTTTGCACCCAGAGCGCCAGGCTTCGACATACAGACGGTTCACCAGTTCTTCGCTGACATCACTTGGCAGATTTATGGTAACAGAGATTGAATGGTCCACCCATTTCTGAATGCGTCCCTGCATCTTTACTTTTTCAAGCCAGTCAACATCGTTTGATGTGGCACCGGCATATGGCGACTTGGCAACCAGGGCGTCAAGATCCTCTTGAGTCATGCTGTCGCGGCGTTCTATCCCATTTACCTTCATCCATTCCAGGAACTTCGGATGATATACGATATATTCCTCGAAAGCATCTCCGGTCTCGTCTACATAATCCACCCTCACTTCCGTATCGTTCGGATTCACCTTACGGCGACGTTTGTAAACCGGCAGAAAGACTGGTTCTATCCCGGAGGTTGTGCGTGTCATCAGACTCGTGGTTCCGGTGGGAGCGATGGTGAGACATGCTATATTGCGGCGCCCGTATCGAACCATATCCTCATACATCTGCGTGTCCTGCTCCTTAAGACGCAGCATAAACGGATTGTTCTTCTCTCGTTCGGCATCGAAAATCTCAAACGCGCCGCGCTCTTTTGCCATATTTACCGATGAACGGTATGCTGCCAGCGCCAGACGGCGGTGTACATTTACAGAGAAGTCTGTAGCCTCGGGAGTTCCGTAGCGAAGCCCCATTGCGGCTATCATATCACCTTCGGCAGTCGTACCCACACCTGTACGGCGACCCTTGAGTGTTTTTGCACGGATCTTCTCCCACAGATGACGTTCCGGGCCTTTGACCTCTGAGGTCTCGGGATCGGCGTCTATCTTGGCGAGAATCGCATCTATTTTCTCCATTTCGAGATCGATAATGTCGTCCATGATGCGTTGAGCCTTTCCTATATGCTCCTCAAACAGATCAAAATCGAATTCAGCCTGTGGAGTAAACGGATTCTTCACATAACTGTAAAGATTTACAGCGAGCAAACGGCAAGAGTCATACGGGCACAACGGAATCTCACCACATGGATTTGTGGAGATGGTACGGAAACCGAGGTCGGCATAACAGTCAGGCAGGGACTCTCTTGTTATCGTATCCCAGAAAAGCACTCCTGGCTCGGCCGATTTCCACGCATTATGTATTATCTTACCCCAGAAGGCTTTTGCATCGATCTCTTTTACAGTTTCAGGGTTATCGGAATCAACCGGGAATGTCTGGCGATAAGGGGCACCGGACATAGCCGCTTCCATAAACTCATCGTCAATCCTTACGCTGACGTTCGCCCCCGTAACCTTTCCCTCGGTCATCTTCGCATCCACGAAAGCCTCACTGTCTGGATGCTTCACAGATACTGTAAGCATCAAGGCTCCCCGCCTTCCATCCTGAGCCACCTCACGTGTGGAATTGGAATATCGCTCCATAAACGGCACCAGACCTGTAGAAGTCAAGGCCGAGTTCTTTACCGGCGTACCCTTCGGGCGGATATGGCTGAGGTCATGGCCAACTCCGCCACGACGTTTCATCAGCTGCACCTGCTCTTCATCTATACGGATAACGCCACCATACGAATCCGGATTGCCGTCCAGGCCTATCACGAAACAGTTTGACAGCGAGCCTACCTGATAGCTGTTTCCTATACCGGACATAGGACTGCCCTGAGGCACGATATATCTGAAGTCTTTCATATAACTGAAAACTTCGTCATGACTCATCGGATTAGGGTATTTCGCTTCGATACGCGCTATTTCCGATGCTATACGGTGATGCATGTCATCTGGGGTAAGCTCATAAATATTGCCGAGAGAATCTTTCAGGGCATATTTGCTTACCCATACGCGGGCAGCCAGTTCGTCGCCGTCAAAGTATTTCAAACTTGCGGCATATGACTCGTCATAACTGTAAACTCGTTTATCCACTGCGAAGATAGTTTTATCGTTAGATTGGTATTAATCGGTGAATTAATTAACAATCGGACTTGCCCGCCATATTTGCGGGCAAGCACGATTGTTTGGCAGTTTGGAAAAGATTGCCATTTGAAATACACTGCAAACTTCGGAATTTTCCGGCGTTCGACCAAACCGAAACGTCTAATTTCACACAATTGTTGATAAGTTTTCCGCCAAACGGCTCTACAGTCCCCACAGCCCCATCTTATCAACATGTCAGTTTACCAAACAGACAATTATCCACAGGCAAAAAATTTGCGTCCGAACCTTTTCAAAAGATCTGCGGACGCAAATATTATACAAAGAATTTCTACTGTGTCTGTTTATTCGGACGCTTTGGCCGCTTCCCAGTCTTTGGCGAATTCGTCAAGAACCATACGGATATTCTTGCCGAGGCGCACATAGTCTGCCTCATTCAGATTCGCAAGTGAAACTCGTATGCTCCATCTCGGACCATCGAAACCATCGCCATTGAGCACCACACATCCTGTTTCAGATGCCAGACGGAAAACAAAAGCCAGAGGCGAATATGTGTTGTTAATGAAATCCGCGAATTCTTTTCCGTGGAGTTTCTCTGCCCAGACCATCATGTCTATTTCCGAATAATAATCGGCACGCAACGCATCTGCAGGCATTGTAAAACCGAAATTCTTCCATAGCGCATCATACCTGTCGTGTATGAGTCTGATCATACGTTCATGGTAGATTCCGTTCTCATCCATCAGACTGCCCAGAGACATAAGCGACATCTGAATCTGCTGTGGAGTTGAAAGACCCGCGGTGTGGTTCAATGCGATCAGACGGCTCTCGGCAACCATGCGGTCGATAAATTTCAGCCCCGGCACATCAAGCGTAAGGGAGGAATAACGGACACTGAGCGCAGATTTCTTGTCTTCAGGCAATTTGCCGATCAGATCGTCAAAAATATTCTTCTCGCTCACAGCAGTAACTGCGATACGCCACCCTGTGGCTCCGAAATATTTCGAATAGCTGTAACAGGAAGCCGTGTTATACGGAAGATCCGCTATCAGACTGCGATAACCGCGCACGAAAGTCCCGTACACATCATCGGAAAGGATCATCAGGTTCGGATTGTCCTTTACCACATCCTGAAGAGCTTTTACCGTATCGGGCGATATGGCATAGCTCGGCGGATTCGACGGATTGGTCACGAAGAGCATCTTATACTTGGGATCACGCAGACGCTCTATGTCCTTAGGATCGTACTGCCATGTGTGTAGCCCGTCGGGCGTCATTACGTCGGCTCGCACATTGAGCACATCATAACTGAATTCACTCAACTGTGGAATTTCTATGTAAGGAGTGAATACCGGGACCATTATGGCGATCGGGTCGCCTTTCTCAAGAAGGAAATTCTGTTTCAACACATCGAAGAAATAGCACATTCCTGCCGTTGAACCCTCTACTGCAAAAAGGTCAAACACATTGTCTTTCGGAGGATTGCCAGCACATATCGCCCAGTCGAGATATTTCTGGATTATTTTCTCCGTATATTCCAGAATTCTTGGAGGGGTGGGATAATGATGTCCCACTATTCCGCCGGCCCATTCGGCGACAAGGCTGTCACTGTCAGCGGAAAGCTCCATCAGACAATACTCATATGCCTTGCTGAGAAATTTCACACCTGGCATCGAGGCATTTTCGCGGAGCCAGGTTTCAAAACGCACCGAGATACCCTCTTTCTGTGGCACACCGGCTATGCCTTCCGACATATCGAAATTGAGACGGCATTCTGTCATGGCAAACATGCCGAGTGCGAAAAAGGCATCGCGGGATTCTGTAGCCACCCAGTTGGGATTGCCACGGCCTGCATTGAGCATTGTATTGGCGTCGCGTTTTACTTTCTCATTGGCCATCGCGATTATACGACCTTTCAACTCGAACGGGGACAACTTCGAAAGTTCTTTGTCAAGTGAGGAATTAATCAGATTATCCATAGGAAGATATTTAATTAATTATGTCAGATGTCATCAACAACGATTTTATATTTTACCAAGAGAATCTTTGACCAATTATGCCTTAATGAAACAATAGCGCGCATGATTTATATATAACGGCAAAAGCGCAAAGAGGTTCAAGAGAGAATATATCGCTATTGAATTAATCATAATTATTTTTTTACTTGGCTGACTATTCAGATAAACCAAAAACAGATATGTGGGGGGGGTAAATCTTATGTTTTGATCGTACCACACATAAACTGTCCAAAAGAATTGAACAGATTATTCGCTACTCTAAAAACAATGGCTGATAATATTTGGTTTAAGCACTATTTCATTAAAATTGGCTAACTTTGCAATAAAGAACCCTCCTCACGCAACCGAGAGTGTTTTCACACTATTAATTAAACCAACTTTGATTATGCGACACTCATCAGAACCGGCAGATTACTTTATAAACCGAAAGACAATAAGAAGATACACCGATCAGGATGTATCAGATACTCTTATAGAATCGCTTATTGAACAAGCAGCTCACGCGCCTACGACCGGCAACATGCAACTGTACAGTGTCATTGTAACACGAACGCCTGAGGCACGCAAAGCCCTCTCCCCTCTTCATTTCAATCAGCCACAGATAATGAGCGCACCTGTGGTACTGACATTCTGCGCCGATTTCAACCGTTTCTCTGAATGGTGCACGAATCGCCAGGCAGAGCCGTGCTATGACAATCTGCAATCATTCATGGCGGCAGCCATAGATACAATAGCGTTTGCTCAGCAATTCAATACTGTCGCCGAATTGGCTGGTCTTGGAGTATGCTGGCTCGGGACCACCACATATAACGCTCCGCAGATAGCTGAACTTCTGCATTTACCGGAATTGGTGGTACCTATGATAACACTAACCGTAGGATATCCGTCAGAAGAGGGAACCGACGTAGGACGTCTTCCCGTCTCGGCTCTCATACACAAAGAACAATATGAGCCCTGGACACCGGAACTGATCAATGACAGATATTCTGAAAAAGAAGCACGCGAGGATTCGCTGCAATTCATCAAAGAGAATGGAAAACAGACATTGGCACAGGTTTTCACAGACATAAGATACCCGCGCGCAAATAATGAACATTTTTCCGAAATTTTCTCAAACTTCCTCAAAAAGAGCGGATTTGTGAAATAATAAGCACATCATAGGTATAAAACTGGCCCATCTGTATTTTTTTAACACAGATGGGCCATTATTTTGCCCATGATAACACTACTTTTGAGAGTGATTATAAACCGAAAAACATTCTGAACATGGGAACTACTTTTATCATCACTCCGCACGTAATCAACACCATCAACTCCTTGCCTGTAGAAGAACGCATTGCAATCACAGCAGCCCTCGCAGGAGAAATGATCCTCGGCACCGACTCCACCTCTTCTCTTACTCCGGTACAAGAAATAATATTTTCTATGATAAGACAATATGTGCGCCGTGACACCGAGCGTTTCGCCGATACACTCGGCCATGCAAACAGAAACGCCGGACAGTACCAGGACCATCCGGCGTTATGATATCAAATAATCAGCCGATTATTTTTTCAGTGATTCGAGAGACGCACGCAACGACGCGAGTTTCTGTTCGGCATCAGCCTGTTTACGGCGCTCAGCCTCCACTACAGCAGCCGGAGCCTTCGCTGTAAACCGCTCATTGGAAAGTTTCTTCATTACAGATGCAAGGAAACCTTCGTAATATTCTATGTCGCGTGTCAGACGGGCAATCTCAGCCTCCACATCCACCGCACCTGCCAACGGCACGTTATATTCCTGTGTACCTATCAGGAAGGATGCAGCGGAAGCGTCTTTGTCGCAATTGGCACGTATTTCCGAGAGATTGGCCATCTTGGAAACAAGAGCACACAATCCTTCAGGAGAAGGTGCATCGCCATTCACCACACACAACGCAAGTGTCTCACGCGGAGAAATCCCCTTCTGGGCACGCACGGCGCGCACAGCGGTTATAATCTCCTTCACATTCTCCATTGAGGCGATAATGTCATCGGCACCTTCTGTCTCAAATTCTTCGGTTGACAAGGTGGAATACATGATCGACTCACCTGCGCGACGCTCGGCTATGTTCTGCCAGAGTTCCTCGGTAATGAACGGCATGAAAGGATGCATCAGTTTGAGGAGAGCCGAGAAGAAACTGAGAGTTGCCTCAAGAGTTGAGGCTGCGACAGGTTCCCCGTATGCAGGTTTTACCATCTCAAGATACCATGCCGAGAATTCATCCCAGAACAGACGGTAAATCGCCATCAGCGCCTCAGATATACGGAACTTCGACATAAGCTCGTTGACTTCTGCGATCGTCTTGGACAGACGGGCGGAGAACCAGCGCACTGCAGTCTCGCATTCCGGAGTCATCTTTATCTGGTCGCTGACCTCCCATCCTTTGACCAGACGGAACGCATTCCATACCTTGTTGCAGAAATTACGTCCTGTCTCACAAAGTTTGTCATCAAACAGGATATCGTTGCCTGCCGGGGCCGACAGCATAAGTCCCATACGCACACCGTCTGCACCATATGTCGCGATCAGATCAAGCGGATCGGGAGAGTTGCCGAGCTGCTTGCTCATCTTGCGTCCGAGTTTGTCACGCACAATGCCTGTGAAATACACATTTTTGAAGGGTTCCTTACCCATGTATTCATAGCCGGCAATGATCATGCGCGCCACCCAGAAGAATATAATGTCAGGACCGGTAACAAGATCGGCTGTCGGATAATAATATTTGATTTCGGGATTTCCCGGTTCAAGAATACCATTGAACAGGGAAATAGGCCAAAGCCATGAGCTGAACCATGTGTCAAGGCAATCCTCGTCAGGACGGAGATCTGAAAGCTGAAGATCGGCGTTGCCGGTTTTGGCGCGCGCGGCTTCCAGAGCCTTTTCCGGTGTCTCAGCCACTACATATCCTCCTTCCGGAAGGAAATATGCCGGAATTCTATGACCCCACCAGAGCTGACGGCTTATACACCAGTCTTTGGTATCTGTCATCCAGTGACGGTAAGTATTCTTGAATTTGGCAGGATAGAACTGAATGTCACCATCCATCACAGCAGCGAGGGCAGGCTTCGTAAGTTCATCCATCTTCAGGAACCACTGCATTGAGAGTTTCGGCTCAATGACCACGTTTGTACGCTCGGAATATCCTACCTTGTTGTCATAGTCCTCTATCTTCTCCACAAGACCTTTTGCCTGAAGGTCTGTGATTATTTCGCGACGCACATCAAAACGGTCTTTGCCGACATACATGCCTCCGGCTTCTGAAATAGTACCGTTGTCATTAAAGATATCTATGACAGGGAGATTATATTTCTCACCGAGCATATAGTCGTTCACATCGTGTGCGGGAGTTACCTTAAGACATCCTGTACCGAACTCCATTTCCACATATTCGTCCATGATGATAGGCACCGCGCGGCCTACAAGGGGAACTATGACTTTCTTCCCCTTCAGCCATGTATAACGCTCGTCATTCGGGTTCACGCAAACCGCCGTATCGCCGAGGATGGTTTCCGGGCGCGTTGTGGCAACCACGATATAACGGTCAGGCTCACCCTCCACATAATAGCGGAGATGATAGAGCTTGGAATGTTCATCGTGATATATAACCTCCTCATCGGAGAGTGCTGTCAGTGCAGCCGGATCCCAGTTTACCATGCGCACTCCACGATATATCAGTCCTTTATTATACAGATC
Organism: uncultured Muribaculaceae bacterium; assembly: GCA_949742535.1. GTDB lineage: Bacteria > Bacteroidota > Bacteroidia > Bacteroidales > Muribaculaceae > UBA7173. The sequence continues at coordinate 39,838 of CATJQX010000127.1, read as the reverse complement.
GCAGAACACCTTTATGACACTCCGCGACCGTATGTCGTCCATTGTGAAAGCCGTGCGGCTCCAGTCGCAGGAGGCGCCGAGCTTACGAAGCTGCGACAGAATAATCCCACCGTGATGCTCGGTCCAGTCCCATGCATGGCGGAGGAACTCCTCACGGGTGAGATCGGTTTTCTTTATCCCCTCTTTGGCAAGCTTAGCCACCACTTTCGCCTCTGTGGCTATTGAGGCGTGGTCTGTACCCGGTACCCACAATGCGTTCTTGCCCTCCATACGTGCCCTGCGCACAAGTATGTCCTGAATGGTTTCGTTGAGCATATGGCCCATATGAAGCACTCCGGTTACATTTGGGGGAGGAATTACTATGGTGTACGGTTCTCTGCCGTCGGGTTCCGAATGAAACAGATTGTGTTCCATCCAGTAAGCATACCATTTGTCCTCAACCTCCGCAGGGTTGTATTTAGTTGCCAGCATGATAATATTGTTATATATTTCGTTTCAATGATTTTTTCCGCGCAAAATTACGAAAAAAACCTTGCATTACGTAACTTTGTTCCCGGAAATCATCTGACCGTCAGAAATAGTTAGCCACCGGGAATACCGAGACCATAAATTCATGCCCCGCCGCAGGCTGTCAATAGTCCCTCACCCCACTCTTAAGAAAAGACTGATCACAATGGCACATTTAGTAAATAAAAAATACCTGCTCCCGTTTGTGTTGATCACATCCCTGTTTTTCATGTGGGGATTCGCAAGGGCGATTCTCGATGTGCTCAACAAACATTTTCAGGAAGCACTTTCCATATCTATCACACAGTCATCCCTTATCCAGGCCACCACATATTTAGGATATTTCCTGATGGCGCTTCCCGCCGGAATTCTGATTACATGGAGGGGATACAGGTATGGTGTTGTGGCTGGCCTTCTGGCATTCGGCATAGGAAGTCTGATGTTTATCCCTGGGGAGGCCATCATGTCATTCGAGGTTTTTCTTGTTGCCTTATTTATAATCGGATGCGGACTTGTGATGCTTGAAACGGCGGCAAATCCATATGTAGCCGAACTCGGCGCTCCCGAGACCGCTCCGAGCCGGTTGAATCTCGCACAGTCATTCAACGGACTTGGCTGCATATTGGCGCCTGTAATCATCGGAGGACTTCTTTTCTCAGACGACAGCACCGGAGTATCTTTACCATATACAGTTATGGGGATCTCGGTTTTTGCTTTGGCTGCAATATTTTCAAGAATACGTCTGCCGGAAATAAAATCATCACATGAAAGTGAATCCGGGCCGCATGTTTCTGACAGAAAGCCATCTGGTGTTATGGTCACAGTAAGGAATTTACTTCACGACATGCATTTCAGGATGGGGCTCATGGCACTCTTCTGCTATGAGATAGCGGAAATATCCATAAACAGTTTATTTATAAATTACGCCACTGCCGACGGTTGGATGGATAAGGCCACGGCTTCGGTTATACTCTCTTTCGGGGCACTCGGCCTCTTTATGGTCGCCCGCATCGCAGGAAGCTGGATAATGAGCCGGATCGCGGCAGGAAAAGTATTGTTGTTCTGTGCAGTCATGACTGTTGCCGGAGCAATTGCGGTATCTCTTGATCTCGGTGCTGTATCAAAGTGTGGTCTTTTCGCATGCTATGCGTTTGAGGCCATTATGTTTCCCACTATCTTTGCAATTACTGTCGCCGGGATCGGTGATTCCGTCAAAATAGCGTCTTCTCTTCTCATGATGACCCCGATAGGTGGAGCTGTCGGAACATTTCTGATGGGCTATTTGGCGGATCAAACCTCCATATCCACAGCCTTTGTAATTCCCGCCGCAGGTTACTTATTTGTATTTATCTATGCGCTGTATGCGCTAAAACCCTCCTATAAATGACTACACAATCAGCCTCCGGAATACAGGGATGCGAAATCTGCTGTATCGGACATATAACGCTTGATAAAATAATCACTCCACACTTCACAAAAGAAATGCCAGGAGGAACCGCATATTATTTTGCCAAAGCACTCAAAGGTTTTGAGCACAGCGGTTTCAAACTTGTGACTTCAATCGGTTCTACCGAGATGGGGGTCATAAAAGAACTGCAGTCCGACGGAATTGATGTCACCGTAATTCCGAGCAGACAATCGGTATGCTTTGAAAACAAATATGGCGATGACATGAACGACCGCACCCAACGGGTGCTTGCCAAGGCCGACCCTTTCATTACGGAGAAACTTTCCGGTATCAAGGCACGCATATTCCATCTCGGCACACTGTTGGCTGATGATTTCGATCTGGAAGTAATAAAGATGTTATCCGGAATAGGAATTGTATCTGTCGACGTGCAGGGATATTTGCGCAAAGTAGTCGGAGAGCGTGTGGTACCCGTAGATTATTCCATGAAAAAAGAAGCATTGCCATATATATCCATTCTGAAAGCCAATGAGATGGAAATGCAACAGCTTACTGGGACAGATGACCCGCATAAAGCCGCCCGTATATTATCAGACTGGGGGTGCCGGGAGGTACTCCTCACTCTTGGAGACAAAGGATCTGTAATCTATGCCGGGGGCACATTCTATCATATACCGGCTTTCACTCCCCAAGCACTGGTGGATGCGACTGGGTGCGGAGACACTTATATGGCCGGCTATCTATATATGAGAAGCCGGGGAGCATCATATGAAGAAGCCGGCACATTCGCCGCTGCGATGTGTTCCATCAAATTAAGCGAATCAGGGCCATTAAATGCAACCGAAGACGATGTGATGGCATTTATTTCCAAGCATTCACTCATGGTTGATGCTACGCCACATTGAAACATTGAAAATGCGGATGACTTTTGGCTCTCCCCGAGATTTTTCGTACTTTTGCTTGAATTGAATAGATTACAGAAATAATTTCAACTATTATAAAATACAGATGAACAAGTTTTTTATCCCGTTAGCCATGTCAGCGACCATACTTGGGACAGCCTCAAGCTGCTGCGACAGACAGGAACTCATCGACAAGCCTGAGTTCCATTCAACCGACGGCATTTTCAACATTGAAGCTCTGGAAGCTCTGGGAAGAGTAAGCAATCCGCAGGTTTCGCCTGACGGTTCCAAGATCCTGTATGGGGTAAGCTACGAAAGCGTTGAGCAGAACAAATCCAACAACGAACTGTATGTGATGGATACAGACGGATCAAACGTAAAACGTCTGACCACTACACCGGCATCGGAAGGAGACGCCGTTTGGATCGATGGTGGGAAGCGCGTCGCTTTTGTCGCTCCGCACGACGGCAAACCCCAGATGTGGGTGATGAATGCCGACGGAAGCAACCGCCATGTCGTGACACGCATGCCCAACGGAGTAGGTGGCTTCCTTATCTCTCCCGATGGCACCAAAGTGCTGCTCATTTCTACAGTAAAATATGGCCGCACCGCACAGGATGTATACCCCGATCTCCCCAAAGCCAACGCACGCATCATCGACGACATGATGTACAAGCACTGGGACGAATGGGTCACAGAAATCCCCCATCCTTTCCTTGCCGATTTCACAGGTTTCGGAGTAAAAAATATCCGCGACATTATGCAGGACGAGCCTTATGAGTCGCCGATGAAACCATTCGGAGGGATAGAATCATTTGCATGGTCACCCGACTCCAAACAGATCGTATATGTCAGCCGTAAGAAAACCGGTATGGAATATGCCATCTCAACAAACTCCGACCTGTATCTTTACGATATCGCTGCAGCCACCACGCGCAATCTCACAGAAGGCATGATGGGATACGATACAGCTCCGGCATTTTCACCGGACGGAAAGACACTGGCATGGCTCTCCATGGAACATGACGGCTACGAATCGGATAAAAACCGCATATTTGTCATGGATATGGCCACAGGCGAAAAAACTGATCTCACCACAAACTGGGATTATACAGCAGACGCCATAGCATGGAATCCTGACGGCAAAAACATCTATTTCCTTGCCGCATACCAGGGCGTGACACCCATCTTCAACGTGGAAGTAGCCACCAAGAAAGTCTCTATGGTGACTTCCGGATCAGACATAGCCGATTATGCGGCACTCGCACCTGTGGGTACCGACCGCATTGTCACCATGCGCCACTCGATGCTTTATCCCAATGAGATCTTCATGGTGGAGAAGCAGCAGGCCACTCCCCTTACGAGCGTCAACAAGGATATCCTCACCCAGATCAAGTCGCCGGTGGTAATGAAGGAACTTGTTCCCACTACTGACGGAAAGCTGATGACCACCTGGGTGGTTCTTCCTCCCGACTTCGATCCCAATAAGAAATATCCCGCCATACTTTATTGCCAGGGCGGTCCCCAGCAGGCTGTCAGCCAGTTCTGGAGCTATCGCTGGAATCTGATGCTTATGGCATCAAACGGATATGTGGTCATAGCTCCCAACCGCCGCGGTCTCCCCGGTTTCGGCACGGAATGGAACGCTCAGATTTCCGGTGACTATCCCGGCCAGAACATGCAGGATTACCTCTCCGCTGTCGATTACATGAAAGAGAAACCGTTCATCGACGGTGCTCATATCGGTGCTGTCGGCGCAAGCTACGGAGGCTTCTCCGTATATATGCTCGCAGGCATACATGAGAACCGTTTTGCAGCTCTTATCGCGCATGCTGGCATATTCAATATCGAGTCGCAGTATCTTGAAACCGAAGAAATGTGGTTCGCCAACTGGGATATGGGCGGTGCCTTCTGGGAAAGAGACAACGCCGTTGCACAGCGCACATTTGCCAACTCGCCCCACAAATTCGTGGACCGGTGGAACACACCGATCCTTGTCACCCACGGTGAGTTCGATTACCGCATTCTGTCATCACAGGGTGAAATGGCATTCAACGCAGCACGCCTGCGTGGTGTTCCCGCCGAAATGGTTATCTTCCCCGACGAAAACCACTGGATACTCAAGCCACAGAACGCCATCCTTTGGCAGCGTGTGTTCTTCCGTTGGCTTGACCGTTGGCTGAAACCTGGTGAAAAATGCTCTGATAAAGACTGCACCGAGAGCGGGAAAGAAGCATGTGACAGCGTCAAAGCCTGAAATCGCCGAGACTTCAAATCTTTAAGCACTCCATAAAAAATGATGGCATGTCAGATTGATAAAATTTGATATGCCATCCTTTTTATGACAGTAATGCATATTCCGGATATAAACGAAATTTACTAATTTTGCACTCCCAATGTTATTTATGTGAATAGGAATGAAACGGACTGTATTAGCTGCAATAATAGGTGCCATATGCGTAAGTGGCAATGCCTCAGAAACAAGCGATAAAGATGAGATCAATTATATGCCGGAAATACATGGGGTTGTCAGAGCCAGGTGGGAAGGAGAATGGGCTTACAACGACGGATTCGGAAGCCGATTTGAGGTCAGAAACGCCCGCATAAACATCGGTGGAAAAGTATTTCCTACGATTAACTACTATGTACAGTTCGATGCCTCAGACCAGGGCAAGATGAAATTTCTGGATGCATGGGGACGATGGGAATTTTTACCGAAATGGAGAATTCAGGCAGGGCAATTCCGTGTGCCTTTCGGCGTAGATTGTTTCAAAGCGCCCGGAGGATATTACTTTGCCAACAGATCATTTATTGGCAAACATATGGTAAATATGCGCCAGGTCGGAGTTAAGGCAGGCTACTATGGGAAATCCGGGAAAATACCTACAGATATTGAATTCGGTGTATTCAATACAGCTTCTACAGAAAACCACAATGTATGGCAGAAAAGTTATACCTACGCAGTCAAAAACACATGGTATATCAGTCATATAGCGGTTTCAGGAAGTTTTGTCAGCTATAAACCGCAATTTACACGAGTCAATGTAGCCGACGGATGTGTGACATGGACCTATGACAGATGGGTAGTAGAAGGTGAGTTTCAGCACAAATGGTATGCAGGCGACAGTTTCCGTCATGTCAATGCATGGAACCTCTATGGGGTCTACACTCTCCCTCTTAAAAACAGCACGGTAAATTTCATGTCATTTGAAGGACGTTTTGACGGGATGACAGACCACTCTTCCGGTTCAAACAATTCTGATGGAATACTCATCGCCGATCATCCGTCGAGGCGCCGCATCACCGTAGGATCAACTATCGGCCGTATACACAAGCAACTAAAAGCCGAATTCTCCATAAACTACGAGAAATATTTCTACAATAAAGGGGTCTGCGCCACCAGAGGGAATGATGACAAACTTCTGGCTGAAATCACTATCAAATTCTGATCCCCTGGAGAAAAAAGAGCCTCTGACTCCGCGTGATAAAATTATTCGCGCGGAGTTATTTTCATCCGCTCAAGTGTAAGCAGAAGATCACCCGAAGCATTGTAGATCTCTGTGATATCGGCTGAAGAGGCACGTGCGCTCTCCGCCTCTTCAAGAGCAAGCAGCAGCTCAGTCTCGCGCATTTCAGCAGGACACGCCGCACGTGTGCTCACCAGATCAATAAACTGCATGGAGTCTGTCTTGTCAGGATCTATAAATAGTGTGCCGTTAAACACATTGCATCCTGTATTGCCATGAATCTTTCGATCCTCTACATCAACGGATATGGATACCTCTCCTTCCATCGGTGTTCCGTTAAGACTTTTGACCATCCATGCTCCATTGAGAAATATCATATTCTGCCTGCGCAATATGATAACAGGTACATTGCCGTTAGCCGGCATCAGGTCAAGATAAGTAACAGTACCCTCCTGCCGAGGGACATATGAAGACACATCACTTAGCGCAAGATTTATAAGATGTTCCAGTGGAGCGTCGTTACACAGACGCTGTGTGGAGATTATGTTTTCTATAGAAAGTTTCCTGTCTGGCTGGAGATTGAGATCACCGTTTATATAATTGCATCCGTTAGAGCCATAAAAACGTTTTGCCGAAAGATCAAAAGTCACATATGGCCGTTCCTCACCCTCAACTTTGTTATTCCTGACCTTATATATCGTCCACTCTCCACCGAGTGAGAAGTCACCTGGTACAGATGCCGTTCCTTTCGCGGCGACGTTGTCTCCAGACATGGCATTACCGGCCAAAGTCTCCTCATCCTTTTCAAGAGCGCCATTTGTCACGGCATCACGCCTGGCCGCGTCAAGCTCTTTTTTCGACACTCCGCTCCCATTCTTTTTATGTTTATTTTTCACCGCTTTACCGGATGAAGCCTGAGATGTCGACTGGTTTTTCTGCTGTTTGTTTTTAGGAGGCGACAATACCGGACCGGATACGCCTGACTCTGCCGGGCCTTCTGACTGCACGGTCTCTTCACTCGAATGTCCCGACGAGCCACGCATCACAAGTTTTTGGGATTTGTCAAGCAGAGCGCATGACGATACAGCACTTATGAGTAAAACCCCTATCGGCAACATGGATATATATTTATGAGACATTGGCAGGCTTTTTATCGGCAAGACTTCCCGGTCTCGCCGGAGTGAAACGTATGTTTATACAAAGCTAACAAAAATCCGTTGAACCAGGTAATACAACGTGCAACTTTTTTGCTTATATTTGCAAAAATTTAGAATCGCAGGGGCTCATTCAAAAGATGTTATCCGACACTTTTAGAATGCACACCATAAACCGTAGAGATTTATTTTATTACACTTCTGACATGAAAAACTTGATACCGGCAGGCGGTATGTTATCGTTGGCACTCATTTGCAGTGCGTTCTGTGCGAACGCCACAGGAAAAATCCATGTCGACAAAAACGGCCGCATGCGCGACAATGACACGAATAGAGAGGTCAGATATTACGGCGTCAACTATACGCTTCCGTTCGCTCACGCCTATCGGGCAGTTGACAGACTCGGCACAGACCATAAGGAGGCTATCGACAGGGATGTATACCACATCAGCCGGATAGGTGCCAATGCATTCAGGCTGCACCTGTGGGATGTGGAACTTACCGACAGTGTGGGGAACCTACAGGAAAACGATCACCTTGATCTGCTTGACTATCTTATAGAAAGCCTGGAAGAGCGAGGTATAGACATCATACTCACGGCACAGACCAATTTCGGAAACGGTTACCCTGAACGCGACGAGCCCACCGGTGGATTCTCATACCTTTATGACAAATGCGAGATGCATTCAAATCCTGACGCGATCAAAGTTCAACAGAAGTATCTTGCGGGGCTTGTCAGCCACAAAAACCGATATACCGGCAAAAGCTATGCCGAGGACAACAGCATCATTGCAATAGAAATAAACAACGAGCCTTGCCACAGCACCACAGAGAAACAGGTAACCTCCTATATTGACACAATGGCGAAGACCATTCGCAAAAACGGATGGGACAAGCCAGTATTGTACAATGTGAGCCACAATATGCCGCTTGCCGCAGGATATTACAAGGCCGATATAGACGGCACAACATTCCAGTGGTATCCGATCGGACTCGTATCAGGCCATAGACGTACCGGCAATTTTCTGCCATACGTAGACGCATATCATATCCCCTACACTTCTCTTGACGGCTATAAGGACAAAGCCAAAGTCGTTTACGAATTTGATCCTGCCGATATGCTTGACAGTTACCTCTATCCGGCAATTGCACGCACATTTGCACAGGAGGGATTCCAGTGGGCGACCCAATTCGCATACGACCCTATTGACATTGCCCGATTCAATACCGAATATCAGACACATTATCTGAACCTCGCCTACACACCCCAAAAGGCGCTCGGCATGAAAATCGCAACCCGGGTAATGCAGACGGTAGCCAACGGGGAAGATACTGGCAAATATCCTGCCGATACAATTTTTGGCGCCGCCACCGTAAGTTATAAACGGAACCTGGCAATGTGGAATACTCCCGGTGAGTATTTTTACACCAACAACACATCAGACCGGCCTGTACACCCCGACTCGCTTATGCATATCGCCGGATATGGCAGTTCACCACTCGTGGACTATCATGGCCGGGGCGCTTATTTTTTAGACAAAATATCTCCGGACGTATGGCGTCTGGAACTGATGCCCGACGTGCTCTATACTGTAGATCCATTTACAAAGCCCTCTCTTGACAGGGAAGCTGCGGTTACAATCAACGCCTCACACTCCATGTCGATCCATTTGCCAGGACTTGATAATCAATTCCATTATATTTCCGCCAATGACAGCAATCCTTTTGGAGGGCAGGCTGAAAACTCCACGATATCAGTCATGCCCGGTGTCTACCTGTTGTCTTCTGACAGCACCGCACTTGCGGAAACAGACCGTAATGCCCGCACCGGAAATATTCTGATAAACGAATATGTGGCACCTCCGGTTCCATATGCCATACCGCTCCATGTAAACCATTCCCCTGCACCGGTACATCCTGCCGATACGGATCTCACGATAACCGCCGAAGCATTCGGTTCCCCCATGCCTGATTCGCTTGTGATCTATCCTGAAGACATTTCTTTCTGGCGAAAGGACAACAAGACCTATGTGATGCATGAAATCGAGCCATATGTCTACACAGCCACCATTCCGGCATCTGACATTGCAGGCAAAAAGGAATGGAAATATCGCATTTGCGCTGTCGCTCCCGACCAGTCACGCACATATCCCGGAAATATACCGGGCGCGCCGCTTGACTGGGATAGTCCGGAAGAGGGATTTTATACTACAGCACTGCTTACCGATAATTCTCCGGTCGTATTGCTGAACGCCTCTGACGGTATCGGCGGCATTGATATTTCCACTATACCGGATCAATGGAGCCGCTCATATATCGGCAATTCAAAAAAGATGCCGCTCGCTCAGGATGCATTTGAGATCGTCACCAAAAACGGTTCCGATACTGTAAACACCGTCATGACCAAAAACATAAAAGACATCGCAGTGAATATGTTCGGTAAAACCGATAAAAACTCCCCACGCAAACTTAAGATCCGCACAGGTGCCGTTACAGGAGCGGAAAAGATGACTGTCTCGTTTGTGAACTCTGATGGCATTACATTCGGAAAACAGATAGCACTGTCACCGGATACCGTTTCCGAAATCGACATAGCTGATATGACACTTATCCCAACCCCGCTGTGTCCCGCACCCTATCCGACTTTCCTAAAACGTGAATTCATGCCTGAGAACTACAGCAATCCGCTCGAATTATCGGAAATAGAAAAACTGCAGCTTGTATACCCGGCCGAAAACGCGAAAGTAGAAATTATAGGTGTATGGATAGAATAAGTTCGCTAAAATCCCGTTATACAGCATGCGATTCTACTACTAAAACAATATATTAATTAACAATATGACACGCAATTTTTACAAAATTCTCTCACATACTATAATATCTGTTGCCCTATGCACCGGATTCGCCGCATGTGGAGGAGATGACGATGAGCCCCCCATCAAGCCGGAAACACCGGAAGTGCCTGACGATAGCGGCAATGACGACGACAATGACAAACCTGAAGTTCTGCTGCCATTCGCAAAAGGTGCGGATGTAAGCTGGCTTACCCAAATAGAGCAGGAAGGATATAAATTTTATAATGAGGCCGGTACTGCCTCTGATGCCCTGGCTATTTTGCGCGAGGAATGCGGGATCAATTCCATACGCCTGCGTGTATGGGTTAACCCTGAAGACGGTTGGAATGGTCTTGGGGACCTTCTGATCAAAGCACGCCGTGCACATGCGCTTGGCATGCGCCTGATGATAGACTTCCATCTGTCTGACACATGGGCAGACCCGTCGAATCAGGCAGTCCCCGCAGACTGGAAGCGTCTGAAGCCGGGCGAAGAACTGGCCAATGCTGTCAGGGAGCATGTTACGGAAGTGCTCACAAAACTTAAAGAGAACGGCATCACTCCCGAATGGGTGCAGATCGGCAACGAAACATCAGGCGGCATGCTTTGGGAAAGCGGCCGTGTACAGGGAAGCCGTGTTGGAGAATTCGTGCGCTATTTCAATGCCGGTGCCGAGGCAGTAAAAAAGATCGCTCCGGAAGCACGCGTGATCATGCACCTGAACAACGGGCATGACCGAGATTTGTATTTGTGGTTTTTCAATCTCATGAAAGCCAACGGAGCAAAATACGATATTATCGGTATGTCGCTATATCCTGAAAACGAAAGCGGCAGCGGGTCGTCATGGCAGGTAAGCGTCGACAACTCCATGGTCACCTCCTGTATAAATAACATCAAGTATCTCTCGGAATTATACGGCAAGCCTGTCATAATCTCTGAAATCGGTTTCCATCACTCCAATGGTGAAGCAGGCAAAAAGGTCATTGACAGGTTACTTGAAGACAAATCATGCAAACATCTGACCGGCGTCTTTTATTGGGAGCCGGAAGCACCCGAAGGATTCAACAATTATCATAAGGGAGCATTTGAAAACGGGCGCCCCAATGAAGCCATCAAAGCGTTCAGAAATTAATTTCAACATTTACCGAATCACCTAAATCAATATACTGTATCATAATGAGACACAATTCTGAAAAACTTCTTGCACTTTCATGCGCTGCGGCTCTGTGTGCCGCACCCGCAGTCTGGGGAAGGACAGAATCCACCCTGCAGCTCGGGTGGAAGTTCGCAAAAGTCGACTCCGCCGGCAACCGCGCGCAGTGGCAGGACGTGCGTGTGCCGCACGACTGGGCCATACATGAGCCATTCTCAAGGGACAACGATCTGCAAGTAGTGGCTGTGGAGCAGAATGGAGAAACCGAGAAAAGCGAGAAGACAGGCCGCACCGGAGGCTTGCCGTATATGGGGAAAGGCATATATACAACCAGCTTCGAGGTCGCGGATACCGCAGGGCAGACATTCACCCTGCTTTTTGACGGAGCCATGAGCAATCCACAGGTAAGTGTCAATGGCAAACATGTGGGACACTGGGCATACGGATACAATTCATTTTACCTGAATCTCCCGTCTGGAACCGTTCATCCCGGAGAAAACACATTGACGGTGGAACTTGAAAACAAACCTCAGTCCTCCAGATGGTATCCGGGCGCAGGACTCTACAGAAATGTGCATCTGATTGCGACTTCAAATATCCATGTGCCGGTATGGGGCACATATGTCACCACCCCCTATGTAACCGAGAAAGAGGCTTCCGTAAAACTGATTACCAATATTTCCGGAGCGAAGAAAGGAGAGGCCATCGAAGTGAAAACCGAGATCGTTGGTCCTGACGGTAACATAGTGGCTACAAACAACTCCATATATTACGCCCATGAGCAGCCTTTCACGCAGAATTTTCTTGTAACAGCCCCACATCTGTGGTCGCCTGAAGCCCCCGCTCTCTACGTAGCCCGTACCACTCTCGTTGCCGACGGGAAAGAGGTGGACAGCTATTCTACACGGTTCGGCATACGCTCTTTGGAATATATACCTGAAAAAGGATTTTTCCTCAACGGGAAGTACACCAAATTCAAAGGGGTCTGCAACCATCACGATCTCGGCCCTCTCGGAGCCGCAGTAAACCGTGCCGCGCTCCGCCACCAGATAGAGATGCTTCAGGACATGGGTGCGAATGCCATACGCACATCACACAACATGCCTGCACCGGAACTGGTGGAGCTTTGCGACGAAATGGGCATGATGCTCATGGTTGAACCGTTTGACGACTGGGGATTCCGCCCGAAAAGCCCGAACGGTTACGGTTCCATATTCAACGAATGGGCCGAAAAAGATATGATTAACATGGTTCATCATTACCGCAACAACCCCTCGGTAGTAATGTGGAGTATCGGTAATGAAGTGCCGAGCCAATGGGGACCGGACGGAGTGCAGGAACTCCAGATGCTGCTTGACATAGCACATCGCGAAGATCCCACACGCCCTGTCACATGCGGCATGGACCAGATTGGCTCAGTGCTTGACAACGGTTTTGCGGCAGCGCTTGACATACCTGGCTTCAATTACAAGCCCCAGTATTACGTAAAAGCATACAACACTCTGCCACAGCGGCTGGTGCTCGGCAGCGAGACAGCAAGCACCGTATCGTCACGCGGATGCTACATCTTCCCGATGGAGCTGAAACCCAACGCCATACATCCCAATCATCAGTCATCATCATACGACACGGAATATTGCTACTGGAGTAATCTTCCTGATATTGATTTCGCTTCGGATGACGACTATCCATGGATGATCGGCCAATTCGTATGGACCGGCTTCGACTACCTCGGAGAACCCTCCCCCTACGACACAGACGCATGGCCTAACCACTCCAGTGTATTCGGTATTATCGACCTTGCATCATTGCCGAAAGACCGTTATTACCTGTACCGTTCGCAGTGGAATAAGAAATCACCGACACTGCACATACTTCCCCACTGGAACTGGAAAGGAAGAGAAGGCCAGGTAACTCCTGTGATGGTATATACATCTTATCCGAAAGCCGAACTGTTCATCAACGGAAAATCGCAGGGCATCAAGGAAAAGGCATCCTCCACACCACTTGACTATACAGCTACAGCCAATACACCCTACTGGGAGCGGGAGCGTGTGGCTGATGAGGCGAAGCGTAACGACAAGCTCGCCATGAACCGTTACCGTCTCGTATGGGAAGATGCGGTCTATGAGCCGGGAGAGGTAAAGGTTGTGGCATACGACGCATCCGGCACCCCTGTCGACGAAGCCACCGTTACTACTGCAGGAAAAGCAAACAAGATCATACTTACCCCTGACCGCACTACCATCCATGCTGACGGAAACGACCTCGTGTATGTTACCGTACAGGTTGCTGACAAGAATGGTAACATAGTGCCTGACGACAGCCGCATGGTTAATTTCAAAGTCAGCGGAGCTGCGGAATTTCTCGCGACAGCCAACGGTGATCCCACATGCCTGCTCTCGTTTGACGATCCTCGCATGAAACTGTTCTCCGGTGCCGCTACCGCCATACTGCGCGCTTCAGCGACTCCCGGTACGGCCACACTGACTGTCACAGCACCCGGCGTGAAAGCCGCCACTATCACCATCGACGTGCGGTAAACAGGTCCACCGGTTCATTCCGTACCCCACAGTTTCGAAACATAACCGCCATAAATTTATAGTAAAAATGTCTCAAACAATGCATTTTGCAGAATTTGGGACATTTTTAAATGTATTTTTTACAGAATTATTACGTATTATTTTGTAAATTTGCCTTCAATAAATGAACAATGGCATTTAACAGGTTTACTACACATATATAAGTCTGATTTGCCAGGTATACATTGAATAAAAAACAGACAATCCTCAAATCTAAAACTATACTACAAATATGGAAGAAAAGATCAAAGGCATTTTCGCCGAGAAGTTTGGAGAACCCGGAACCATGTACGCCTCTGCAGGTCGTATCAACCTCATCGGCGAACATACCGACTATAATGGCGGATTCGTGTTCCCAGGCGCGATCGACAAAGTAATCATGGCAGAAATCAAGCCTAACGGCACCGACAAAGTGCGCGTATTCTCTGTCGATATCAACGAATATGCCGAATTCGGTCTCAAGGAAGAAGACGCCCCCAAACAGCAGTGGGCACGCTATATCTTCGGCATCTGCCGTGAAATCATCAAACGCGGAGGTGTTGTCAAAGGCTTCGACTCTGTATTCGCCGGCAATGTGCCTCTCGGTGCAGGTCTTAGCTCATCGGCCGCTCTTGAAAGCTGCTTCGCATTCGCACTCAATGACCTTTTCAACGGAAATACAATTGATAAATTCGAGCTTGCAAAGATTGGTCAGTCCACAGAGCACAACTATTGCGGTGTGAACTGCGGTATCATGGACCAGTTCGCATCCGTATTCGGCAAGAAAGATCATCTGATGCGCCTTGACTGCCGCTCGATGGAATTCGAATACTATCCGTTCAACATCGAGGGATATACTCTGGTGCTCCTTGACTCCAAAGTAAAACATGCTCTTGTAGACTCCCCCTACAACAAACGCCGCCAGTCATGCGAGCGTGTTGCCGCCAAACTCGGCGTGGAAACACTCCGCGACGCCACAATGGAAATGCTTGACTCCATCAAGAGCGATATCAACGCAGAAGACTTCTTCCGTGCAAAATATGTCATCGAAGAGAAACAGCGCGTGCTTGACGTATGCGAGGCCCTCCAGGCCGGCGACTGCGAGACTGTAGGCAAGAAAATGTATGAGACACACGCCGGTCTGTCAAAAGACTACGAAGTGTCCTGCGAGGAGCTTGACTACCTCAACGACATCGCAAAAGAATGCGGCGTAACAGGCTCGCGCATTATGGGCGGCGGTTTCGGCGGATGCACCATCAACCTCGTGAAAAACGAGCTTTACGACAACTTCATCGCTACCGCAAAAGCGAAGTTCAACGAGAAATACGGTCACGAGCCCGTGGTATACCCGGTAATCATTTCCGACGGCGCCCGCAAGCTCGGCTGATAACACACTTTTCCATAGACCCTGCAGTATATCCATATATGCTGCAGGGTACTATGCATTTACATGCAAACACAATCAACAAACTAAATAACTACATTTGTTATCTGAAATGAAACCCACACTTTTTGTACTTGCTGCCGGAATGGGCAGCCGCTACGGAGGCCTCAAACAGCTTGATCCGCTCGGTCCTAACGGTGAGACCATCATGGACTACTCTATTTATGACGCACTCCAGGCCGGATTCGGAAAAGTGGTTTTCGTAATCCGCAAAGACTTCGAACAGGATTTCCGCGAAAAAATTCTCTCCAAATATGAAGGTCATGTGCCTGTGGAAGTTGTATTCCAAAGCACAGACAAGCTCCCCGAAGGATATACCTGTCCTGAAGACCGCACAAAACCCTGGGGAACAAATCACGCCGTTCTGATGGGCAAGGACGCCATCAAGGAACCGTTTGCAGTAATCAATGCCGATGACTTCTATGGCCGCAACGCTTTCGAGGTTATAGCTAAAGAGCTGTCACGCGAACGCAACCACAAAGGCGACTACTGCATGGTAGGCTTCCGTGTAGGCAACACCATGACAGAGAACGGATCTGTTGCCCGTGGCGTATGCTCAACCACAGACGGCAAGCTTACATCCGTTGTAGAGCGCACAGCTATCTCATATGACAAGGACGGACGCATCGTGTTCACCGATGAAAACGGCGTGGAACAGACACTCGCACCCAACACTCCGGTTTCAATGAACCTGTGGGGATTCACACCCGACTATTTCGAATACAGCGAACGTGAATTCCGCAAATTCCTCGACCGCGATCTTAACACACCCAAAGCCGAATTCTTCATTCCTCTCTGTATCGACGCCCTCATCAATTCTGGCGAAGCCACTGTGAAGGTACTGGACACAGACTCCAAGTGGTTCGGCGTGACATATGCAGCCGATCGTCCCGGAGTTGTCGCCAAATTTGCCGAACTCCACGAAAACGGCACATATCCGGCCAAACTGTTCTAATTTTTATCGCTGAAATATGAAACCCAGAATATTGGTAACCGGCGGTACCGGCTATATTGGCTCACACACCGTCGTCGAGCTGCAGCAGGCCGGCTATCCCGTAGTTATTATTGACGACCTCTCTAACTCCAATATAGAGGTTCTTGACGGCATAGAGCGTATCACCGGCATCCGCCCCGATTTCGTAGAGGCAGATTGCACAGACATAGCAGCCGTACGTTCCCTCTTCGACAAATATCCCGGCATCAAAGGTATCATCAATTTCGCTGCAAGCAAGGCTGTAGGCGAATCCATGCAGAAGCCGGTACTTTATTACCGCAACAACCTCAACACATTGATGAATCTGCTTGATGTAATGGCAGAACGTGATGTGAAAGGGATCGTATTCTCTTCGTCATGCACCGTTTACGGAGAACCCGACGTAAACCCCGTAACAGAGCAGTCTCCCATAAAAAAGGCCACCTCTCCTTACGGTAACACCAAGCAGATTTCCGAAGAGATAATCACCGACGTCATCAACGCCGGTGCTCCGTTCAAAAGCGTAATACTCCGCTACTTCAATCCCGTAGGCGCCCATCCGAGCGCAGAGATCGGCGAACTACCCAACGGAGTTCCCCAGAACCTTATCCCCTTCCTTACCCAGACTGCCATAGGCATCCGCAAGGAACTGAGTGTGTTCGGCAACGATTACAACACCCCCGACGGTTCATGCATCCGCGACTACATCGACGTGGTTGATCTTGCAAAAGCGCATGTAATAGCTGTAGAACGCATGCTCGATGACAAGAGCTCCGAGAAAATAGAAATCTTCAACCTCGGCACCGGCAACGGTCTCTCAGTTCTTGAACTCATCAATACTTTCGAGACTGCCACCGGAGTAAAGGTTCCCCACAAGATTGTAGGCCGTCGTGCAGGCGATATCGAAAAGGTATGGGCAAATCCCCAGTATGCCAACGAAGTACTTGGATGGAAAGCCGAGACACCTATCGCAGACACCATGCGCTCAGCTTGGGCATGGCAGTGCAAACTCCGTGAACGCGGCATAATGTAATTTACATAATCCCTATATCCTATAACTCACTTCTCGTGTCAGGTATATGGCCTGACGCGGGAAGTGATTATGATTAAGCATACGCATGATCAGCAAACAGAAAGGCCCCATCGGCATCTTTGACTCCGGATACGGCGGCCTTACGATCCTCAACGAAATACGTAAGGCGCTTCCACAGCATGACTACATATATCTCGGCGACAACGCACGTGCTCCATATGGCACACGATCGTTTGATATTGTATACCGTTTCACCCTCGAAGCTGTCAGATATCTGTTTGACAAAGGTTGTCCGCTCGTGATTCTCGCCTGCAATACAGCGTCGGCAAAAGCCCTGCGCACAATACAGCAGCACGATCTGCCTGCAATAGACCCGACCAAGCGCGTGCTCGGCGTGATACGTCCGACTGTGGAACAACTCGGCCGTCATACATCCACTGGCCATATCGGTGTCTTCGGCACTCCCGGAACCATACAGAGCGAAAGTTATGATATGGAGATCGCGAAGCTGTATCCTGGGTTCAAGACCGTGGGACATGCATGTCCTATGTGGGTGCCCCTCATAGAAAACGGCGAGGCGGCGCACGCCGGTGCCGATTATTTTGTGAAACAGGAGGCTGACCGCATACTCGCAAAAGATCCAGAAATTGACACTATAATTCTCGGGTGCACGCATTATCCATTACTCTACAACAAGATCCGTCAATATATTCCTGCCCATATATCGCTACTCAAACAGGGAGAAATCGTAGCCACGAGCCTCGCCGACTATCTGAAAAGACATCCGGCAATGGAGGCGAGGCTAAGCCACAATGGTGATACAGTCTATCTTACCACCGAAAATTCTTATAAATTTTCGGGAATGGCATCATTGTTCCTGAGCCAGGAGATCGAAGCCACCACCATTGAGTTATGAATTTCTCAGGTATAGGCAGTATGGGCGAGTGACAGCAGGGAGATTCTGACCGATGGCACTGCATCGCGAAGAGCTTGCGAACATGCCGCTACGGTTCCTCCGGTTGTCACTATATCGTCCACTAACAGTATATGCTTGTCTTTCAGTTCGTCAGGCGCATATACGCCGAAATATGATCCGGATAATGACCGGCGTTCTGTAGCAGACTTTTTTGTCTGGGTAGAGTGTGGCCTTACAGCCTCAAGATTATATGCTATGGGAATTCCGGTAACCATACTTACTCCACGGGCAATTTCCTCCGCCTGATTAAAGCCTCGCCACAGTTTCTTCCATCTGAACATCGGCACCGGAACAATCAGATCCACACCGTCGAAAAATCCGGAAGGCATAAGTTCTGTTGCAAACCGTTTTCCAAGCGTCCGGTCTATCTCCGGATGACCGTTGTATTTGGATTTTTTGAGCATGGCCGCATAACCGGATTTTTTACTGTAGAAAAACATACACGCCATCCTGATTATTTTCGCCTCTGCAGTCATACGTGTTACCGGAGTCGCTGAACTGCTTATATGAAAATTTGTGCGGGGCATTCCCACCATACAGTCCAGACACATCACCTCCTCCCCTTTTACCAATGCGCGGCCGCAAACCTGGCAAATACGCGGAAATATGACATCAGACAGCGCGCCAAGCCAATCTCCGCCCTCTTTAAGAATCAGACACCACGTATCCCTCAATCCCATCAGATATCCTCCCCGTCAGGCCACACTTCACCGGACCGTATATATTTTGCAATCAGATCTGTCTCATATCCACGCGAGGCAGCCGCGCGAAACAGTTTGGTTCTGCCCTCATAACTGTTTCCCTCTTTTATCGCACGAGCCTTTCCGCGAAGAAATTCAAGAAGAATTTCGCCATAGAGATTGTCGTCAATCTCATCCAAAGCATCGTTTATAATGTCCCGGATAATCCGCTTCGCCATCAACCCATATGCGATCTTACGCCTTCCCCACCGGTTGTACATCATTTTATCGCGCACATAAGCAGAAGCGAAACGGCGGTCGTCGTAAAATCTTGCCTTATGCAGTGCCGACAGAATCTCTTCGGCATCAGTGCCTATGATCATCCATCCTTTCAGTTTCTCTTTCAGCTCCCACTCGCAGTGCTCCGAGCGTGCGCACAGGTTTTCAAGCCTTACGCGCGCCACATCCTTTGAAATCTGTTTACGGACAAATGCCATCTGTCTGAATATTGTGAATTATACCCGATTACCTGCGTGCTATCATAAAACGCTCTTTCCCGTAACTGTCACGCAGGATCCTTACATCGCCGAAGCCGGCACTGTTACCCAACTTCACAAGATCCTTTGCGTACAAGGGATTGATTTCGCAATACACCACACCGTCGGGAGCCAGAACTTCGCTACCGATCGAGAAAATCGCCCGATAAAATTCCAACGGATCGTCATCCGGCACAAAAAGAGCGAGCGCAGGTTCAAAATCGAGCACATTGCTCTCCATTTCTTTCTTCTCACTATCTGCAATATAAGGGGGATTGCTGACTATTATGTCAAATGTCCTGCCATTGAAAAGCGACTGCCCCCCGGTCGACAATATATCAGCCTTTTCAAAAACAACTCCGGCATGCAGCGAATCGGAGTTTTCCTCAGCTACAGCAAGCGCCTTGTCGCTGATATCGGCGCCTGTCACGTTGGAGAACGGCAGATTGCGGGCAAGAGCGACAGCTATACAACCGCTTCCAGTGCACAGATCAAGTACCCTGAGATCTTTCCTCCGGTTTTCATTCACAATGATATCCACAAGTTCCGCAGTTTCTGGACGGGGTATCAAGGTATCACGGGTTACCTTGAATCTCATTCCGTAGAACCACGTATTCCCGAAGATATATTGGATAGGCTCATTGGCCATAAGCCGGCTTACGGCATCATCGATCTGTTCAACTGCAAACGACGTGAGATGCTCATTCGCCTTTATTGCAAGATCAACCGGCTTCCAACCCTTGATATTCTCGAATATGATGCGGGCCATGGCTTTCCCCTCCCCTTCTCCATATCGTGGCGAGAGGGTGTCAACTATAGCCTTTACTGCCTCGTATACAGGCATGCCGGAATATAACCTATCCATAGCCATAAATTCATCAGTCAAGAGTGATCAGCATATCAGCCATGAAATCGCGGCATGCCTTCGTACCGACAACATTGTCCCACAACATCGGCGAGATACCGTTTCCTGGGCGCTTAACCGTAATATTGTCCTCAGAAAGAATATCTCCTTTCTTTATATCCTTTGCCGCCACAATGCTCTTTCTGGCAATCTCGATATTAGGACGCTCCGACGCGCTAACATGTTTTCCGGCATTCCCAAGAGCCTCCTCTATATGTCTGACAGCCTCAACCATCGCCTTGAGTTCAACAGGATCAAGCGACGCCTTATGGTCAGGCCCCGGGAGGGATTTATCAAGCGTAAAATGCTTTTCAATTACTTTGGCTCCAAGAGCCACCGCCGCCACAGAGACTTCAATCCCTACCGTATGATCACTGTACCCCACAGCTGCGACTCCCAGAGTAGCAAGGGCATCCATGGCACGAAGATTCACATCGCAGAACGGGGTAGGATACTGTGTATTGCAGTGCAGCAATATTACGTTCGATTTCGGAGTGCCGGCTTCCTCGAGTATGTCAAGGGCATCCTTTATCTCTGTGAGTTCAGACATACCGGTACTCAGGATCACTTTCTCACCGCGTTTACCTATTTTTCGCAAATAAGGCAGATTGGTGATCTCGCCTGAGGGTATTTTCCAGTAATCCATATCAAGCCCGGCCAGACAATCTATCGACACCAGATCAAACGGCGTCGACATGAATCCTATCCCGACTTCCATGCAGATATCCCTCAGCGGGGCATAATCCTCCAGTCTGAGATGTATTTTACGACACATCTCAAGCTGACTCTCATTACCACCGGTTGTCTCCTTCTGATATTCGGCTTTAGGAGCTATTGAGGAGATAACCAATTCCGGTACTGCTGTCTGGAACTTCACATAATCGGCACCCGCAGCCTTAGCCGCATGTATCATTTCTACCGCACGGTCATAGTCTCCGTTATGGTTTACACCCGCTTCGGCTATTATTATAACCTTATCACTCTTTTCCATCACTTTATTTCCTGTATCAGGCATCTTTACCAGGCTTGAATACCACATCTTCGAAATAGCGGCACGTCTTTACCCCAGCTTGCCAGTCATCGCATACTGGGACTTTCCCGTCTCTCCAGTCTGTGAGAATAAAAGCGGGTATATCAGCCCCTGCGTATACCGCACACACCGCGCCACCGCCAAGACGTGGATTAAGTTCCATTATCATAAGTCTGCCGTCAGTGCGGTCGCGCAGAAACTGGATGGTAACCGCGCCACGTAGCGAAAGCCCTTCCAACACGTTACGGCTAATCGCCGCGATATCTTTATCAGCTACAGTAACCGTAGAGACCACTTCACCACCGGCTACCTCCAGGCGGCGACGGGGTACAGCACATATGACCTTGCCGTCTGACGCCACGTAACAATCCACAGTATACTCTTCCCTGTCAGATATATATTCCTGAAAAATATATCCGTCGGTCTCGCCACGGCTGCGCATAGCCGCATACTCATCGTTTTCCATGACCCTGATCCCCTTGGAGGCAGACCCATGACGTGGTTTCGCTATTACCTCTCCTGTGATTTTTTCCAGTCCGGCATTGCGCGGCACAGGCACACCTATATTCCGGAACAGTTCATCCGCCTTACACTTGTCAAACATATGCGCGGCTAGCACACCGTCTTTAAAAGGAGTCCATACCGACGGATCCGACATGCAATAACGCGCGGCGATCTCTACAGCCGGGTCCACAAACGGTATGATTATGTCTATCCGGTTCTCAGTCACGACTTCATGGAGATCCTCCATCAGGGCGGGATCGTTCCACCTACGCCCCACAATCACACGCGACACCTCGGAAACAGGCACTTCCGTGGAAAGTTCATATGAAAACAACACTACTTCCATACCGAGCCTGCGACCGGCTTCTATGAAAAGACGTCCCATCGCCACACGTTTGGCACCCCCCAAAAACAATATATTTACAACTTGCCGCATATGTTCTGATTTTTCAATTATTGCGATATGTCACCACCATCCAGTTTCACTGAGATTCCACATTGCCCAAGATCAGCACTGATATAATACTCACTGATTATATATGCCTGATTTATACCGGCGTAAATTTTCCGGATCGCTGAACCATTCTATAGTTCTGGTCAATCCTTCTTTAAGCGAGATCTCTGGAACCCAGTCTGTAAGCGAACGGATCTTGCTGTTGTCGCCACACAATCTGAAAACCTCACTCTTTCCGGGACGTAACCGCGCGGGATCCACTACGTATCTCACATCCGCCCCCATGATTTCTGCAATTAATTTTAGAGTATCAGCCATTGTGACTTCCGTACCGGTCGCGATATTGATCTCCTCCCCTTCTACACCTTCTGCTCTGGCAAGAGCTATAAATCCACGGCATGTGTCCGTCACATAATTGAAATCACGTGTAGGTCGCAAATCCCCCACCTTGATCTCCCTCATGCCGTTGGCTATCTGGGATATGATTGTAGGAATGATGGCACGGGCACTTTGGCGGGGGCCATATGTGTTGAATGGGCGGGCTATCACCACAGGCAGCCCGAACGCGTTATAAAAACTTTTTGCAATCGCATCTGCTCCTATCTTGGTCGCTGAATATGGCGACTGCGGTTGCCGGGGATGAAGTTCATCAATAGGCACATACTGCGCCGTACCATATACTTCCGATGTGGAAGTCACTACAATACGCTCCACTCCCATGTCGCGGGCTGCCTGACACATATTCAGCGTACCCGTAATATTGGTATCCACATAACTCTCTGGCGCCACATAACTGTATGGGATCGCGATCAGTGCAGCGAGATGAAAAATCGTATCGACACCCTGCGATATATGGCGGCAGAAAGCCGCGTCACGCACATCTCCGCACACTACTTCAAGGCGGGGATCCGCGTTGCCTTCAAGCCAACCCCAGTTGTTGAACGAATTGTATTGGCTCAAGGCACGCACTTCTATTCCTTCCGAAAGAAGTTTGTCCACAAGATGGGACCCGATAAAACCGTCAGCGCCGGTAACAAGCGCCTTTTTTATATTTCGCGACATCAATTCTGTTTTTTCAATGTATATGTATATTCCACGCCATCCGGGGCATTGTATATAAGTATAACATCTTTCCCGGTATTTTTCTTTATGCGAAGGTCTGCTTCCGATCCGTATGGCAGATGCAGCTCCTCAAACGGCCGATATGTATAATCCACATCGCTATTGTCATCCGAATAACTGAAATTGACTAAGATACAGCATTCCCCCTCATGCCAGGTGCCATACCTGCGTTCTACGCGATGTATTCCATCGTTACCGGTCGGTATACGCGTCAGTTGCAATATATCATTCTGGAATGACCAGAATATATCTTTTTTATAGGCAGTGTCCGCATCGCCGTCGGCGGAAACCGATATCATTTGCCATGTGCCGAACCACATCCCGATATCACCATTGTTACGCGTACATCCGGTGTAAGGAAATATGGCAAACGACATCAGAGCAGGATACAATATCCTGAAAACGATTTTTTTTATTATAGACTCCATCATACAGACAACACGTGATTATATGGTGATTCTAAAGTTTGAAATCACCTGAATAACTTACAGATACGCACCCTCCGGCGTTATTTCCAAGCAGGCTTCCGTGATCAATGGCGAACTGTCCCTTCAACACAAGTCCCCTGACACCGGCGACACGCCATTTCACCTCTGCCATAAACGAGGTGTCGGATTTCGGCGAAATCAGAGGTATATAGCCATTGCCCCAGCTCCGTCTGTAGCCACCGAGCGCCCTGTAGGAAACTCCTGGAATGATATCGCCTTCTATACCGATATGAAATCCGCGGACGCGGTTGTACAGGAACATCATCATCCCGTCTGTATTATAAACCGGTGATACCATGAACGGAGAACCTATCGCCATACCGTAACAGGCATATGGATTATATTCCTGATTGTTATAATAATCATCAGCCCCCTCGGCACGGCCCGTTATACCCGTGCCGGGATAATCGTCCGGATCCCAGTGCATGGGACCGGACTGATTGGTAAAATCAAGATACTCCACCACAGCACCACTCACAGGAGCGGCACAATTGGTGGCAAATTCGATGCCCCAGACACCGTCCCATCCGTTGAGAAATCCTATACCGGAACCATCCTCATACGGTTTTTGAAAGTATGCTTTCAGATCATAGCCATTATGCAGACGATAACGGAACATTACGTCCCATGACCCCAGCGAACTCCCTGAATAATACTCGTCGCCGCCGTCCAACGGAAGAAACATTTTGAAAAACTGTTTTACCCCTTTCGAAAACCGCTGTTCTTTTACAACCTTCCCGCGGTTATACCATTTTGCCTCACCGCCGAACGAAGCCCCGACCTGCATGCCGAATGTTGCTGAGAAAGGCTGCGACGGCATTGTGCGGAAATAGCATCTTTTATATGTATTGAGCGCGCCCTGGTTTATATGGTAGTCCATATAATTGTAATGTTCGCGCATCCATTTGTTGTCGGTATACTTACCATAGGATATTTCCCCCTGTATCTGCAGCCACCCGCGTGTAAACGGTATGTTCTGGAAGTCCAGAAATCCCACACGCACTTCGGGTATGGGGCGGGCGTTGCCACTCTCCACAAGATCGCCACTTGAGAGATCTTTGTTCAAAAGAGCGGAGGAACGTTCTTTCAGACCAGCCGTAAGGAATACCCCCCGGTATTTCACCTCACCGTAAAGTTGCTGTATCCATCCTGACGAAGGATGTCTGGCTATATACTCCGTCCCATCGTTAGGGGAAAATCGGAGATAGTCTATCGAACTGCCCCACCCTCCTATGAGATCCACACCGAATCCATAGCTGAATCGGGATGACGTGTCCATCATGCGCTCTATACGTCCTCTTGCCAAAGCGCTCTTGCTGCTTGTGAGAATACCATGCCGGTTCGACATAATGTAATACGGCGCGAACTCACCGCTTCCCGCATTGGCCACAATCTCCGCGGAATAGTCTATTTTATATTCGCCATGTGAAACCACAGCCGGACAAAAGCATGCCGACAAAGCCAACAGACGGTAAGATACCAGAAACTTTTTAATTGATCTACTACACATGACTTAAGAATATATCTAAGTAACCACCAATCACAACCGTTCCGCCAACGAAGGATCATCGTCGGCCTGATATGTGGCTACATGTCGTTGTATCTTTTCTTCAAAAATTTCAGCAATGGTAAGAAATATGCCGGTCTCCTCCACATTTCCGAACTCATCATTTATAGCGGTACCGAAAATCTTCATCGTCGGCGACAGGCTCATGTATGCGTTTACAAGCGGCGGTATGTTTATGCCGTGATCACGCACGAAGGAATTGAGCACGCGATAGTCCTCCTTGAAACTGTTCCCAGGAAACATTCCCGCGTATTTATCCAGGTTAGATCCAGTGGCAAGCGGATGGAAAGGACGCACCAGGCAGTCTTTGTCAGGAAAATGCTTGTTCAGGAAATACAAAAGCATGTCGCGGCATTCACGGTCGTAACTCGGATACATGGTGAATTTACCGAACAGATATTTGATTTCGGGATGTATCACCGTAAGCGCTCCAAGACCGTCCCACAGATTGTCAAGGGCAAACAACGCTTTGGCGCCCGCTCGTGATGACTGGTATTCCAATCTTACAAACGACCGCCCGAGTTCTATGGTAGACATCAGGTAGGAGTTCATGAACTCGGGAGAGAACCGGAACATATGGGAAGTCGCTATGCGTGGTGTCCCGTCAGGAAGAATTCTTATATCCTTGCCAAGTATATAACGATAACCGCCCATGATGATTTTTTCTTCCGGATTCCAAACGATCAATTGCTTGCATGGAGGATCCATCAGATCATAGCTGTCTATATCGCAGTCCTTGCCAGTGCCTCCGCCGGCTGTGCGGAAAGCGATCTCACGCAGTCTCCCTATCTCACGCATTACATTCGGAGCACTGTGAGCATCCACCACATATATCTCGTTGTTCCCTTTGTTGGTTTTTCTGAGAAAAGCTCCGGACGACAATTCTCTTTCCAATACGGGAACCGGTATGGGATCTATTATTTTTTGCTGCATATCAATCATTAAATTCATGTTGGTAATTTCCGGTTTACAGACTGGTGTCTTCCACCGGAGGAAGATCATGGACATCGCCACTTTCCAAGCTCAGCAGATACGTTTCATATGCGAGTGAATTCGCGGATCCTTGCGCGTCACGGCCACCTTCCAGCGTATCCCACCTGTGTATGTTTCCTACCGTTACCACAAATGTCTTACCTTTTGTATCGAGCATTTCGCGAGGCAACAGTATCATTTCAAGATTAAATCTAATCCCGAGTCTCTTTCTAAGATTGGCCTTGCGGTAGAAATCCATCGAATTGGTACCGCTGAAAAACAACGGCACTATATCGCGTTTGTATCTTATGCATTTGTTTACAAATGTCTTGCGCCATTCCAGATCGGCCACCATCTTTTTTTCCTCACCTTCGAATGGAAATCGGCGGTAGCGTGACACCAGACCGGCAGGAAAAATTATAACCGGGTCATTCCCCTCAAACGCCTCTTCGATACGCGCCGCACTTTGGCGCTGCTGCGAGCCGAATTTATTAATAGGCAAAAACACATTTTCAAGCGGTTTGACAGCCATCAACAGGTCGTTGACAACAAACCACACCTGGCCTCCGTAGTAGCGGTGAATCATGTCTATCAGCGCCATTCCATCCAGGCCGCCCAAAGGATGATTGCTTACAAACAGCACTCGGCGGTTCTCCCGCGACGGCAGCCGCTCCGGAAACCGGACCTTGATCGTTATGCCCAGATATTTCAATACACCACGGCAAAATTCCGCGCCGGTTTTCCCGGCGTTGGCCTCAAGAAGACCGTTAAGCTCCGTCTGCCTTATGAGACCTTCAAGCCACTTTATCAGGCGCCCTGGCATAAACCGACTCAGCATGGGAAGGCGATCGCTTATCACCTTACCAACATCGATTTTTACCACATCAGCATTTGACATAATCAATTCTTCATTTTATCAGACTACGGCATCCTGTTACCGGCACCTATGCGAAACATCCCTTTCAACGGGATCGGTCTTGCAAAATTAAACATTTTAATCGGCATTATGCCTATTAGCACCTTTAAAGTTTATATAAGGAAAAACTATCCCGGTATTTTGTGCCCTGTGCTGTAATATTTCGCGACGAATAAGTAACTTTGTAAAAGAATATTTCCGACCAAGTCATATGAACCAGAGTTTTCCCGATAGAGCCGCATCTTTCCTGTCGCAGTTTGGAGCCACCGCAAAATCATTGGTCAAAACCGCTGTGGCAGGAGGCAGAGCGGACATAGCAGACCGCAAACCCGTCAATCCGCTGATCATTATGGGCAACGGGCCATCGCTTGCGACGAATATTGAAAACGACCTTGAGCTGCTCCGGCATAGCGACACATTGGCAGTAAACTTTGCAGCCAATTCCCCGAGTTTCAAGATACTTAAGCCGAAATACTATGTCTTGGCGGATCCGCATTTTTTCAAATCGATTGACGATCCCAATGTGCGCATGCTTGTAGGGAACCTTGCTGAAGCCACATGGCCTATCACACTTTTTGTTCCTAAAAAGAGTTCGGTACACCCCTCCCTGCTCGGTAACCCGCATTTGTCTGTGGAATTCTTCAGCTTCAACGGATTTGAAGGCTTCAAAAGTGCCGAGCATTTCGCTTTTGACAGGAAATGGGGCATGCCGCGTCCACGAAATGTGCTCATTCCTTCTATAATGATCGGTATCTGGATGGGCTATAAGGAGATATATCTTATCGGAGCGGACCACACCTGGACACGCACGCTCGCAGTCGATGACATGAATCATGTTATAAGTATCCAACCTCATTTTTATAAGGATAACGAGCATGAACAGGCGCGTGTCTGCTCCACATATCAAAACGTGCGACTGCATGAAATGCTGGAAAGTCTCACCGTAGCCTTCAGATCATATCATGTCATACGGAGATATGCCGATCTGCGCGGAGTCAAGATTTTCAATTCCACTCCGGGATCATTCATAGACGCATTCGGCAGAAGTCCGCTCCCACGTTGAACCTCTAAAAGACGCATCATGTCAGACATATATTACACGATAAAAACTCTGGGAGAAGGTATCTACCGGGAAAAGATGAGCCGCTTCCTCGCGTTCGCCCATCCGGTGAACTCCTCTGCGGAGGCAAAGTCAGTAATAAAGGAATACACAAATAAATATTGCGATGCGCGCCATGTCTGCTGGGCATACATGATCGGCCCGAAACGCGATGAATACCAGAGCAATGACAACGGCGAACCATCAGGTACCGCAGGCAAACCGATTCTCGGACAGATCAATTCATTCAATCTTACGAATGTAGTGATCGTTGTCGTGCGGTATTTCGGAGGTATCAAACTGGGAACGTCAGGTCTCATAGTGGCTTATCGCGAAGCAGCCCGCGAAGCTATCACGGCATCTGAAATCATCGAATGCCATGAGCAACGCGAGCTTGCTTTCACATTTCCTTATCTTGCTATGAACGATGTGATGCGTATCATCAAGAATCCGGAAGTCCGTATTCTCGAACAACAGTTTGATAATTCATGCTGCATCAGGCTGGCCGTCCGTGCTGACCACGGAGATGAACTTTCCAGACGCCTTCAGGATGTATCTGGCGTCACATTCTCCGAAGACAATATTTGTTGATGATTGCGCCGAAGCATAGCCTGCTTCCGCACGGATCATGTTACCTGTCAAAAAACGGATTCTTTGACGAGGCGCTAAGAGGAATGCAATAATACTGCGAGCAACCGCCGAGAATATCAAGACGCTGCGCAGCCATCCCGGCGGAAAACATCACACGGCAATCGATCCTGCTGTCTGCAGCCGTAGCCACGGCGGAGCCTATGGCAATGCCGACATCCACGCAGTTTACCGCACAGGGAGCACACTCTGGCTTCTCCTTGCAGGTAGGGAAACCGCAATGTCCGCAGTTAAGCCCCATGGCATCGAGATGTGTGCCGATCACCAGCATCGCTTCGGCTTTCAGAATATTAGCGGAGTCACGAAGATACACCGGACGCCCGGTCTCTTCATGAATCTTTATCATCTCGTCGGATATTCTTTTCAGATCTTCCCCTTCCACAAGGGCACATTCAATCAGATCCACTCCCTTGGCTTTGGGAGCGGTGCGGGCTGCCGTAAGCATACGGCGGCCCGCATCTATTACCATCGCATGCCTGTCGGCACGTTCGTTTATTACCATCGTTCCAGAATCAGTCTATTACAAGCATTGCATCACCATATGCCCCGAACATATATCCATTCTCTATGGCTTCCTCATAGGCACGCATTACCAACTGATATCCACCGAAAGCCGTCACCATCATAAGCATTGTGGAGTATGGCATATGGAACCCTGTCACCAGAGCGGTGGTAACCGTGAAATCATACGGAGGGAAAATGAATTTGTTGGTCCAGCCTGTATATGTTTTCATATGTCCGCCCATGCTCACGGCACTTGCTATGCCACGCAAAGTAGAGGTTCCTACAGCGCACACCTGCTTGCCGTTGTCTTTGGCATGATTTACCATATCCACCAGTTTCTGATCCACGCTCATGTCTTCGGAGTCCATCCGGTGTTTTGTCAGATCCTCCACGTCGATATCACGGAAAGCACCGAGGCCGCTGTGCACCGTGAGAAACCCTTGCTCCACACCGCGGATCTCAAGGCGCTTCATCACCTCGCGCGAGAAATGGAGGCCGGCCGCGGGAGCGACAACAGCGCCTTCATTGCGCGCGAAAATGGTCTGATACATCTCTGCATCCTTTTCCGTAGGCTCACGTTTTATGTATTCAGGAAGCGGGGTGGATCCGAGTTTGAACAGATTGGCCTTGAACTCCTCGTGGCTTCCGTCATAAAGGAAACGCAGAGTGCGTCCGCGGGAAGTGGTATTGTCTATCACCTCTGCAACCATCGACTCGTCATCGCCGAAATATAGCTTGTTACCGATACGTATTTTACGTGCCGGCTCTACAAGAACATCCCACAGCTTATGTTCGGCGTTCAATTCACGCAGAAGAAATACCTCGATCTTTGCGCCGGTCTTCTCTTTATTACCATACAGACGTGCCGGGAAAACCTGAGTGTCATTGAACACCATTATATCCCCTTCGTCAAAATAATTGATGATGTCCTTGAACACTTTGTGCTCTATGACACCGGTCTGACGGTGAACCACCATCAGCTTACATTCGTCACGGTTTTCGGGAGGATTCTGTGCAATAAGCTCTTCCGGCAACTTGAATTTGAATTGCGATAGCTTCATTTTCGTTGTTGGTTATTATTGGGCTGTTTTATTATTCTATTCTTTGTATATCGGCAGGTATGGAAACCCGTTCCGCCCAGGGTCTGATGTCGGCATCTTCATTTCGGAGAACGGCACGGTCACACGCTACAGGAGGAACCTCTATCTCGTTGCCATCTTCATCCGCGATAGTCATTGTAGCCTCAGACAACTGTCTCACGGCATCTTCTATGTTCAATGCCTTTTCAAGGGATGCATCCCCTACTGAATCCCTACGCAGGGATGAAAGATGCGCTCCTGTGTTGAGAGCCAGACCTATGTCGCGTGCCAGCGCACGTATGTAGGTTCCTTTCGAACAAACCACTCTTATCTGTATCTCTTCCGGCGAAAAAGACTGAAGGTCAATAGCCTCTATCACCAGTGTCTTGGCCTTTAGTTCCACCTCCTGCCCGGTACGTGCCATCTTATACGCTCTGTGGCCGTCCACTTTCACTGCGGAATATACGGGAGGTACCTGCTGTATGGTACCTTTGAACCGGGCGAGTGCTTCTTCTACCAGTTCACGGGTAATGTGCGCTGTCGGATATGTTGCATCCACCGGGGTCTCCATATCAAATGAGGGCGTTGTCGCTCCCAGGGCAATACCTGCAGTATACGTCTTCACACCGGCCTGAAGATCATCGATGCGCTTTGTTGCCCGGCCGCTGCATACTATCATCACACCGGTTGCCAATGGATCCAGAGTGCCGGCATGCCCTACTTTAAGTTTCTTCACTCCCACCTTGCGCAGACGGGAAGACAAAATATTCCGGACCTTTTTGACAACATGGAACGATGACCAGCCGTATGGCTTGTCTATGATGAAAATCTCACCGTCAAGGGGTCTAAGCGTCATTATATTCGAAGTTTTGGCTAAGTACGATTACCAGCATATGCATAATATGCCGACGGCAAGACAATATATAGAGAACCACACGAGCTTACCACGCGACACAAGGCTTATCATCCATTTGCATGCCAGGCAACCGACAATGAAAGACGCCGTAAAACCGATTATCATGGGCAGAACTCCAACCGGGGAGTCTATTTCGCCGGGCGCGGCTTTCAGTATCTTGACAAGGCTTAGAAGCGCTTCCCCGAGAATAGGTATGATCACCATAAAAAATGAGAATTGCGCTACTTGCTCCCGTTTGTCACCAAGTATGATACCGGTGGCTATCGTTGTTCCGGAACGGCTCAGACCCGGCAATACCGCTATGGCCTGACCGATACCGATTATAAATGCGTCGGACCATGAGATATTGCGCCCGGAGCGTGCATTGCTCCTGAACTCCTTGTTTCGGAAAAAATGTGCGAAAGCAAGAAGGAAAGCAGTCACACAAAGGCAGATACCTACCGTCAGCAGATTATTGCCGCCATCTTCCGATACACCGAAAAATGTTGATATCTCTTCTTTGAAAAACAGTCCCACTATACCTACCGGAATACAAGACAGCAACAACTTACCTACATATGTGGTGTTTTCATCCCTCCGCAATGTAAAAAAGGAGGTGCACAACGGCACAAACCGACTCCACAGCACTACAATGGTAGACAAAACCGTAGCCACATGCAGTACGAGATCAAACTGCAAAGAATCAGCTCCCGACATTTTCAGTCCCAGAATCTGGCTGAAAATTTCAAGATGGCCGCTCGAACTTATAGGAAGATATTCCGCCAACCCCTGGACAATACCCAAAATAAGCGCTTCAAACCAATCCATATCTGTTATGGCATTATTTTTGTGTTTTTAACCCAGAATACCGGATTATTTATCTGATTTCTTTTCTCTGCCAGGACGCACAATAATCGATATCCCCATAGCCACAAAGCCGATAAATGCCAGAGTCGGGCCAATGACTATACGACGCGTGCTGAATATGTCGGGATTGAATTCCTCTGTGGAAGCTCCTCCGAGCATCAACAAAAAACCGATGATGATAACAGCACCTGATACCGCCATCCAGATAAAATTTTTTCTACACAACGGGAATTCCGAATCTGTTTCTTTTAACAGGCCTTTTGCCTTGTCTGAAACACCTTTATCCTGTGTAGATTTCGACGCTATGGACATGATTAATATGTATAAGATTTTGCTTTAAATTTCATTGAATTGCCGGATGCCTGACTCTCAGTCAAACATCTCGTCATAGTTTTTACGCAGATACCTGTTCGTTGCAAAAAAGGCCGCTATCGCGCATATCAACACCCCCAACACTACCAGACAACCACAGATAATACCGATTGCCGACCACGGCAATAAGGTTGCCAAGAGGTTCTTTTCCCAACTGTCCGCCCACACTGCAAGCGCGCATAGAAGGCCGGATGCAAGCACTCCCGAAATCACACCCTGCCAGCAATTGATCAGAATGAACGGACGCCGGATAAATCCTCCGGTGGCACCTACCAGCTTCATCGTATGTATAAGGAAACGCCGTGAGTACACGGTAAGACGCACGGTATTGTTGATCAGAACAAATGAAATCAGCAACAACGCGCATGCTATGACTACCAGTATGAGATTCAGATATTGCGCATTACGGCTGATGTTACCGATCATCTCGGTATTTGCAGTAGCTTCATCTACTTGCGGCATGGCATTCCATAGAGCCACTATCGCGGTAATGCTGTCTACATTGGCATAATCCTCTTTCATTCGGATTTCAAGCATAGGAGCATAAGGGTTAACTCCCAGAAGCTCAACCAGCTCGTCGCCATCTTCCTTGGTCTCCTCCGCCATAACCTCCTCGGCGGAAAGATATTTGTAATCCGAGATATATGGGGCGTTGTCACAGAGGATCTTAAGCGAGTCTACACCTGAGTCCCCGACACTGTCGGCGAGAACCACAGTAAAGCCCATTTTCTCCTTTATTTGACGATTAATGCCGTGAAACGTTGTATTTAATGCGCCTACCAGACCTATTATGAAGAGTACGAGCATCACACTGATAGTAGATGTCACGTAATCTCCCCACCCTGCCAGGCGGTTACGTTTTTTGCTATTCATAATACCTTAGATGGAATAACCTTTTGGTGCAAGGATTCTTAACATATGCCCTACACGGCATAATCATCCAAATCATTGCAAAATTACAACATAAGATTGCCCATGTCAAGCCTTTTAACAACTTTTGTACTTTAGGCGCACACTGCCACCAGGAATCATTATGCCAGCTCGCAAAGCAAAGTCGCGGATGAGCTGCCGGTTACACGCACTATTACCAGATCGCCTACATGGAAATCACCCGCGGGAAATACCGCGGCCTTATTCTGCGATGTACGGCCCATCCACTGGGAAGTGCTTCGTTTCGACACCCCTTCCACGAGAACCTCGAAAACCTTCCCTACATCCGCGGCGTTCGAGGCGGCAGACAGTGAATTCTGAAGAGCGATCATGCGGTTCAGGCGCTCGACTTTCACATCTTCAGGCACATTATCGGGCATTGTACGGGCTGCCAACGTACCGGGTCTCTCGGAATACTTGAACATAAACGCCGAGTCAAAGGCGGCCTCCTCCATAAGCGACAATGTCTGCCGGAAATCATCTTCAGTCTCATTATGGAAACCTGTAAAAAGGTCTGTTGAAATACCGCAGTCGGGTATTCTTGAACGAATGGCTTTAATGCGGTCCAGATACCATTCCCTGGTATATTTACGGTTCATGGATTTCAGCACCGAGTTACTGCCTGATTGCACCGGCAGATGTATATGCTTGCATATATTCGGGTAACGTGCCACCACGTCTATTGTCTCGTCACTCATATCTTTGGGATGTGAGGTTGTAAACCTGATGCGCATATCTGGTGCCGCCTCGGCAACGATAGAAAGCAATTTCGGGAAAGTCACATCTCCGCTTTCGGGATCCGAGAAATGATAGCTGTTTACATTCTGCCCCAGAAGGGTTACCTCACGGAAACCTTTACGACGCAGATCCTCAACCTCGCCAAGGATACTACCTACCTCGCGGCTACGCTCCCTGCCGCGTGTATAAGGCACAATACAATATGAGCAGAAATTGTTACAACCACGCATTATGCTCACAAAGCCGCTGACCCTGTTGCCGCTTATACGGCTCGGAATCACATCCCGATATGTCTCGGTTGTACTAAGTTCCACATTAATGGCTTTCTGGCCTGCTTCCACCGCGGCAAACAGGTTGGGGAGATCAAGATATGCATCAGGGCCGGCCACAAGATCTACACCATGGTCATTTATAAGCACATCTTTCACACGCTCCGCCATGCAGCCGATAACTCCGACGATGAATTGCCTGCCACCTTTCCGCCGGCGTAATGACGAAAAATATTGCAGCCGTGAAAAGATCTTCTGCTCGGCGTTGTCGCGTATGGAACAAGTATTGAGAAGCACCGCATCAGCGCTCTCCACATCATCGGCAGGCGTATAGCCGGCCATACCCATTACGGAAGCTACTACCTCGCTGTCGGCCACATTCATCTGGCAGCCATAGGTCTCTATATATAGTTTTTTCTCGACGCTCTCCTTATCAGCCGCACGAGAGGCCTCATTGCGGCATTTGTTTTCTTTGTCCATATCAATGATTAATCATCCGGAACTTCCACACGCTAAAATTCTCTGGCAGCATATCCCCGTGAGGTTTTGTGCTGAAAAACATGCATACAAAATTTGCCAGATGGCGGCAAAAGCCCTATTTTTGTGCAAAAATAATAAAACAGTGCCGTTCCCACAAAATCCATCGATACAAAATTAGAGCAACAGGGATATGTGGGAACCGATACACAATAAAATATTATCACCTTAAAGTTTGCTATGGCTTATAATTTTATCACCGCAAAGGAAGCGGCTGAGATGATTAACAACGGTGACACCATTGGCCTGTCGGGCTTTACAGCACCAGGTGTACCAAAGTCAATTCTGGAAGAAGTGGCACACAAAGCCGCTGCGGAACATGAGCAGGGTCGTGAATTCAAGGTAAACATATTCACCGGCGCATCCACCAACGACCATGTAGACGGCATCCTTGCCAGAAACAATGCGATAAACATGCGCGCACCTTACCAGAATACGCCTGATCTGCGCAAACGCATAAACGCGCATGACGCACATTATTTCGACCGCCACCTTTCCGAGATGGCCCAGGAAACAAGATATGGCTTTTATGGCGATACTGACATAGCCGTAATAGAGGCCGCCGCGATCTCGGAAGACGGAGAAGTGCTGCTCGGATGCGGACTTGGCAACATACCGACTTATGCCCCCCGTGCCAAACACATCTTCATAGAGCTCAACGAAGCGCTCCCCCAGTCGCTTCTCGGTATGCACGACATATATCTGCCGGCCGACCCCCCATATCGTCGCGAAATCCCCATCTACAGTCCCAGTGACCGTGTAGGGCGCCCAACGCTGAAAATAGACCCGTCAAAAGTGCGTGGCATCGTGCGCACCAACATGCTCGACGGAGTAAAACCGTTTACCAAACCCGACGCCATATCCGAGAAAATCGGAGCAAACGTTGTACAGTTCCTTGTAAGCGAATACCAGAAGGGGCGAATACCTAAAGAGTTCCTCCCGCTTCAGAGCGGTGTCGGCAATGTGGCTAATGCTGTTCTCCACTACCTGTGCATGGATAAGGAGTTGCCCAACTTCATGATGTACACCGAAGTGGTACAGGATTCCGTTCTCGAGCTTCTCCGTGCAGGCAAATGTACTTTCGCAAGCACTTGCTCGATGACTTTCTCCGACGATGTGGAACGTCAGCTTTTTGCCGACCTTGATTTCTTCCATGACAAGATCCTGATGCGTCCTGCGGAAATATCAAACAATCCGGAAATCATCCGTCGACTCGGAGTCATTGCCATGAATACCGCACTGGAAGCCGACATATTCGGATGCGTGAACTCCACACATGTGCTCGGCACACGCATGATGAACGGTATCGGCGGCTCCGGAGACTTCACCCGCAACGCTTACATCTCGATATTCTCCTGCCCCTCCGTGACAAAGGAAGGACTCATCAGCAACATCGTGCCTATGGTATCGCATGCCGATCACAGCGAGCACTCAGTCGACATACTCATCACAGACCAGGGTATCGCGGATCTGCGCGCGAAAGATCCGCTGCAGCGCGCACACGAAATCATAGAAAACTGCGCACACCCCGACTACCGTCCCATACTGCGCGATTACCTGAAACTTGCCAAGGGAGGACAGACACCCGCCACATTGCATGCCGCATATGAATTCCATACAGAATTCGCCAAATCCGGCGACATGCACAATGTCGACTTCTCCAAATTTGCCTGATTGCATAGAGTATCATACACCTCACAGATGTAAGATTCATCCTGCATTCATACCTGACGATTTTTTACCCCTGATATAATACCACGAAGGCGTGCCTTGGGAAAATCTATTCCCGGCACGCCTTTGTGTGCCACTTGCAAAACGTTTCATCAAAATATACGGAAATGAGCTTTTCAACCTTCCGGGCACGACTGAAACCATGGATGCTACCCATCGCGATGTTGCTCGGCATAATATTCCACAATTACATCGGATATGTGGCATTCCTGTCGAAATATATAATTTTCGTAATGCTGCTCATTACATATACCCGCCTTAAAATAAGCGATTTCCATATAGGAGCATATATCTGGTGGCTATTGGCGGCACAGATACTGGGAGCGGTAGGAGCATATTTTCTTATCAAACCGTTAAACGAACTTGTCGCACAAGGAGTATTCATCTGCATAATATGCCCTACAGCCACTGCTGCGCCCGTTATTACAGGGATGCTGGGAGGATCCATCTCAAAAGTCGCCACATATTCGCTTTTCAGCAATATCGCCGTCGCGTTGCTGGCTCCGCCATTCCTGTCATGGCTTGGTCCGGAAGGAGGCACCGACACCGCAACAACCTTCACCGATTCGCTTTACAGAATATCAGTAACTGTACTCCCCCTGATACTCGGTCCTCTTGTTGTGGCTCTGATGATGAAGCGCTACACTCCCCGTGCCCACAAAACTCTTTCAACCCACCAGGGACTTTCATTCTATATATGGGCTTTCGCACTGATCATAGTGGTGGGAAATTCCGTCAGCTTCATGCTAAAGGAACCGGCCTCTATGATTCCGGTAATAATCATTCTGGCAATCGCATCCTTAGCAGCCTGCATCGCACAGTTCGCGGTAGGGAGAGCCATAGGAGGAAAATACGGCGACAAAATTTCCGGGGCACAAAGTCTCGGACAGAAAAACACAGTGCTGGCAATATGGCTGGCACTATCTTATCTGAACCCTGTCGTATCTATAGCTCCCGCTGCATATGTGGCATGGCACAACACAATCAATTCATGGCAGATATATTGTCACGAAAAACGTGCCAGATCCTCCTGATGCAGTTCTTTCATATAGGGACACATACGCCCAGCACGAATTAAATCGCTACATTTTGTATTCCCGGTTAACTTTTAGTAACTTAAAACGTTTAATATAAAAGAGGCCGGGGATATCTGTATTACCGGATCAACCGCAAGCGGCCGCTCTTATATAATTTACGTAACAGCTACGATATGGACAGCATGTATGAGACTTTGATGGGACTCCCGTTGTTTGCAGGCACATCCCATCAGAAATTGTCTGTAATAATCGGGAAATACCGATTCCACTTTCTTAAATTCGCTCCGGGAGAGACAATAATCTCGGAAGGGGATCCGTGCACACACCTCAAATGTATAATCGGAGGATATGTGGGTCTTACCATCAGCAATGCCACCAAACGATTTAAAATCAGCCAGACACTGGAAGCGCCGGATGTAATATCGCCAGATTTCTTTTTCGGAAAAACTACACATTATCCTGCAACAGCCACAGCACTTACTGATGTCGGCATTGTGCAGATAGACAAAGCGGATTACATGAACATAATCACTTCTGATCCCATCTTCCTGTTCAATTATCTCAATCTGCTTTCCATGAATGCGCAACTGTCCGTTGAAGGAGTGCTCGCGCTGACCAGTGGATCGCTTGAGAAACGCATATGTTATTGGATCATTGCCCTTACACAGAACAACGGGAAGAACATTACACTGGAATGCCGACACAAAGACATGTATACAGTTTTTGGCGTTCAGAGACAATCCCTGCTATCCGCTCTTGATCATCTTAGATCAATCGGCGCGATTGAATATGACAATACGGAAATTAGAGTTACTGACCGTAAATTGCTCATGGAGATCCTCACAGAAAGCAGTGATTGATCTATAAAACCACCCGGATTTCTTATATATCTGTTATATTATAGTCTATATTTATGGCCGAAGTTTGCACAGTACATCTACTGGTTATAAGATAGTTACATATAATACTCGTCTATATTCGTCTGTATACACACCATATTGCCATTGTACATGCTTGACAATAGCTTTTTCATGCATTAATTTTGCATTGACGACGGTGATAAACCACCGTTTGGATTAAAGACAAAAGGATTTGTTTGATTTTAAGAAATCTGTTTTTAAGGTTAGTATACCAATGCAGGCAAAATGAAATTGGTAAAGATTGAATCGCAACAATGCACACTACGATTTAAAGAAATTAATCGTGTTTTATGTTAGGTTTGTTACTCCCAGAATGGAGTTAAACAGAGTGGGCGCTTCGTGATGAAGCGCCCATTTGTTTTTGGTTAGCGCTTGTTATTCCCATTTGTTGTTGTATGCCCGAATGACTATCTGCATATACCCTGTGTCTAATCGGAGACTGAATTTGTCTAACCGACAAAGGTACAACCGTCCGCGATAGCGGGTACGCAGTAAAAAGATAGCCGCCAAAAATCTGGACGGCTATCTTTTTACTGCGTACCCGCTATCGCGGACGGTTGTACCACAAATCTTCAGAGGCAGTCACAGTACCGCCCGGTGTCGTGAATTATCTATAATATTTTAATT
>CATJQX010000126.1 GCA_949742535.1 uncultured Muribaculaceae bacterium | reverse complement strand
GATGAAGGAGTGTAGCGAGCTACACGACTGAAGATGAGGATAAAAAGCGGCGAAAGAATGCCGCAGAGAATATAAAGCCTGATTAGATTTTTTATGCGTGATAATTTTCATGACTTACTTACCTGTTAAGAGTTAATACTGTTATTAGTGATTGACTGAATGTCTGCATAGGCCCATCGCAAGCCATCCTATCGCAAGATACACCAGGGCATATACCACAAAACATAATTCACGAATGTCGAAGAAAAGCCATGTGCCGGCAAGAAATGCGATGGAAGAAACCAAAGGCAGACCCCACATTCTCTTTGCGTCTTTCCCACAACGTGCCCCGAGTATCAGTGAATATGCAGGATTGACGATGAAGAACAACAGCATGCATAACGCCATACCGGAACATCCCGGGGCAAATCTGACCACAGCAAACGGCAATGCGAACATCACCGCTACTGTAACTGCGATCCATATCATTATTTCTTTGCGTATTTCCATTGCGGCGGATTTTCAGCTCAGCGCGATTTCAGGATTTATTGATCTTATGTCTGATATAAAACCGTCCTGGTCTTTCGGTGAAATATAGACCCAGTTTTTAAGCCCGTATCTTATGCCAATCCGCTTTGCGGAGAGAGCCGGCGATGACAATATTGTGGATTTACGGGTTATTTCACTTATTTTGCTGATCGGCAATGTCATATGAAACAATACTCCACATCGTATATATAACCGGTCTCCCTTGATGGTATAGTCTGTATGAAACAGCATATCAAACATAAAGGCGACACCCATACCGATAAAAACCACATCAATAAGCAACACCCAGGTAGACTGGTAACACAGGAACAAAGTACCGGCAAATGCAGCCGCACACCCGATGCAGGTCCACAGATACCATTTGGCAACTTTCGATTTATATACCTTTTCCATAAGCAACTGGTTCCATAAGCAACTGGCCGGCACTATTTTAATGCCACTAATTATAAAAACGAGATTTCCATCGACCGGGATCAATATGCCGGTCGATGGAAACTTTTCTTTAATAACGTGCAACAGATTACGGCTTCACAAGATTGTGACCGGTCATCTCGGCAGGCTGCGCTATGCCCATGATATGGAGAATAGTGGGTGCCACGTCGGCCAGAATGCCGTTCTCTACTGTAGCGTTCTTGTTCTCTGTCACATAAACACAGGGCACCGGATTGAGGGAGTGTGCCGTGTTGGGGGTGCCGTCGGCATTGATGGCATTGTCGGCATTACCGTGGTCGGCTATGATGATGGTTTCGTAACCGTTGGCTTTGGCTGCCTCCACTGTAGCTTTCACACAGTCGTCAACCGCTTTCACAGCTTTCTCAATAGCCTCATATACACCGGTGTGGCCTACCATGTCGCCGTTGGCGAAATTCACCACGATAAAGTCATACTTCTCGCTGTTGATCGCCTCCACAAGTTTGTCTTTCACCTCATAGGCGCTCATCTCAGGCTTGAGGTCGTAGGTAGCCACTTTGGGCGAAGGCACCAGTATGCGGTCCTCCCCTTCGAAAGCGGCTTCGCGTCCGCCGTTGAAGAAGAATGTCACATGGGCATACTTCTCTGTCTCGGCGATATGAAGCTGGCTCTTGTGCTCTTTTGAAAGGTATTCGCCGATGGTATTCTGCACGTTCTCTTTCGGGAAAAGGATATGCACACCGGTAAACGACGCGTCGTAGGGTGTCATGCAGTAATACTGCAGACCGGGAATGGTGGTCATACCCTCCTCAGGCATGTCGTGCTGTGTCAGCACCACTGTCAGTTCTTTCGCGCGGTCGTTGCGGTAGTTGAAGAATATCACAGCGTCGTCGGGCTTGATGGTGCCGTCGACAGTGGAGTTGTTGATCGGTTTTACAAACTCGTCGGTAACATCCTCGTCGTAGCTTTCCTGCATGGCCTGCACCATGTCGGTAGCCTGTTTGCCCTCACCTTTTACCAGAAGGTCGTAGGCGATTTTCACGCGGTCCCAGCGTTTGTCGCGGTCCATTGCGTAATAACGGCCGATGATGGAAGCTATCACTCCGGCGCTCTTCTCGCAGTGGCGGGTAAGTTCCTCGATGAATCCCTTGCCCGAACGCGGATCGGTGTCGCGGCCGTCCATGAAGCAGTGGATGTACACTTTCTCGAGACCGTATGCCTTGGCAATATCGCAAAGCGCGAAAATATGCTCGAAAGAGGAGTGTACGCCGCCATTGGAGGTAAGTCCCATCAGATGGAGTGCCTTGCCGTTCTCTTTGGCATATGAGAAAGCGCTCTTGATCTCGGGATTCTCCATGATCGATCCGCTCGAGATAGCCTTGTTGATTTTCACAAGGTCCTGATATACTACGCGGCCGGCGCCGATGTTGAGGTGGCCTACCTCGGAGTTGCCCATCTGGCCGTCGGGCAGACCTACGTTCTCACCGGAAGCCTGAAGCTCGGAATGGGGGTAATTCTCGATAAGATATTTCCAATATTCTGGATGGGCGCTGTAGATGGCGTCGCTCTTGGAGTGGTTGCCTACCCCCCACCCGTCAAGGATCATAAGTAATGCTTTGTGTGGCATATGTATTTTTTATTCAAATTTTAAATTATCGGAAACCTGAATACCTGCATGTAGCGCGATTGTATTCAAATTACTTGTTTACAGGGCATCCGGCGCAGTGCTGCTGTATCTGCTTGAAGAAATCGTTGCCCTTGTTGTCTACGAGGATGAAAGCCGGGAAGTTCTCCACCTCTATTTTCCAGATGGCTTCCATGCCGAGCTCGGGATACTCCAGAAGCTCGACTTTCTTGATCGAATCTTTGGCAAGAATTGCTGCGGGACCGCCGATGCTGCCGAGATAGAAACCGCCGTTGGCCTTGCATGCATCAGTTACCTGCTGGCTGCGGTTGCCTTTGGCTATCATTATCATGGATCCGCCCGCTTTCTGGAACTGGTCTACATAGGGGTCCATACGTCCGGCGGTTGTAGGACCGAACGATCCGGAAGCCATGCCTGCCGGTGTCTTGGCGGGACCTGCATAGTAGATCGGGTGGTTCTTGAGGTATTCGGGCATAGGCTCGCCGGCGTCAAGACGCTCCTTGATCTTGGCATGCGCGATGTCGCGGCCTACTATGATGGTACCGCTGAGGCTAAGACGGGTTGCAACGGGGAATTTGTCAAGTTCGGCCAGCACCTCGCTCATGGGACGGTTGAGATCGATCTTTACCACATTTCCCTCACCCTCTTTGCGGAGTTCTTCGGGGATCAGCTCTCCGGGGTTGGCATCGAGTTTCTCAAGCCAGAGACCCTCACGGTTGATTTTGGCCTTGATATTGCGGTCTGCCGAGCAGCTTACGCCCATGCCGATGGGGCATGATGCGCCATGACGGGGAAGACGGATCACGCGGATATCATGCGCGAAATATTTTCCGCCGAACTGTGCGCCCAGGCCGATCTTCTCGCTTGCCTTCTTAAGCTCGTTTTCAAGCTCTATGTCGCGGAAAGCATGGCCGTATTCGTTGCCTTTGGTGGGGAGATTGTCGTAATACTTGATAGATGCCTTCTTCACGGTCTCGAGATTCTTCTCGGCCGATGTGCCGCCGATAACGAAAGCGATATGGTAGGGAGGACATGCGGCTGTGCCGAGTGTCTTCATTTTCTCCACCAGGAAAGGCACCAGTGTCTTGGGGTTGATGATGGCTTTGGTCTCCTGATAAAGATATGTCTTGTTGGCGGAACCGCCACCTTTGGCTACGAAAACAAAGTGGTATTCATTGCCTTCGGTAGCGTGTATGTCGATCTGGGCGGGGAGGTTGCAGCCTGTGTTCACCTCGTCGTACATGTTGAGGGGAGCGTTCTGCGAGTAACGCAGGTTGTCGGTGGTATATGTGTCGTATACGCCCTTTGAAAGTTTCTCCTCATCATTGCCTCCTGTATAAACGAGCTGTCCCTTTTCGCCGTGTATGATGGCTGTACCTGTATCCTGGCAGAAAGGAAGCTGACCTTTGGCCGCTACTTCGGCATTGCGGAGCATGGTCAACGCCACAAACTTGTCGTTATCCGATGCTTCGGGATCAGACAGTATCTTGGCCACCATCTCGTTATGCTCGCGACGCAACATGAAAGCGTTGTCGTGTGTGGCCTGACGCGCCAGCACTGTGAGAGCTTCGGGATCTACGACCAGAAATTCGTGGCCACCCCAGTTCTCGGTCTTCACATACTCCGAGGTAAGGTGGTAATACTCAGTTGTATCAGGCCCGAGTGGGAACATTTCCTGATAGTGAAACGGTTTAGTTGCCATATCTAATAGTTTGTTGAGTTTTCAACGGTTGATTTTATTTTCGCAAAGATACGAAATTTCCCCCGATTCCTCTAAAGAGCAAGTTTAAAGATTTCAAATAAGGGGGATGAATCCGGCGATGAATCCGGCGATATCCGACATACGCATACCAACGGCCATTTCTTTGCCCCGC
The DNA here is from genome assembly GCA_949742535.1 of uncultured Muribaculaceae bacterium. Taxonomy (GTDB): domain Bacteria; phylum Bacteroidota; class Bacteroidia; order Bacteroidales; family Muribaculaceae; genus UBA7173. The sequence continues at coordinate 24,372 of CATJQX010000126.1, read as the reverse complement.
CTGGTTCACGGCTAAAGTTTTTCCACACATGCCTGATAGGCCGCCACGGAGTGCGATTTGAGAATGGCTTTTATCTGCTTGCGGGGGAAACAGGCGCCGAAATACTCCCAGAGAGGCTTTATCTTGACCAGAAGCTGCGTGTCGCCGCAAAGGCAGGAGGAATAATACCGGAAAATGCCGCCATGCAATTCTTTGATGCGCGAGCGCATCAACAGATCGTCCCATTCCCTGCCGGAACGGTACTCCGCAAAAAGCGACGGACGCCTGAGAAGTCCCCTCCCGGCCATCACTCCATAGAGACCGGGATAACTGTCACGAAGCCGCGATATATCGTCGGGAGCCGCAATCTCGCCGTTGAACACCACGGGATGGCGTATGGCCTGGCAGAAGCGGGCGAACTGTTCCATATGCAGTTCCCCCCGGTACTGTTGTGCGGCGGTGCGCGGATGGAGGGTGATATGGCTGAGATCCATTGAATTGATAACATCGGAGAGCGGTTCCCATTCGTCAGGAAGTTCCACACCGAGACGCATTTTCAGTGAAAAGGTAATGTGGGGATGCTCCCGCATGACACCCGCTATTGCAGCCATCCTGTCGGACTGACGCAACAGCCCCGCTCCCCTCCCTTTGCGCACCTGAGGTACAAAGGGGCACCCGGCATTGAGGTCGACGCAACCGTAGCCCGATGCGGCTACGGCGTCCACAAGAGCGGCAAACTCCACTGCCCCGTCAGCAATAACCTGCGGCACAAGAGTATGGTTCCCGTTCAGCGAGGAGGTAATGTCTCTTACATCACGATTGCGCGCCTCCCCTTTCTCCATCCTTATGAACGGAGAAAAATATATGGTATCCTCCTTATCATTTCCATATCCCAAGGCATGGAAATGACGGAACGGCGCCTCTGTAAATCCCTGCAGAGGCGCCGCCATCAGTTTAAAACATGTATCGTGTCCTGTAGCATCCATCACAGACAAAATTACTCAAATTTCCGTGACAGACAAAACACCTGCGTCAAAGCCGCATGACCACGGGAGAGGCTCACTTGCTCGGCGCGGGAGCCTGTGCCGATTCGCGCGAGAACACCAGATCCTTATGGTTGATCTCACACTGCATGAGATTTCCCCTCACCTTTATATCATCAATCTTATGTATATTGGTGAACAGATTCTGGGCAGCCCGGTTTATCTGCTGTGTGGCCAATACCACAGCCGCAGGTTTGAGTTTGGTAGCGGCAGAACCCGACTCTTCGGTAACCACATTGTAATTGAGGACCACACCCTCGGGATCCACCTGAGTGGAAAGCGATGTGGCATCGAGGCTTATCATCAGTTCGTCATCGTCTTTAGCCTGATATACACCCGTGATGGTAGCCGTACCGCTTGCTGATATTGTGAGAGGGGTCTGGATGGAATCGTTGAAAGGCATCGTGTTTTCCACAGTCACAAGCGCACTCATGGTAACAGCACCCTCCGTATCGGTGGCGCCACGGGTAAATTCCAGAATCCTCACCACCGTAGCCTGTGCTGCGCCGGTGTCAAGGATTTTCTCCGGATTGCTCGTCCATTCCCCCTGAATGGATTGCGCCAGTTTGGCACGTGAGTTACAAGAAGTCAACGCCAATCCGCATACAGCGGCCGCACAAACGAGCAAAGTACTTTTTTTCATATTTTTCACAATTAGGTTATATTTATACAACACACATCCAGAAGCATAGTTCATGCCGCCACCTCCCTTCTCAGCCACATTCCCGCAGATACCATAGCATCATTTCAGATTTTTGGTTAGTATGACGCCAATCTCGCGGAAAAAAACTAACTTTGTAATTAACCACCGTATGCGAAATGACCTCATTGCCTTGGCAAAGAACACTCCGAAAACACGTAGAAACCATACACATTGATAGTTGTGATAGAGAACACTTCCCTCAAAGAAATGCTCAAATCGAGCGGTATCTGGAATATAACATTTAAATTATCTGACGCTTTATGACTGCATCCGCACCGACAAACGACAGGCCATGGTGGAAACGCATCGGTTTGTTGCCAAAAATCATCATCGCCATAATACTCGGCATCTGCGCCGGAATGGTATGCCCCGTATGGCTCGCACGCGCTTTCGCCACGTTCAACGCCATATTCAGCCAGTTCCTGGGATTCTGCATACCGCTTATCATTCTCGGATTCGTGGCGCCGGCCATAGCCGACATAGGCAATAAGGCGGGAAAAATGCTTCTGGCGACTGCCGCCATAGCCTATCTGTTCACTCTCGGCGCAGGATTCCTGTCGTACTTTACCGGTGTGGCGTTCTTCCCCGAGCTGCTCACCCCGGCGGAATATGTGGCCGACATGGAGTCTGCCGTAAGCATCTCACCATATTTCACCATAGAAATGCCTGCGCTCATGCCGGTGATGTCGGCACTGCTGACGTCGTTCATCATCGGGCTTGGATCCGCTTTCCTGGCTTCCGGAAACCTCATCAAAAAGCTCCTCGACGAGTTCCGCGCCATTGTGATGAAGGTCATTGAAAATGCCATCATACCGCTGCTGCCACTCTACATATTCGGCATATTCCTGAACATGACCGTTACCGGGGAGGTGGGCACCATCCTCGCCACCTTCATCAAGATAATCGCAGTGATTTTCGCGCTTCACGTCCTGGTGCTCATACTGCAATATTGCATCGCCGCGCCATTCTCTGGCAAAAGCCGGAATCCGCTGCGCCTTCTCTGGACCATGATGCCGGCATATTTTACCGCCCTGGGCACACAGTCGTCGGCCGCCACAATCCCGGTGACCCTTAAGCAGACCATCGCAATGGGGGTAGACAAGGATGTGGCTGGATTCACAGTGCCTCTGTGCGCCACCATACACATGTCGGGCAGCACACTCAAGCTTGTGGCCTGCGCCCTCGCGCTGATGATGACACACGGTATGCCATACGACACGGGGATGTTCGCGGGATTCATAGCCATGCTCGGAATAACCATCATAGCAGCCCCGGGGGTGCCGGGAGGCGCGGTGATGGCGGCCTTGGGACTGTTCACCTCCATGCTCGGCTTTTCTGAAGCCGACTGCGCCCTTATGATAGCGCTTTACATAGCAATGGACTCATTCGGCACGGCATGCAATGTCACCGGTGACGGCTCGATATCCATAATTATCGGTCATTTTTTCGGGAAACGGGAAGAAACGGCGCAACGCGTCTGACAGCGGATAGAGCCGTCCCCAACAGCAGGCGCCCGCCGCCTGTCAGCATACATAAAACCGGCTGAAAGCCCTGATAGTATACAGGTGGTCTGCCACAGCCGCAGTCTCGCGGCAGGAATGCATGGCCCATTGGGGCGCGCCCATGTCCACACCACGTAGCGGAAGGCTTGAGGTGAGTATATTGCCGAGAGTTGATCCGCCTGCGACATCGCTATGGTTCACAAACATCTGCACAGGCACATTAGCCTCCTCGCAGATCACCTTGAACACTGCCGCGGAATCGGCATCGGTCATATATTTGCAGTTGGCGTTGATCTTTATAACCGGCCCCGCACCCGGCACCGGATGGTTCGTAGGATCCTGTTTGCTCTCATAATTGGGATGTATGGCGTGGCCGTTGTCTGCCGATACCATAAACGAATTGGCGACAGCTCTCGAGAATGTCTCGGCATTACCCCCGAGCGCCATATTTACCCGCTCCAGGATATCGCGCAGCACGGGCGAGGCTGCTCCCTGCTTGGTTCCGGAGCCAGTCTCCTCGTTGTCGAACACCGCCATCACACGTGTCATCTTCTGCACTGATCCCGCAGTCTCAGTAAGCGCGGTAAACGCACAGTGCACCATCTCGAGATCATCTATGCGCCCTGATGAAATGAATTCGTCACCGGCTCCGAACAGACACGCCGGGGTGGTATCGTAAAGCGTCAGGTCATAGTCCAGCACCTGCTCCGGAGCCACTCCGAGTTCCTTTGCCACCAGATTGCATATATATCCTTTGGCATCCCCGGCTTCGGCAAGGACAGCCATCACGGGGAGCATATCGCGCTGTTTCGAAAGCGGATTGCCCTCGTTCACGGAACGGTTGAAATGTATGGCAAGATGCGGGATAGTCATAAGCGGGCGACCTATCTTCACGAAGCGGGTCACAGGCCTGAGAGCCGATTTCCCCCGGAGCATCACACGCCCGGCCAGTGACAGCGGCCTGTCAAACCAGGTGTAGAGTATCGGACCGCCGTAAACCTCGGTATTCAGCTTCATCACATTTCCGGATGCCACCATCTCGCAGTTTGGCTTGATACGGAAACCGGGGGAATCTGAGTGCGCGCTTATGATCTTGAATCCGTCCTCAGGGCGTCCTATGCCGGCTACGAACGCAAATATCGCCGAATGGTTCTTGACAACGTAATATCTCCCGCCCGGTTCTATAGCCCAGCTGTCGGCCAGACTGAGCTCACGGAATCCGAGGGCATCGAGACGTGAACGTAAATTCTTTACAGCAAGAAAATTGCACGGGGAATCATTAAGAAACTCCAGAAGGTCGGCGGTATACTCGTTCATGGCGGTATATTTTAGGTAAGTAAGTGGATCACAAATTTATTATATAAGCGACTGTTTTTCCTGTCGGAAAGGCAGTTATTCAGCGGCATCGGATGAGGAGGGGGCATCCTCTTTTTCCTCAGCGGGAACAGCCTCGGCCGACGCGCGTTCAGTTTTGCCGACGGTTACGGGCTCGCCGTTCTCCTCTGCGGTCTCTTCCTGGACTTCCGGAGCCTTGGATGGAGCAACCGGAGCGGATCCTCCGGCCGAACGCCCCTGACGGGAACCGAAAGGAGGCTCTTTCATCAGTTCAAGCATTTCAAACGAAACATTGAACACATCCTCCGGTGAAGACGGTTTTATAGGCTCGAACCATCTGAACTGCGGCAGATAGAAAAGGCTCTTTTTGGCGAGATACAGCGGAGTTGTCGTGCCCGATGATTCAGGCCAGAATTTCATGCGGTCGATCGTCTGATTCACGAAATCGGCCGAAAGGAACGAACACTCCACGTTAGCTATCTTGTTGAACGTGGAGTCAGACTCCTCAGGCAGAAATATCGCCTGCACATTGCCGCTCACATCAAGATGGCGTATAGTGCCGGCATCGAAAAACGCCGTCATTTCCTTTCCCGAAAGCTGGTTGTAGAACTCCTCGTCGATCCATTCGGCCATAAAGGCGAAATCGGGAAGTTTGGCCCAGTCGGCCGTGCTGTCATTCATATGCACCTGTATGACATTGCCGAATATCTGCTTGTTCTCATTCCATACCACAGGATGGTAATCCATATACATCATGGAATCGCGCTGCACGAAAGTCATCGAGTCGCAAAGTCCCTGCAGATCGGAGCGGAAAAATCGCACATGCGGCGCCGCGATGATATGATGAGTGGTATCGGCCGGCACTGTCACTGAATCGTTAAGGGCATATGCCGGTTTTATGAACAGACGCGTGCGGATGGTATCGGCATGGAGATACAATGTATCACCCGCCGTGGAAAATTCCCTGGCGAGAGCCTTTCCCGTGACCATGGCACTGTCAGAAACCTCGAAATAAAATCCGTAGTTACCGCTAAGGATCACCTTGTTGGTGGTGTCGGTAAGCTCAATGTCGCCGAACGCCTCGCCGAATCCGATGTTTCTGTCATAATAAAGTGTATCGCCGGTGAGTGTGTTTCCGTTGCTCGCCACTACAAGCGAACGGCGGTACAGATCGGCCTGGGAGGTCTCTGTATTATACACACCGCGCGACGTATAGATGGTACCGTCGCCGGAAACTATCGTGGAAGCAGTATCGAGAATGGCGATATGCGTGGCCGTATTGTATAGCATATCGTCGGTATATATGTCGAGTGTATCCTTCTCAGAGAGGCTGTTGAGGTGCACGTTTTCCCTGAAAAGCGCGTCTTTTGTGGTGGGGCTGTATTCTCCGTATCGCGAATCGAGCCGGTTGTCACGGTCTGTAAGCACTCCCCCCACTTCGTAGAAACCGAGATCTATACTCAGGTCATAGTTGAATATGTCTGTCAGAAGCGTGACATCGCGGTTTATCAGGCGCACTTTCTTGCCAGGATCGGCATAAAGCACTGCCAGCTGTGTGGAATCGGAATAATCGAGTTCATCGGCATACACGAACAGGGTGTCACCCTGCTCCATGCGCACGTTGCCGAAAGCCCTTATCGACCCCGGATTGTCATAGAAATGCGCGCTGTCACAATACATGTACATGTCTGCCTTGCGGAATTCCACATCTCCCACCACAATCTGGTAGTCAGTGCCATCCTCGGCCCTCAGTTCGTCGGCGCGCTCCAGAAACACACGGTTGCTCTGGTAACGGTCGGCGCCGGGAAGCATCGGTTTTATCGCCGCCGTATCGGGAGTGCGCAAAGTGCGGGGGATATTCCGTGACGACTGACCGCCCCCCTGGGCTGCAGCCAACACCGAGAGGAAGACCACACACACGGCAAGACAGAAGCCGGCCATCATGCCATGCCTCTTTCCGCCCGATACACCTGTTTCCGATTTATGTCTGCCGCCTCGCATGGATCAGAAAAGTGTCACTTCTTGATTTTGAGCCATCCTTTGTTCTTGAAATCGCAGTCGGCCCAGTTGTCTTCGATCTTCACATAAGTGTCCTTTATCTTTTTCTCGATCCAGTCTTTCAGCATCTGCTGTCGGGCGGAATTCTCATACATCTGTTTGATAAGCTGATAGTCATCAGACAGATTTGCCTTATGCGCGGGGATGCGGGCGGTAAGTTTCACTATGGCCACTATATCGTTGTTGCGTTTCGGATCCTTCATAATGAAAGCCTCGGAAATGTCGCCAACCTCCATGGTGTCAACCTTCTTGGCCACCTCTTGCGGCAGCTGCGCCATCTCGAAGCGTATGGAGTTGTTTTCCGGATTCACCATCTGGCCATGGTTGTTGCGGGTATCCTTGTCCTGCGACACCAGTGTGGCCTCGTCGAAGGTATATTTGCCCCCTATAATTTCTGTGCGCAGGGAGTCGAGACGGTTGACAGAATTCACAAGTTCTGTTTCCGAAACCTTCGGGCGCAACAGTATGTGGCGTGTGTTTATGCGGTCGCCGCGTTTCTCTATGAGCTGGATTATATGGTAGCCGAACTGTGTCTCCACGATTTTCGATACCTTGTTGGGGTCGTTGAGGTTGAAAGCCACCGCCGCATACTCAGGCTCGAGATGGCCGCGCCCCATGAAACCGATCTCTCCGCCGCGCATACTCGAGCCGGGGTCCTCGCTGTACATGATGGCAAGTGTTGAGAACGGCGATTCGCCGCTGTTTATGCGGTCGGCGTAATCACGCAGACGAGCTTTCACATCGTCGATTTCCTGCTGTGGAATTTTCGGATTGATCGTTATGATCTTTGCCTCCACCTGAAGCGGCACGAAGGGGATGGAGTCTTCTGGCAATGTTGAGAAATATTTGCGCACATCCGACGGTGTCACCTTAAGCCCTTTCGAGATGCTGCGCTGTACCTCCTGGATGCGATACTGGTTGCGCATGGTCTCAAGAAGCTGCTGGCGAAGCTCAGGCATAGGCTTGCGGAAGAGGGCTTCCACCTTTTCGGTGGTCCCGAGGTTGTTGATCATATAGTTTATGCGCTGCTCCACAGCCTGCACCACCATCGATTCCTGCACCTCCACAGTGTCTATATCCGCTTGGTGAAGAAACAGTTTCTCAACGGCAAGCTGCTCGGGAATAACGCAGTAGGGATCACCGTCCACAGGCACTTTTTCATAAAGCATCTGCTGGTACGCTTCCTCTATCTCGCTTTTGTAAATGGGCTGGTCGCCCACCATCCATGCCACTTCCTCTACTATATTGTTTCTGGCCGCCAAAGCTGCGAAAGCAATGGCACACCCGGCAACGGCTAAAGTAACTGTTCTGAGTTTCACTATCTTATATGGATAAGTTGCTTATAATCTAATGTGACGGCAGAGAGCGGTGCGCACACCTTGATGCGGCCAGCCACACCTTTCAACCTACAAAGGTAACGTTTCTTTTCCAATTGGCAAGAAGAGCCGGTGTTAAGCGATGTAAATTTCCGCTCCGCATCCCATGGGCATCCCATGCATCCTGCCGAGTCCTACTCATGCCGGGATGTGGACAATCAGCTCCTCACGACGATGTAGCGGCGCTCCCGCCACCTTCATCGCCGCAAAAAATCATAGAAATATCATTATCCATTATGAAAAAAACGCCGGATGGTGTTATCTTTGCAGTATCCATGAGAAAACTTGTTGCATTAATCATTATTTTACCTTTTTTCCTGAGCATGTACGGTGGCGGCATGTCTGTATCATCCGGGCAGGCGGAAGGCGCGTTGCGCAATCTCGACAAGGAAATAAAGCTGTTTGAATCATACAAGGAAAGACGTGTGTCGCGTATCGACTCACTGAAAAAAGACCGGAGCCGGATGGCGGTCGGAAGCCGTCCCTGGCTTGAACAGACCATGGCCATAGCGAAATCATACAACGCTTTCAACAACGACTCAGCCCTGTTTTATTACTCACAGGGGATAGAATGGTCCGCAAAAGAGAATCTCGACTCTCTCGAGACCGAATTCAGGCTGCGCAGGGCCACATATCTCAGCATAAGCGGATACATCCACGACGCGCTCAACGAGATAAACGACATCGACACCACCGGTTTCTCACAGGGGCTGCGATCCACATATTACGCCGCCACACGCCAGATGTATTCCTACATATCCTTTTATTACGACGGACATGAACACCATTTCGACAAATGGCACAACATGGCGGTCGATGCCCAGAAGCGCCTCCTGCCCACATTGCCGGAAGGGTCAGATGCATATATGCTGAACCTCGGGGAAAACTATTATTATTGCCGGGAATACGCGCGCAGCGCCGAAGTGCTTACCGAACTCATAGCCCGCATTGAGCCGCAGAACCCAGACTACGCCATAGCATGCCACATACTTGCATCCATTGCGGGGTCGAGAGGAGACTTCAACGCGCGCATCTACTATCTTGCGCTTTCAGCAATATCGGACCTGCGCAACGCCACACTCGAGGTGACATCCATCCAGGAACTCGGCGGCCTGCTATATGAGCGCGGTGATCTGGACCGGGCGCACAATTATCTCAACGTGGCCATAGACAATGTGGTGCAGAGCCGGGCGTCGGTGCGCATGAGCCAGACAACCGAATTGCTGAACATCGTGGAAAGCCACCACAACCGCCAGATGGCGCAGTGGCGCCGCCTGCTCTATGTGATAATCGTGTTCCTCTTCATTTGTCTGATAGCCCTCGTGGCGGCCATATGGTATCTCAAGAGACAGCTCAAGCAAGTGGCAAGCATGAAGCAGAAGCTCCAGACCGCAAACCGCGCCAAAGACGTGTACATAAGCCAGTTCCTGAACCTAAGTTCCATCTTCATGGACAAACTGAAGGAATTCTGCAAACTCACCAACCGCAAGATTTCGGCCGGCCAGACCGACGAGCTGTACAAGATAACAAAATCGGGAAAATTCATCGAGGAGCAGAGCCGCGAATTCTATAAAGTGTTCGACGACTCATTCCTGAACCTGTATCCCGACTTCGTGGAGAAAGTAAACGCCCTCCTGCACCCCGACGAGCAGATCATACTCTCCGACGGCGAGACTCTCAACAGCGACCTCCGCATACTCGCCTTCATGCGCCTCGGCATCGACGACACAAACCGCGTGGCCCATACGCTCAACTACAGTGTAAACACCATTTACGCCTACCGCAACAAGCTGCGCAACCGCGACATAAACCGCGACACTTTCGAAGCCGACATAATGGCAATCGGAGCCACTCCGCAGTAATTCAACTTCCACATCAAAACAGAACACCCCGCATCAGAAGCACACAGGAATGTGAAGCTCCGGATGCGGGGATATGTTTTTCAGGGAATGCTTGATGCCTGAGACTATTCCGCCGGGAAAAGCGCCTCGGTAAGCGCATTGAGCGCACCAACCTTATCCTCCGCTTTTACAAGGAAAGAGATATTGTAGTTTGATCCGCCATATGAGATCATGCGCACAGGTATATGGCTCAGAGCGTCCACCGCCTTGGCCTCGAAACCGCGGTTGTGCCATTCGAGGTCGCCGACCACACAGATGATCACCATATCGTAATCCACAGTCACCGTGCCGATCTCCTTAAGCTCGTCGATGATATGCTCGAGCTTGAGCGGATTGTCGATAGTAACCGAGATACCCACCTCCGAAGTGGCGATCATGTCGATGGGACGTTTGTAATTGTCGAAGATCTCGAACACACGGTGGATGAAACCCGACGCCATGAGCATGCGCGACGATTTGATCTTCACAGCCATCACGCCGTCTTTTGCGGCCACCGCCTTTATGCTGCGTGAGTGGACAGTGTTATAGATAAGTGTGCCGCGCGCTTCCGGCTCCATAGTGTTGAGCACACGTATGGGGATATTGTTGAACTTCGCGGGCATCACACAGGTTGGATGCAGTATCTTGGCACCGAAATATGCCAGTTCGGCGGCCTCGTCGAAATGCAGCTCCGCCACCGGGGTGGTGCGCTCCACAAAACGCGGGTCGTTGTTGTGCATGCCGTCGATATCGGTCCATATCTCAATCTCCTCGGCATGTATGGCGGCTCCGATAAGCGACGCCGTGAGGTCACTTCCGCCGCGCTGCAGGTTGTCGATATCTCCTGCCGCGTTCCGGCAGATGAATCCCTGTGTCACGAACAGATCGGCATCGGCATGCGCCTCAAGCATCGGGCAGAGTATTTCCGTGATATAGTCCACGTCGGCCTCGCCGTTGCTGTCGGTGCGCATGAATTCAAGCGCCGGAAGCCACACGCATTTCACACCCTGCTCGCGCATGTACAGCTCCATCATGACTGTAGACATAAGCTCACCCTGCGCTAGCATGATCTTCTCCTCGCGCTCCCCGAAACCATCGTGGGCAAGCGACCGCATCAGCGAGAAACGCTCGTCAAGACGGCTTATGGCCTCCTGCAGGATCCCGCTGTCGGCATACAGATCGGCGAGCACCCTGCGGTAACGGTCCTCGAGATGGTTGATGGTATCCTTGGCACTGTTGATATTCTTGCGGTACAGATAACCCGAGATCTCCACAAGAGTGTTTGTAGTGCCAGACATAGCTGACAACACCACTATATTGCGGCCACGCTCCTTTACCAGACGCGCCACATCCTTTATTCGCTCTGCACTCCCCACGGAAGTGCCACCAAATTTCAATACTTTCATAAAATATCCGGTAACTGACGGATTTATCGTATACTGTTTTGATTACATTGTCTTGCCCAGCCGGAGGCCATCACCCCCTCACAGAACGCAGGCCGATCTCAGTCGGAAATCAGCTGTTTCCCCTCGCAACGTATCACGCGGGCGGGATATTGCTCCACAAGCTGAAGGTTGTGGGTAGCCATTATCACGGCCGTACCCTTGCCGGCAATATCGCGGAGATAACGCACTATGCTGTCGCCGGTCTGCGGATCGAGATTGCCGGTAGGCTCATCAGCCAGGATCAGCTTCGGACGATTGAGCAGCGCGCGGGCAATGACGATGCGCTGTTGCTCGCCTCCGGAAAGCTCATGCGGCATTTTATAGGACTTGTTGGCCATCCCCACTCGGGACAGCACCTCCTCAATGCGCGCCTCCTTCTCCGATGTGTCGCGCCAGCCGGTGGCGTCAAGCACGAAGTTGAGATTCTGGAACACATTCCTGTCTGTAAGCAGCTGGAAATCCTGAAACACTATCCCTATGCGCCGGCGGAGCATAGGCACATCCTTGCGCCGTATGTCGGTGAGATCGTAATCCATGACACGCGCCTTGCCCGTATAGACCGGAATCTCGGCATACATGGATTTGAGCAGACTCGACTTGCCGCTTCCAACCCTGCCGATCAGATAGGCGAATTCCCCCTCTTCCAGACATAGATCCACATGCTTAAGGACCACAAGCTCCTTACGCAGTATCTCCACATCCTTATATTCAACTACATTCTTCATAGAAGTACAAAATTAGCCTATCCGCTTCTAAAAAGGTGATACGCCATTTTTTATTAACAATATTTTAACATTCACCGGTGCCAAATAAGCCACACGCCCCCACTGCACACGAAGTAAATTTTGGATAAAAAACTTGTCTACTAATTGCATTAGTCAATTATAACCGCTAATTTTGCACCTTGAAAAATCATGCAAAACAGATTATAACAACATAAAAACACTTCATTTTATGCAAGTTACGCTTGAAAAAACCGGCGAACTCGAAGGCCGCATCAAAGTTGATGTGGCTCAGGACGATTACATCGCCAAGGTAAATCAGGAACTTAAAGAGATAGGCCGCAATCGCGTGATACCCGGTTTCCGCAAGGGTCATGTAAGCCTCGATCAACTCCGCCGCCGTTTCGGCAAAGAGGTAAAAAGCCACGTGCTGAACGAGGAAGTTTACCGCGCGGTTATCGAATATATCCGTGAGAACAAACTTGACATCCTCGGCGAGCCCCTCCCCGTGGAAGTAAAGGAAATCAGCCTTGACCAGCCCGACTACACATTCGAATACGAAGTAGGCATGGCCCCCGAATTCAATGTGACAATCGACAACAGCCTCACACTCCCCTACTACACCATCACCGTAGACGACAAGATGGCAGAAGAGCAGGACAAAGCACTCTGCGAGCGTTTCGGCGCACAGGTGCCCGGCGAGGAAGTTGACGCAAAGGCACTCGTGAAAGGCGCCATCATGGAGCTTAACGAAGACGGCACAGTAAAGACCGACGAAGACGCAGTGCAGGTGGTAGACGGCATCGTAGCCCCTATGTACTTCAAGGACAAAGAGCAGGCCGACCTGTTCCTGGGCAAGAAAGTAGGCGACAAAGTGCGCTTCAATCCCTGGAAGACATGCGAAGGCAACGCCGCAGAACTCTCCTCAATGCTCCACATCGACAAGGAGAAAGCCGCCGACATGAAGGCCGACTTCGAGCTTGCCATCTCCGAGATCATAGTTCTCAAACCCGCTGAACACGGAGAAGAATTCTACAAAGAGGTGTTCCCCGGAAGCGCCAACGTGACCAACGAGGAGGAATACTTCGCGGAACTCCGCAAGATGATCGCCGCACAGCTCGCCCCCAACAGCGAGTTCCTCTTCAACCGCGACGCCCGCAAGGCCATCATGGACAAATTCAGCAACTTCGAGCTTCCCGCCGCATTCCTCAAGAAATGGCTTGTAGCCCGCAACGAAGGCCTCACCGCTGAAAAAGTTGACGAAGAATACGAGAAGATGGTTCCCGCCATCAAATGGGAACTTATCGAAGGCCATATCGCACGCGATCTCGAAATCAAAGTGACAGAAGAAGACCTTCTCGACTATGCCAAAGCTGTCGCTTACCAGCAGTTCATGCAGTATGGCATGACCAACATGGACGACGAGACCCTCACCAACTATGCACGCCGCATCCTCGAGGACAAGAACTACGGCCGCCGCATGCGCGAGGACCTCGCAGACCGCAAGCTCTTCAACGCCATCCGCGCGAAAGTGACCCTTGACGAGAAATCAGTAACTCTCGACGAATTCAAGGCACTTGCCGAAGCCAAATAAAAGAGACCGCACAAATACACCTACAGCGCTGTGTCATATTTTGATACGGCGCTGTTTTCATATACGGACACAAGGAGCCGCCCCGGCGACGGCGCACACGGGGAGCCATGAATCTTCCGAGAAAAAAAATTAGAGAATCTTTATATTATTTTTTGGAGGTTTTCGCGAAAAATGTATTATCTTTGAGTTAGATTTGTAGTGGAGAGATATTGAGTTACTGAAATACACACCGAAGGACCGAATCTCTCCGTCCTAAGCAAACATTTTCCAATACGTACAAAACAGAAAAAAGATATGACTGATTTCAACAAAAACGACTTCCGCAATTATGCCGTGAAACATCTCGGCATGAACGGACTGGCCCTCGACCAGTTTACTTCGGCTACCGACAACGCCATCAGATCAAGCTATATCTCCCCGACAATCATCGAGGAACGACAGCTCAATGTGGCGCAGATGGATGTGTTCTCACGCCTTATGATGGACCGCATCATCTTCCTCGGCACCGAAGTCAACGACTATACAGCCAACGTCATACAGGCACAGCTGCTTTACCTCGACTCCGCGGATCCCGGGAAAGATGTGTCAATATACATCAACTCACCCGGCGGATCTGTTTATGCAGGCCTTGGCATCTACGACACCATGCAGTACATCAGCTCGGATGTGGCCACAATCTGCACAGGCATAGCGGCATCGATGGCCGCCGTGCTTCTGGTAGCGGGAACCAAGGGCAAGAGATTCGCCCTCAACCACTCACGCGTCATGATCCACCAGCCAATGGGCGGCGCGCAGGGACAGGCATCCGACATCGAGATCACCGCACGCGAGATACAGAAACTCAAGAAAGAGCTGTACCACATAATCTCCGACCATTCCGGCCAGCCCTTCGACAAGGTGGAACGCGACTCCGACCGCGACTACTGGATGACCGCCGCCGAGGCAAAAGACTACGGCATGATCGACAATGTGCTCGTGAAAAAGCCTCTCCCCGAAAACATCTGATTACCGGCACCGTCAGCCGGCAATCCCTGCCGGGAAGCCGACTGACGCGCCTGCATCATTGATTTTGTCATCATAAACAATTTCCATGGCAAAGAAAAAAGTTGAAAGCTGCGCATTCTGCGGACGTCCGGCCAACCAGTCGGAGGTCATGATCCCGTCGGGCATAAACCCCGAAGTATACCTGTGCGCCGAATGCGCGGATGCCATTCACGAAATATTAAACGAATTCCGGGGCACAGGCAATGACAAAAAATCGCACGACGCCCCCCAGGCCGAATTCAAGGAAATACCCAAGCCAAAGGAGATCTGCAAGTTTCTTGACCAGTATGTGATCGGTCAGGACAGCGCCAAACGATATCTCTCCGTAGCGGTCTACAACCACTACAAACGTCTGAGCCAGCCCAAAGAGGACGATGTGGACATAGAAAAAAGCAACATCATAATCGTAGGCCCCACAGGCACCGGCAAAACCCTCCTGGCAAAAACCATCGCGCGCATGCTCAATGTGCCGTTCACCATCGTTGACGCCACGGTGCTCACACAGGCAGGATATGTGGGAGAGGATATAGAAAGCCTCCTCACACGTCTGCTCCAGGCCGCCGACTACGACGTGGCCAAGGCCGAGCGAGGAATCGTGTTCATCGACGAGATCGACAAGATCGCACGCAAGGGAGACAACCCCTCGATCACACGCGACGTAAGCGGCGAAGGTGTGCAGCAGGGCCTGCTCAAACTCCTTGAAGGCTCCATAGTGAACGTGCCTCCCCAGGGGGGACGCAAACATCCCGAACAGCGCATGATACCGGTTGACACGAAGAACATCCTCTTCATCTGCGGAGGAGCCTTCGACGGGATCGAGCGCAAGATCGCACAGCGCCTCAACACCCACGTGGTGGGCTACAGCATAGACCAGGCACGCCAGCGCATCAACCGCGACAACTACCTGAGCTATGTGGCACCGCAGGATCTCAAGTCTTTCGGTCTCATACCCGAGATCATAGGCCGCCTGCCGATCCTCACACACCTCGACCCGCTTGACCGCGACGCACTGCGCCGTGTGCTCACCGAGCCCAAGAACGCCATAACCCGACAGTATGAGAAACTGTTTGCCATGGACGGTGTGAAGCTCAAATTCGAGCCGGAAGCGCTTGACATGATCGTGGACAAGGCCATCGAATACAAGCTCGGAGCCCGCGGCCTCAGGGCGATAGTGGAGACAGTGATGATAGACTCTATGTTTGAATTGCCCTCCACCACAAAGAAAACTTTCACCGTCACAGCCGACTATGTGCTTGAGAAACTGCAAAGCTCGCACTACGAGCTAAACAAGAATCTCGACGTAAAAGAGTGACACCTCCCCTCCATCCATCATACGACTTCAACCGCATGAAGCAAATCTTAAACTGACCCCATGACAACGAGACAGCAATTGACCGACGCCTTGAAGATCCATTTCGGATTCGACAAATTCAAAGGCAACCAGGAGCAGATCATGATGTCGCTCCTCGAAGGCAACGATGTGTTTGTGCTGATGCCTACCGGCGGAGGCAAGTCACTTTGTTACCAGCTGCCGTCGCTGCTCATGGAAGGAACCGCCATCGTGGTATCGCCACTTATAGCACTGATGAAGAACCAGGTGGACGCGATGCGCAACTTCAGCACCGACGACGGCATAGCCCATTTCCTCAACTCGTCGCTCAACAAAAGCGCGATAGACCAGGTCAAAGCCGATATCCTGTCCGGTAAGACAAAACTGCTTTATGTGGCCCCGGAGTCACTTACGAAAGAAGAGAATATTGAATTTTTGAAGACAGTTCCCATATCGTTCTACGCCGTGGACGAGGCACACTGCATCTCGGAATGGGGGCATGATTTCCGGCCTGAATACCGCCGCATCCGCCCCATCATCAACGAAATACAGCAGCGGCCTGTGATAGCCCTCACTGCCACAGCCACCCCCAAGGTGCAGCACGATATACAGAAGAACCTCGGCATGACCGATGCCGTGGTCTACAAATCGTCGTTCAACCGCCCCAACCTCTACTACGAGATAAAGTCGAAGACGGCGAACACAGACCGCGACATCATCAAGTTCATCAAAAGCCATCCCGACTGCTCAGGCATCATCTACTGCCTCAGTAGGAAGAAAGTGGAGGAGCTCGCGGAATTGCTGCAGGTGAACAACATCAAGGCCCTACCCTATCATGCCGGAATGGATCCGGCTACACGATCAGCCAATCAGGACGCCTTCCTGCTTGAGAAAACCGACGTGATCGTGGCCACAATCGCTTTCGGCATGGGAATCGACAAGCCCGATGTGCGTTATGTGATACACTACGATATGCCCAAATCCCTCGAGGGATACTATCAGGAGACAGGCCGCGCCGGCCGTGACGGCGGCGAAGGCCGTTGCATAACATTCTATTCGGCCAAGGACCTCAAGAAAATGGAGAAATTCATGCAGGGTAAACCGGTGACCGAACAGGAAATCGGGAAGCAACTGCTGGCCGAAACCGCCTCCTATGCCGAATCTTCAGTATGCCGCCGCAAGACCCTCCTCCACTATTTCGGGGAGGAATACGGGCACGACAACTGCGGGAACTGTGATAACTGTTTAAATCCGAAGAAAAAAGTGGACGCTAAAGATGATTTATGCGCAGTTTTGGAAACCATCTCTGCCCTTAAAGAAAAATTTAAAGCTGAACACATCATCGATGTTGTGACCGGACGCGAAACCGCCGATGTCCGCACTTATCATCACGACGAACTGGAATCATTCGGCTCGCTGCCGAAAACCGACCGCCGTTATCTCGGCGCCCTCCTGCGACAGGCTACCATCGCAGGATACATCGAAAGGGAAATCGAGAATTTCGGACTGGTAAAAATCACTGCCAAAGGGAAAGAATTCCTCAAACGCCCCGTCGCATTCAAAATCGTTGAAGACAATGACTTTAACGAAGAAGAGGAAGAAGTGGCAGTAAAAAGCGGGGCATCATGCGCCGTAGACCCGGAACTTTACTCCATACTCAAGGACCTCCGGAAAAAAATCGCGAAACACCACAACCTGCCGCCATACGTGATATTCCAGGATCCCTCGCTCGAGGCTATGGCCACCACATACCCCGTGACCATGGACGAGCTCCAGAACATCACCGGAGTGGGAGCCGGGAAAGCGAAACGCTACGGCGAGGAATTCATAAAAGTGATCCGCACCCATGTGGAAGAGAACGAGATCGAACGCCCCGAGGATCTGCGTGTGCGCTCCGTAGCCAACAAGAGCCGCATCAAGATCTCCATCATACAGGCCATCGACCGCAAGATTGACCTTGACGAGCTCGCCAACTCTAAATGCATGGAGTTCAGCGAACTGCTTGACGAGATCGAAGCCATCGTATACTCCGGCACAAAGATCAACATCAACTATTTCATCAACGAGGTGATCGACGACGACCATCAGGAAGACATATTCGAATACTTCAAGGAGGCTGAATCGGACTCGCTTGAAGACGCCATCCAGGAACTCGGCTCGGAATACTCCGAGGACGAGATACGCCTCATGCGCATAAAGTTCCTCTCTGAACTCGGAAACTGATCCTCCCCAAACCATACCGACAACCACACACAGGCGCCGGGTCCGCATCACCGCAGACCCGACGCCTGCTCAGTATATTCCGGGCACACCCCGGCAGGCGACATATTTTTATTGTAGTTTATGAGGGTCTTGATTAAGGTCTTTTTACAAAAATTTCGTACCTTTGTGACTGATTTCCAATCATTGGCTTACGCCGCAAGGAAGCGGCGGCATTTCACAGGATTACAAAATGATAGCTGTAAACAATTTAGGTATACAATTCGGCAAAAGAGTTTTATTTCAAGACGTTAATTTAAAGTTCACACCCGGAAACTGCTATGGTATTATCGGCGCTAACGGTGCAGGTAAATCCACCCTTATGCGCATACTATCCGACCAGCTCAGCCCGACACAAGGCAATGTGACCATGGGGCCCGGCGAGCGTATGAGCGTGCTCGAGCAGGACCACTTCAAGTTTGACGACTGCACGGTGATGAACACAGTGCTCCAGGGACACACTGTCCTCTGGGACATAATGCAGGAGAAAGACGCGCTGTATGCGAAACCTGATTTCAGCGACGCCGACGGCATACGTGCCTCAGAGCTTGAGGAGAAATTTGCCGAACTGGAAGGATGGAACGCCGAATCCGACGCCGCCGCGCTTCTGAGCGGTCTCGGCATAAAAGAGGACCGCCACTACATGCTTATGCGCGACCTTTCGGGTAACGAAAAAGTGCGCGTGCTTCTGGCCAAGGCTCTCTTCGGCAACCCCGACAACCTGCTTCTCGACGAGCCTACCAACGACCTTGACCTCGAAACCGTGGCATGGCTTGAGGATTATCTCTCGAAATTTGAAAACACGGTGCTTGTAGTATCGCACGACCGCCACTTCCTTGACTCGGTGTGCACCCATACACTCGACATCGACTACAACAAAGTGAAACTCTTCGCCGGAAACTACAGCTTCTGGTATGAATCCTCGCAGCTCGCCCTGCGCCAGCAACAGCAGCAGAACAAGAAAGCCGAGGAAAAACGCAAGGAACTTCTGGAGTTCATACAGCGTTTCAGCGCCAATGTGGCGAAATCAAAACAGACCACCTCGCGCAAAAAGATGCTCGAGAAACTCAACATCGAGGAGATCCAGCCCTCTTCGCGCCGCTACCCGGGCATCATCTTCACCCCCGAGCGCGAACCGGGCAACAAGATACTTGAAGTGCACGGCCTCACGGCGTCTGTCGACGGTGAAATCCTCTTCAAGGATGTCAACTTCCAGATAGAGAAAGGCGACAAGGTGGCGTTCCTGAGCCATGACCCACGCGCCATGACAGCCCTCTTCGAAATCATCTGCGGCGACCGCAAGCCCGACGAAGGCACCTTCGAGTGGGGTCAGACCATAACCACGGCATATCTGCCTCTTGACAACTCGGCATACTTCAACACCGACATGAACCTCGTAGACTGGCTCTGCCAGTTCTCCTCCGACTCAAGCGAGATATACCTGAAAGGATTCCTCGGCAAAATGCTCTTCTCCGGGGAAGAAGTGCTGAAAAAAGCATCTGTGCTCTCGGGAGGCGAGAAGATGCGCTGCATGATCGCCCGCATGATGCTGCGCAACGCCAACACTATGGTGCTCGACTCACCCACCAACCACCTCGACCTCGAGTCCATCCAGGCATTTAACAACACCCTGCAGAATTTCAAAGGCAACATCCTGCTCTCGTCGCACGACCACGAGTTCATACAGACCGTGTGCAACCGCATCATAGAACTCACACCGGGCGGCATCATCGACAAGATGACCGAATACGACGACTATATCACCGACGAAAAGGTGGCAGCCACACGCGAGCGCCTTTACGCCAAAGCATAAACCGGTTACCGGCCCCATCATCACAAATACACTCTTACTTATCCATATGGTAAAGCATATCGTAGCCTTCAAACTAACCGGCACTCCCCAGGAGCGCCTGGATGTGGCCACACGCTTCCGCGAGGCGCTGCTGGCACTCCCCTCACAGATTTCTGTGCTTGAAAGCATGGAAGTAGGCATAAACTCCAATCCGGCCGAAGAGTGGGACGTGGTGCTCACCGCCGTGGTGCCCACAATGGCCGACGTTTCAGTCTACGCCATGCACCCGGCCCATCTGGAAGCGGCGGCGCTTCTGGCGGGACATAAGGCAGACCGCGCCTGCGTAGATTACGAATTTTAAGAAACCACCCCAATACTCCCCCTCATGGTTCAATTTTTCAAAAAAGGAAGTTCAACATTTTTTGCTGTTGAAACAGACCATCGCCTTGACGAAAGCGAAAAAGAGAGATTAATGTGGTCATTCTCCGGAGCGAAACCTCTGAGCGCCACTTCTGTAAAAGGCAGCTTCGTGGGTCCCCGCCGCGAGATGATAACCCCCTGGAGCACCAACGCCGTGGAGATCGCCCAGAACATGGGACTCACCGGCATCACACGCATCGAACAGTTTACCCGCGTGCCCGACGGCGAAGAGCCACATTACGACAAAATGCTCTTCCGCCACTACGACGGACTCAACAGCCGCGTGTTCACCCTCGACCGCAAACCCGATCCCATCGTCAAGATTGACGATATCCACACTTACAACGCACAGGAAGGCCTCGCACTCAGCCCCGAGGAGGAGGAATATCTCAGCGGACTGTCAAAGAAACTCGGCCGTCCCCTCACCGACTCCGAGGTGTTCGGCTTCTCTCAGGTAAACTCCGAGCACTGCCGCCACAAGATCTTCAACGGCACCTTCATCATCGACGGCGAGGAAAAACCCACATCGCTTTTCAAACTTATCAAACGCACCTCACAGGAGAACCCCAACGGCCTGGTAAGCGCATACAAGGACAATGTGGCTTTTCTTGAGGGACCGAAAGTTGACCAGTTCTACCCCGTCAACCCCGACCGTCCCGACTATTTCGAAGTCAAGGACCTCGACACTGTGATCTCCCTCAAGGCCGAGACACACAACTTCCCCACAACAGTTGAACCGTTCAACGGCGCCGCCACAGGCACCGGAGGCGAGATCCGCGACCGTCTCGGCGGCGGAAAGGCATCGCTCCCGATCGCCGGCACAGCCGTATATATGACCTCATACCCCCGCCTGAGCGAGGCACACCGCTGGGAACTGATGATGAACCCGCGCGTATGGCTCTACCAGACACCCGCCGAAATACTTATCAAAGCCTCGAACGGCGCCTCAGACTTCGGCAACAAATTCGGACAACCGCTTATCTGCGGATCGCTCCTCACATTCGAGCACGACGAGAACGGCCGCATGTATGCCTATGACAAAGTGATCATGCTCGCCGGCGGTGTGGGTTACGCCGCAAAGAAAGACGCCATAAAAGGCACTCCCGTTGCAGGAGAAAAAGTAGTGGTGATGGGTGGCGACAACTACCGCATCGGTATGGGCGGCGGCGCTGTCAGCTCAGTGGAGACCGGCCAGTATGCCAACGCCATCGAGCTTAACGCCGTGCAGCGTGCCAATCCCGAGATGCAGAAACGTGTGGCAAACGTGATCCGCGCTCTCGCCGAGGGTGACAACAACCCCGTGGTATCAATACACGACCACGGTGCGGGAGGACACCTCAACGCACTGTCGGAACTCGTGGAGGAGACCGGCGGCCACATCGACCTCGATGCGCTTCCCGTAGGCGACAAGACACTCTCCGCCAAGGAGATCGTGGGCAACGAAAGCCAGGAGCGCATGGGCATGGTGGTTGATGCGAAGGACATCCCCTACGTGGAGCGTGTGGCACAGCGTGAACGCGCCCCGATGTATGTAGTGGGAGAGACCACTGGCGACCACAAGTTCGTGTTCTCCGACTCAAAGGGACGCAAGCCCATCAATCTGGAGATGGCCGACATGTTCGGCAACTCACCCAAGACCGTGATGCGCGACAACACCGTGGAGACCGCATACAAGGCTCCCGCATATGATGTGGCCGAGCTCAACACATATGTGCGCGACGTGCTCTCCATCGAGGCTGTGGCCTGCAAGGACTGGCTCACCAACAAGGTGGACCGCTCGGTGACCGGCCGCGTGGCACGTCAGCAGTGCCAGGGCGAGATACAGCTTCCTCTGAGCGACTGCGGCGTGGTGGCTCTCGACTACACAGGCCGCGCCGGCATTGCCACCTCTATCGGCCATGCGCCCCAGGTAGCTCTCGCCGACAGCGCCAAGGGTTCTGTAATGGCAGTGGCCGAGGCGCTGACCAATATCGTGGGCGCCCCCCTCAAGAATGGCCTGAAGAGCGTTAGCCTCAGCGCCAACTGGATGTGGCCATGTAAGAACGCCGGTGAAGACGCCGCTCTTTACCGCGCCGTGGAGGCCTGCTCAGACTTCGCCGTTGCTCTCGGCATAAACATCCCCACCGGAAAAGACTCCCTGTCGATGACACAGAAATATGGCAACGACAAGGTGTTCGCCCCCGGCACAGTGATCATCTCCGCTGCCGGTGAGACTGCCGACGTGCGCCGCACTGTCACTCCGGTGCTCCAGAAAAAAGCGAAATCAGAACTCTACTATATCAACTTCTCGGCCGACGAACTGCGCCTTGGCGGCTCTGCTTTTGCCCAGACACGCAACTCCGTAGGATCAGACGCACCGACAGTGAAAGACGCCGGTTACTTCAAACGCGCATTCGCCGCAGTGCAGAACCTGGTGAAAAACAACCGCGTGCTCGCCATGCACGACGTGTCTGCCGGAGGTCTTGTGACCACCCTTCTGGAAATGGTATTCGCCAATACCGACGGCGGTCTCTCCATCACCACCGAAGGATTCATAGCCAACGGTGAGAAAGACCTCGTGAAGATACTCTTCGCCGAGAATCCTGCCGTGGTCATCCAGGTAGAGGATGCAAAACGCGCCACCGTAGAAAAAGTTCTGGCCGACGCCGGTGTGAAATTCTTCATGCTCGGACGCCCGGCGGCCGAACGTGTGCTGCTCCTCGAGCATGAGGGCACAGAGCGCCTTCTTGGCATCGACCACCTGCGCGACGCATGGTTTGAGCCGTCATATCTGCTCGACCGCATCCAGAGTGGTGCCGAGTGCGCCGCCATGCGTTTCGAGAACTACAAGAAACAGCCCCTGCGCTACGCCATACCCGCTTCGTTCGACGGTTCGCTCGAATCGCGCGGCATAGCTTACCGCCGCGACGGCAAGACAGGCGTGCGTGCCGCCATTATCCGCGAGAAAGGCGTTAACGGCGACCGCGAGATGGCATACTCGCTCTATCTCGCCGGTTTCGACGTGAAGGACGTGCACATGACCGACCTCATGAGCGGCCGCGAGACCCTCGACGACATAAACATGATCGTATTCTGCGGCGGATTCTCCAACTCCGACGTGCTCGGCTCAGCCAAAGGATGGGCAAGCGGTTTCCGCTGGAACGACACAGCCAAAGAGACACTGCGCCGCTTCTACAGCCGCCCCGACACACTCAGCCTCGGCATATGCAACGGCTGCCAGCTCATGATAGAACTTGGTCTGCTGCAAGGCAACGTGACCGAAGACGACGGCACAGGTGCCGGACGCCCGCGCATGGACCACAACATCAGCCACAAGTTCGAGTCGCAGTTTGTCGGTCTCACCATCCCACAGACCAACAATGTGATGCTCGCACCTCTCGCCGGCATGAAACTCGGCATATGGGTGGCCCACGGCGAGGGACGCTTCATGCTCCCCGGCAGCCTCAAGGACTACAATATCGCAGCCCGCTACAACTACACCGCATATCCCGCCAACCCCAACGGATCGCGTGGAGCTGTGGCAGCCCTCAGTTCGGCAGACGGCCGCCATCTGGCCATGATGCCTCACCTTGAGCGCGCCATCTTCCCCTGGCAGTGTGGTTACTATCCCGCAAACCGCCGCAAGGATGCAGTCACCCCCTGGATCGACGCATTCATCGCTGCACGCCGCTGGGTAGAGGCCAACAGAAAATAAAACACAGACGGAAACATGGCGCTGCGCCTCAACCGGTGACAGCGCCATGTTCCTTATTAAAAAATTACAGCTACATAAAAATACTGTTACTTCTCATAAGTAACTGGTCAAAATTATTTTAATGTTTGTTCGAGAAAAATTTTGTGAAGATTTTTCTTGACGAAGAAGGAGTGTAGCGGGCTACACGACTGATGAG
>CATJQX010000125.1 GCA_949742535.1 uncultured Muribaculaceae bacterium | reverse complement strand
TTGGCAAACGGCTCCTTTTCGCATACTTTACCGAGATCGTAAAGGAACTTGTTCCAGAAACGGGAGTAGATGAGGTGGCCGGTGGCATGCTCGGTACCTCCAACGTAAAGGTCCACATTGCGCCAGTAGCGGTTTGCCTCCTCGCTCACGAGCGCTTCGCTGTTGTGGGGATCCATATAGCGGAGATAATATGCCGAAGATCCTGCGAAACCGGGCATGGTGTTCAGTTCGAGAGGATATCCCTCGGGAGTCTGCCAGTTTTTGGCGCGTCCCAGGGGAGGCTCCCCTGTTTCGGTTGGGAGATATTTGTCTATTTCAGGAAGCTGCAGCGGCAGTTCGCTCACAGGAAGCATGCAGGGTATCCCGTCTTTGTAATATACAGGGAACGGCTCGCCCCAGTAACGCTGACGGCTGAAAATAGCGTCGCGCAGACGGTAATTCACCTTTACTTTTCCTATCCCTTTCTCCTCTATAAAACGTTTGGTGGCGGCGATGGCTTCTTTTACCTCCATGCCGTTCAGATCAAGCTCGGGACCTGCCGAGTTGATCATACGTCCCTCTTTGGCGTCGAAACTCTCCTCGCTCACATCCGCGCCCTCTATCAGCGGGATTACAGGCAGATCGAAATGACGGGCGAAAGCATAGTCGCGGCTGTCATGGGCAGGCACCGCCATGATGGCGCCGGTGCCGTAGCCGGCCAGAACATAGTCGCTCACATATACCGGAATCTCTTTTCCGGAAAGCGGATTTATGGCATAGGCGCCTGTGAAGACACCGCTCACCTTCTTGTCGATCATGCGCTCGCGCTCGGTCTTGTGTTTTATCTCGGCACGGTAAGCCTTCACTGCATCGGCCTGTGCGGGAGTGGTGATCATATCCACATACTTGCTTTCCGGAGCAAGCACCATGAAGGTAACGCCAAACACGGTGTCGGCGCGTGTGGTAAAGATTGTCATCTCCACATCGCTGTCCTTTATGCGGAACTGCATTTCGGCGCCTTCCGAGCGGCCGATCCAGTTGCGCTGTGTCTCCTTTATTGAATCGCTCCATGCCAGACTGTCCAGATCATCAAGCAGACGGGGTGCATAGGCGCTCACACGGAGACACCACTGGTACATCAGTTTCTGCTCCACAGGATAACCGCCACGGATAGAAAGCCCCTCGCTTACCTCGTCGTTGGCGAGCACGGTGCCGAGCTTGGGACACCAGTTCACCATCGTGTTGCCCAGATAGGCTATGCGGTAGTTCATCAGGATGTCGCTCTTCTGGCGTGCGTCCATGGCATTCCATTCGGCTGCAGTGAAGCTGAGTTCCTTTGTGCATGCGGCATGCACGCCTTCTGTACCTTTCTCCTCGAAATGTTTTACCAGATCAGCCACAGGCATAGCTTTGTCAAGCTTTGTGTCGTAGTAGTGGTTGAACATCTCTATGAAGGCCCACTGTGTCCATTTGTAATAGTCGGGCGAGCATGTGCGGATCTCGCGGTCCCAGTCGTAGCAGAAACCTATGCGGTCGAGCTGCTGGCGGTAGCGGGCTATGTTCTCGCGTGTGGTCACTTCGGGGTGCTGACCTGTCTGGATGGCATACTGCTCGGCAGGCAGGCCATATGCGTCGTAACCCATCGGATGAAGCACATTGAAGCCGCGCAGACGTTTGTAACGGGAAAATATGTCGGACGCGATGTAGCCGAGGGGATGGCCTACATGAAGGCCCGCTCCCGAAGGATAGGGAAACATGTCGAGCACGTAGAATTTAGGTCTGCTCCCGTCGGTTTCGGTCTTGTATGTCTTGTTCTCTTTCCAGTGCTGTTGCCAGCGGCTTTCTATTTCTTTATGATTGTACTCCATCGTGGGGATTATATTGTTTCTGTTGAAATGTATGTTTAAATGTATGTTGAAAAACTTTTCACGACATGGCGAGCATACGCTCAATAGGTTTCCTTGCAGCCTCGGCCACCGCAGGATCCACATGTATTTCCGGCAGCTCATATTTCAGGGCGTTGTAGAGCTTCTCAAGTGTGTTGAGCTTCATGTAAGAGCAGTCGTTGCATGCACATGTGCTGTCTGCCGGAGGTGCGGGTATGAATGTCTTTTCCGGACAGCTCTTGCGCATCTCGTGCAGGATGCCGCTTTCTGTAGCCACAATGAATTCTTTCTCATCGCTCTCCTGGGCATATTTGAGCAATGCGGCTGTAGAGCCTACCTTGTCTGCCAGAATTATCACGGCTTTCTTGCATTCGGGGTGTGCAAGCACTTTCGCTCCGGGATGGGCTTTCTTCAGCTCAACGAGCTTCTCCACCGAGAACTGTTCATGCACATGGCATGCGCCGTCCCACACCACCATATTGCGTCCGGTGACAGAGTTGATGTAGTTGCCGAGATTGCGGTCGGGTCCGAAGATTATCTTCGCGTCTTCCGGAAGCGCTTCCACTATCTTGCGTGCGTTGGAAGAGGTGACCACCACATCTGTCAGGGCTTTCACTGCCGCGGAGGTGTTCACATAGCTTACCACCATATGCCCGGGATGCTCCGATACGAAACGGGAGAAATCGTCGGCGGGACAGGAGTCGGCAAGCGAGCAACCCGCGTTGGTATCGGGCACCACCACCTTCTTGCCGGGGCAAAGGATCTTGGCGGTCTCCCCCATGAAATGAACGCCGCAAAGCACAATCATCCGGTTCTCCAGTTTCTGTGCTATCTGTGCCAGAGCAAGCGAATCGCCGATGAAGTCTGCCAGATCCTGGATTTCCCCCGTCTGGTAATAGTGGGCGAGGATCACGGCGTCCTTCTCTTTCTTGAGTTTTTTTATTTCCTCCTTGAGATCGATTCCGGCGGGAACCGGTTCATCAACGAATCCGTTTTCAACATTCATTTTACTATATTTTTAAATGATTGAAAATTTTTTCAAAAAATCAGTTTTAATCCCAATAATAATAAAGGGTGTTGAAACATTCCATAACTTTCAGCGATAATATTTGCATTTATGGGTTATCAAATTCATTGACCACGTTATTGTCATATTATCGACATAACCCTCTGCTGAACCATAGCAAGTTATGGAGGTTATGAACATGCTGTTTATAACATGCAAAGTTAATAACTTTCGTTCTAAACTCCTACTAAAAACTGTGGAAAACCCCTTTCATAACCCGTCTATATCTACAGTCTGCCATGTTTGCATACTTTCCGGAACCATATATAACCCATGCTTTTTCCATATTCCAAATTTGGCGCTTACTATTTTCAACACTGTTCCCAACACAGTTTTCAACAGTTTTATACACACTTTTAAACACCGGTTTTTATATGAATAATAAAAAAATGTGTTGAGGCGTTAGCCGAAATATATCAAGAAATATATAATAAACAAACAGCCCGGGCATAATGCCCGGGCTGTTTGTAAGGTATGTATGTGATTGGGATTATTCAGCGGGAGTTTCCTCTGCGGCTGTCTCTTCTGCGGGAGCGGCTGCATCGGTTGCAGGGGTTGCTACAGGAGCGGGAGTGTTGTATTCTGTACCGGTGACGGTCTGGATCTCATTTACAGGTTTAACGCGTGAACCGCTCTGCACTAGGTTGCGGGGCATTACGAATACGCTGAGAATTGAGAGCACACCGATGATGCCTGCGAGGGTCCATGTTGCTTTCTCGATGAAGTCGTTGGTGCGACGTACACCCATGATTTGGTTAGAACCTGCAAAAGATGAGGAGAGACCGCCGCCTTTTGATTTCTGAACCAGTACGACTACGATAAGAAGTAATGAAACTAATACGGTTAAAATGATAATGAGCGTGTACATTTTTTCTTGGGAACTATAGTTCGGTTTCTTTTTTTATTATTCTTGTGTGGTTTGGTTTTCAATACGTTTTTTGCTGTAGCTCTCGGCGAGCATCAGTTTGCGCAAAAATCGTAATTGGTCTGCAAAGTAAGCATTTTTTTCCGGAAATGCCAAACTTAATCGGTTAAGAATTTCATAAGCACGCTCATAGCGTTTTGTTTTTATGTATATTTTGGCGAGGCTTTCACTCAGAAGGGAGTTGTCGGCGGGCTGTTCCGGAACTTTCGCAAGCGGTTTGGAAACCGTTTTTTTGCTTTTCGGTTTGTGCGCAGCGGGTTTGGCTTCAGGATTAGGCATCTCTATGGGCACGGTCTCTTCTGTCTGTCCTGAAAGGGGGGTGTCGTTGACGGAAAGTATGAACCTGTTGATGCGGTCCTCCTGCGAATCGCCGGTGGGGGAAGGCTGTGCGGGGAGTGCCTCGGCTTCGCGCATAAGCTGCTGGGAGTAGTCGGCAACGGGATTGAAAATAAGTTTCTCAAGGGTAGACAGCTCGGCGTCTTCTGTGTTGCCGTATGTACTGAGAAATTTGTCGATGGTATTTTCGGTAGACGGCTTGTATGTTTTTTTCTCCTGGGGATAATGCACTGACGCCTGGCCGTCGGGGCATATCATTCCGGCTGCCTCTACCCCTCCTCCACCCAGTGAGAGGGCTATATGGCTTATGGCTCTCTTACGCTCCTCTTCCGGCATGTCGCCCATATTGTCGCGCAGATTCATGGCTTCCGGTACAGGAAAAAAAGGATATTGTTCTTTCATGTTCCGTAACCATTGGTCTGTGGCGCCGCTGAAATCTCCTTTCATCATGGCGGTGAGTATGTCGGCATCCTGGGCGGTCATCTTTTCTGGCGGGTTTGTTTGAGGGTAAGTGTTTTGTGGATGTTACCAGTTTCCGAGGGTGGCGTTGAAAATAAGCTCCACAAGCTCTTTGCTTATCTCTTCGCAGAGCTGGTCCTGCACATCGGTGAGCATCTGCGAGGCATCGAAGTCGCGGTAGGCCGAGAATGTCTGGTTTATGTCGTTGCCATCCTTTTTGCTGTCGGTATATTTTACTTTTACCGTTATGGTAAGGCGTGTCTTTGAAGCGTATGCATCCTCGGTCACGGCCTGCGGCGTGAGGTTGTAGCCGGTTATTTCGCCCTCCATCTCCAGATCGGCTGCCCCGTCTGTAGTTGTAAGGCGTGTATTGCGGGTGATATAGTCGAGCAGGGTGTTCTCGAACTGTTGCTGCAGGGGGGCATATACCAGTGCGGCGCGTATGGGGAATTCACCTACATGTATCGTGCGGTAGACGGTATAGTCTATGGCTGCACCGTTGAGTTTATAACTTATGCGGCAGCTCTGGGGTATCAGAGCCATCATCGCCAGTACCAGTATGCTTATGAAATGCTTCACTTTCAATTTATGTTATATATTCTGCCGAGCGGCCGGTATTGCGGATGTTATTCGAGACCGAACTCCTTGATTTTTCTATAGAGTGTGCGCTCCGAAATGTTGAGTTCCGCCGCTGTGGCTTTCCGGCGTCCTTCGTTGCGCTCCAGGGCAAGGCGTATTGTCTCGCGCTCGGTTTCCTCGAGAGTGCGTCCTTCCCATCGTTCCACGGTGTGGAACGGTACATCCACAGGCTCTGTGTCCTCTACCTCGTGCGGAGGATTCTGTCGCGACGGGGCAAGTGGATCGTATATATGCTGGGGCTGCGGATGCACGGGGTTGACGCATATCGGGTAACGGCTGGCGCCGCTGTCCTTGTGTGCTGTCACGGCAACGGAGGAATGTGCCGCGGGTGTATCCACTCTCCTCTCCCCTGCTATCTGCTCTTTCAGTTCCGAGATCTCGTTCTGCATGCGCATTATGAGACTGAACAGCATTTCGCGTTCATGCTCGTAGGAGTGTGGCGCGGGAGCTTCCTGATGCTTTACAGGGGCATAGGTGGTGGCTGCCTGCGGAAGGTAATGCAACAGTGTATCGCGGTCCACATTGTTTCCCCCTTCGAAAAGGGCTATCTGCTCCACTACGTTTTTCAGTTGCCGCACATTACCGGGCCACCGGTAATGCAGCAGGGCATCGCGTGCGTCGTCTCCGAATGTCACGGCCGGCATACGGTAACGCTCGGCAAAATCGTTGGCGAACTTGCGTGCAAGCAACATTATGTCTGATCCACGGTCGCGCAGCGGCGGCACGGTGATCTGCACTGTGGAGAGACGGTAGAACAGGTCCTCGCGGAAACGGCCTTCTTTCACGGCCTTCTCCATGTCCACATTCGTGGCGGCTACCACACGCAGGTTGGTTTTCTGCACGACCGACGAACCTACTTTTATGAATTCGCCACTCTCAAGCACACGGAGCAGTCTGGCCTGTGTGGTCAGCGGAAGTTCCGCTACTTCGTCAAGGAATATGGTGCCGCCGTCGGCCTCCTCGAAATAACCTTTTCGAGAGGATATGGCACCTGTGAACGCACCTTTCTCATGTCCGAAAAGCTCCGAGTCGATGGTTCCTTCCGGTATGGCGCCGCAGTTCACGGCTATATAGCGCGAGTGTTTTCTCGGCGACCAGGCATGGATCAGTTGCGGGAAGAATTCCTTTCCGCTGCCGCTCTCGCCGGTTACAAGCACCGATATGTCTATGGGCGCCACACGTATGGCCCGTCCTACTGCTTTCAGCAGAGAGGGTGCGGTACCCACTATTCCCAGGCGTGCTTTGGCCTGCTGTATCTGGTCTGCGTTTGCCACTATAGTGTCAATATGGTTTTGTCACCACTGTGCCGGTGGCGTATTTCTTGTCACGGAGTTTGTAGGTTTCGTGTCGGATGAAGTCGCTGAACTCCTTTTCAGATCCCATATGGCGCATCTGTTCCTCCACGCTGATGGGTTCACCTACGGTGATATGGAATGTGCTCCCCTTTTTGCGGAACACTTCGGCCGGATGGCGGAATGTGCGCAGCTGCCAGCACACCACACCGAGGAAATTGAACCACCATGATTGCGAGCCGTGGAAGAAGATAGGCACCACAGGCACCTTGAGTTTCTCTATGAGCTGTATGACGGTAGGCTGCCATTCGCGGTCCTGGAGACGGCCGCGCCAGTTGACTTTGCCTACTGCGCCGGCTGGGAAAAATCCAACAGGTTTTCCGGCGCGCACGTTCTTTATAACCTCCCTTATACCGGCCATGGATACTGCTTTTTTCTTGGGGTCGTCGGAGGCCATGGCGTCCACGGCTATGAAATTGGGACGCATCGCCCAGATGTAGTTCAGCACCATATTCACCATCACCTTGTATTCCGGTCTGCGGCTTGCTATAAGGTTGATGAGGATTATGCCGTCGAGTGCTCCGAAATGATGGTTGCTGACTGTGACAAACGCTCCTTCGGGCAGGTGGTCGAGCACCTGCTCGTTGTCTATCTTGAGCTTTATGTCGAGGTCGTTCAGGAGTCCGTGCACGAACTGCGGCCCAGGAGTGGCTGCATTGTGCGCGTGGATGTCGTTTACCTTGTCAAGCGATATGAAGCGGATGAACCAATCCACAAACTTGCGGTGTCCGCGCAGTTTGGGCACCATCTCCATTATGTCGTCGGCGTCGAGCACCGTCATTTTCTTTGGCTTCTCTTCTGCCTGGTTGTTTTTTACATCTTCCATATGAAGTCATTTAAACTTTTTCTTCGAAAAGAATTTGAGACTGTTTTTGAGATGATTTTAACCTGAATTTGAGGGAGCGATGCGGGCATCGTGACCGAAAATAAGGTTAAAAGCAGGCAAAAAGAGGCCAAATTCTTAAAGAAGATGGTTTGTGAAGCCATTAAAGAAAAAGTTTAAATGACTTCTATAACTGCAAAGTTACATAAAATGGTTAAACTGAAAAAATCACTGACGGCTCCGGAAAGTGTATGACAAATAAGCGATATGTTTTATAACATCTTTTTTAAGATTTTTTCTATCTTTGTAGAAATCAGCGGCTCACGGCCATAGCATCCGTGTGCCTGTTTTAAACCTCATTGACTGTTTGTTTTATATTGGATATGTCTATAGCATTGACAAGTAGCAAAAAAGAAAGAATAGTATCGTTTGTCTGGCAACATCTTTTACTTCTGGCCTCGCTTTATCTTATGACCCTTGGAGTGGCCTTGTGTGTGAAATCCTCTCTTGGCAGTAGCGTGATATCGTCGCTTCCATTTGTTTTTTCGCTTGCCGGAGAGGCGGGAAAGGCTCCTGCCCTTACCATAGGGAGTTATACCATAATAATGAATTTCATTCTGGTGTTCTGCCAGATACTGGTATTGAGGAGTAAATTCGACCCCATGCAGCTGTTTCAGCTTGTCATAGGCTTTGTTTTCGGATGGCTCATAGATGTGAACATGACGCTTACATCAGGATTGGCCTGCGACACCATATTGCCGCAGGCTCTGGCGCAGTTTGCTGGATGCACGGTGATGGGCATAGGCATAGCGTTTGAAGTGAAATGCGGCTCGGTAACCATGCCCGGCGAAGGCATATCAATAGTTTTGAGCCAGGTTTCCGGAAAGCCTTTCGCCAAAGTGAAAATCATAGTGGATACCACCCTTGTGGTGCTTGCGGTGGCTTTGTGCTATCTCTTCTTCGGCGCATGGATGTGGAATGTGATCGGCATAGGCACACTTTTCGCTATGGTGTATGTAGGCCTTGTGGTGAGGTTCATCACCCCGCGCATAGCATGGTTTGACCGGCTGCTTGCCTACAATCCGGGCTTCAGACGGTATATTTTCGGACTGGCACGGTTCATATATAACCGCCACTAAGCAACTGGCCGGTAAATAAAATAATTTTGAACAGTTGCTAATATACGAGTGCGAAGTTGTCTACCCACAGGGTAAGACCGGGTGTGCCCACATATGCGTCGCCGCTTCCCGCCGAGGCCATTACAAGCAGATGGGTCGGGGTTGCGTCGGGTGCATCCCATCCTACCTCCTTCACAGGCACCATCTTGCCTTTCGAGTTGCGGGCATAGTAGCTCTTCTCTTCCGGTATAAGTCCCATATAACTCTTGAAATCAGGGTCTTTTGAGATGTCTCCATATTTTACCGGAATGCGGTGCCCGTTGACCCATCTGCCGGTGGATTTGCTGTAATGCTCGCGGCCGGTACCCACCCGCTTTGCATATATGTTGCCGTTCTCGTCTTCCCACCGGCGCTGGAGGATTATGTAGACCTCCGAGTTGTCATGTCCGGGAATAGTTTTCTGTGAGCCGAATCCCGGTGCGTATATGCGGTCTGATTTGGCGGGCATCTCAAGGCGGTAATCGAACTGAAGCGCTTTGGGACGTTTGGCGAACGGTATGCCCATTTCCATTTTTGCATATGGATTTTTGGTGGATTTTACCGGTTCAAGCATGCTGCCCAGAAATATCGATCCGGGCACCAGAACTTCTATGTTCACCACTCCCAGGGCTTTGCATTGCTCCAGAAGGGTGGAGAGCTTGCAGCAGCGGCCTCCCGTCTCGCGCGTGTCGGGAAACACGGCATTGCTACCCTTTACGATTCCGGCTATCTTTGCCATCACGTTTGATGTGGCCCAGGGTGAACCGCCGCGGTTTGTGTACGGCACAGATCCATCTATTGTCTGGGAAGGGCCTATGGCGTAAAGTGTCTTTGATTTGCCTCCGATTATTCTCGATTCTTTGAGATGACGGATCACCCAATGCTCCATATCGCCATATTTTATAGGCTCTACCGTCTCCCCCGCCGCATTGAAAGCTGAGGAGGATGCTATCAGGCAAATGATTGTCCCGATAAGATATTCCCTGATAAAAGTCTTCATTATAATCCCTTTTTTGAAACGTTGATCCTCGGGTATCTGTATGCCCGAGATTAATTAATCAAAGCCTGCGGGGATGATTAAGGAATCTCCCCGTTGTAGGATTATAACAAAATATCCGGAACAAAATTCCGGATATATGACTTTTTTACCACATTTTAAGAAACAAATGTCAACGGGCGTGGCACGTAAAGTGTCAGTCGCGCAGCAGACTGGCGGTGGCCATCGAGGCTATACCCTCTCCGCGTCCTGTGAAGCCGAGACGCTCTGTTGTTGTGGCTTTTACGGACACTGCGTCAAGAGACAACCCAAGATCTTCCGCCACATTGGAGCGCATCTGCTCTATGTATGGCGACATTTTGGGGACCTGAGCGATGATGGTGACATCAACATTGCCGACACGGAAGCCCCGCTCCCCTGCCAGACGGGCGGTCTCACGCAGGAGCACTCGGGAATCGGCTCCTCGGTAGCGCTCATCGCTGTCGGGAAAATGGTAGCCTATGTCGCGTAGGGCGGCGGCGCCGAGAATAGCGTCACAGAGGGCATGGAGCGCCACATCGGCATCGCTATGCCCCAGAAGACCGAGTTCATGGGGTATCTCAACCCCACATATGACGAGGCGCCGCCCTTCTGAGAAGCGGTGCACGTCGAAACCGTTGCCGGTGCGGAATTCCATCTGGTAAGAGAAATATAGTGATTAGCGGTAAGAGATTATGAAGTCATTTAATCTTTTTTCTTCGAAAAGAATTAAATGACTTCTATATTCGCGGTGTGGATCACTTGCGGCCGAGAAGGCTCTTGAGACCGTCCATGTCGAAAGATAGAGTGAAACGCAGGGTCTGGTCAAGCGGCGAGGTCTGTGCGGTCGCAAGCATGTATGATGCGTCAAGGCGGACTACATTGAGCGAGAAGCCGGCACCGAAACCAAAGTACTGTCGGTTACCCTTGAACTCGCTTTCGTGGTAATAACCCGCGCGGAGGAAGAACTGCTGGTTGTAGCTGTATTCGGCTCCTATTGAGTAGTTTATTTCGCGGATCTCCTCTTTGGTGCCTCCGGGGGCGTCGCTGAACGACTTGAATATGCCAGAGATAGGCGACATGTCTTTCCAGTCGTCGAGAGCTTTCTGGTATGCCTCCTGGTCCTCCTGGCCGTCGGCATTGAGATAATCCTGCTGACGCGGACGGGTGGGCACCAGAAGTTTGTTCAGGTCAAGGCTGAAAGCAAGTGTATGGTAGTCTGCGAGAGGGAACATGAATGTGGTGCCCAGGCGCATGTTGGTCGGGAGGAACGCCGGATTGTTGCCGTTGTCATATGCCACCTTGGAGCCTATGTTGGAGATATTGAAACCCCATGACCACTGGCATTCGTTCTGTCCTATGATGGGATAGGTGGTATAGTAACCTGAAAGGTCGGCGGCGAAAGCTGACGCACCTGTGGAATTGTCGCCCACGTCAGAGGTGTTGTAGGCGAGGTCTGAGTAGATGTACCTGAAAACCACGCCCATCGAGAATTTCTCCGACAGTTTGCGGGAATAGCCCACGTCGATGGCCATTTCATAAGGGTTGATGCTGTTGGTCACACCGGCAACGTCTGTGGTGCTTACCTCTCCCAGAGAGAAATAGCGTAAAGATGCGCTCAACGCCTGATTGTCCTGTGAGCCGAGTTTCCAGTAACCTGCCAGATCTGCGAGAAATATATCGTTTACAAGTTTGCGGAGCCAGGGGGTGTAGCTCAGGCCTATCGATCCCTGTGAATAAGCGAAGGCATATTTCGAGGGATTCCAGAACTGGGAGTTCACGTCGGGATCGGTAGCCGCTCCGAGGTCGCCCATAGCGGCTCCACGGGCGTCGGGAGCGATACTCAGCGATGTTACACCTGTCTGCACGGGGTTGAACTCGTTTTTTATATTGTCGTCGGCATGGAGCGAGGGGGCGGATGAACCGATTGCCAGTGCGGCAGCGAGGCCGCAGACACTATGCCGATATATATTTCTGTTCTTATTCATTTTCTTCTGTTGCAGCTCACTTGGGAGATTATCTAAGAGTATAACTCCTTTTTCACCATTTTATTGTGTGACAGGAGGAACAGGAGATATCGGAGCTGTCAGTGACAGCCGGGTATCAGAGCCATTGGAAGATGTTCAGAATTGTTTTATGTTTCTCGGATGGTGCTGCAGTATCTCTTCGCGCAGGCGGGTGGTATCCAGGTGGATATAGATCTCGGTTGTGGCGATGCTCTCATGGCCGAGCATCTGCTGTATGGCGCGCAGGTTGGCGCCCCCCTCAAGCAGGTGGGTGGCGAAGCTGTGGCGCAATGTATGCGGTGAGATCTGGCGCTGTATACCTGCCGCGTCGGCCAGGCGCCGGATCATGGTAAATATCATCTGGCGGGTGAGCCGGTGGCCGCGCCGGTTAAGAAACAGTATGTTTTCTTCACCGCGGTCTATTTTCAGCATGCAGCGGGAGTTGTGGATGTAGCTTTGGATGCATTCCACCGATACCGGAGACATTGGCACCATCCGCTCCTTGTTGCCCTTGCCGTGCACCACCAGATAAAATTCGTCGAAATTGATGCGTGATATCTCCAGGTTCACAAGCTCGCTGACGCGCAGTCCGCAGCCATACATGGTCTCGATTATGGCATGGTTGCGCTCTGCCTCCGCCATATCCGGGTCTATGGCCTCGATAAGCGAGTTTATCTCATCCACACTCAGCACTTCGGGCAGGTGGCGCCCCAGCCGTGGTGTCTCGAGCAGGAGTGCCGGATCGGTTTCTATATACCCTTCTGTCTTGAGGTAATGGAAAAACGATTTGGTTCCTGAAATCACGCGTTTGCGGGAGGCATCGGCGATGCCGAGATCATACAGCGCCGCCGCGAAGTTCTCAAGTCTCGTATAGTCTACATCACGCAGCGGAGTACACTCTTCGGTGAGATAATCCACAAGTTTCTCTACATCGAAGATGTAAGACTCCACGGTGTTTGGGGACAGGCCGCGTTGCAATGCCAGATACCCTCTGAATTCCCGCAGTAGCGAAGGTATGTCTGGTATGTTTCTCACATCAGAAGTTTATGTATCTGGTGGGGGAGACCCCTGCGGGCTACAAAGATGCCGGTATATCCGTCGGTGAATCCCATACCGAAATCGGTCAGTGACGTTATGAGTTTCCACAGCTGCGCCATTTTCGGCAGGGTATTGAGATTGCGTATGAAATATATGGATTCCCCGTTTTCAAGCAGCTGGCTTATGTATTTTTCAAGTATGTGACCGTAAGAGGTATGGAACTGGTTTATAAGCACGAACGGCTCGGTCTTGCCCAGTAACGAGGGATCGGGATGGCGGTCGGGATGCCAGACATGTATCTTGGTTTTCGGGACGGCGCGGTTGAAGATAATGTTTGTCACTTCATGTCCGTGTCCCACTTCGAGCAGGTTTTCAGGATGGAAGTGGCACAATACGCGGAAGAGCATCCACGCTTCAGGCACCGACATGTCCTGTCCGGCGAAGATCTCGTTGAAACCGGCCTTGCGTGCCCGCGGGCAGAAGGCAGCTATTTCCGCATAAGCGTAATATTCCGCATCTTTTTCACCTATTACTTTGGTTATGAAATTGAACGCGAAAGGGGAGTGCACACCATATCCGTGGCTCGTACGCCACATCATGGGATAATTCATCAGTCTTTTAAGCGCTCTCATGTTCAATAATCTTTTGTCGGTACTCAGGGTTTTCCGGTAGCGTTGTCATCCTGTTTTCCGGTAGTACGGCTCAGGTTGAAGACAAGCGCGATGAACAGAAGGACGTATATCGTTACGACCGCTGTCTTGGCGGCGGTTACCGTGCGGCTTACCGATGACGGTTTGAATGTGAATTTTATGGTATGATGTCCGGCCGGTACTGAAAGTGCCCGCAGAATGTAATTGACACGGCCTATTTCAACCGGTGTGTCGTCGATGGTGGCTTCCCATCCCCACGGGAAATATACCTCTGAGAAGATCGCCAGACCTCCCTGTGCGCTTGTGGCGCTGTATGTGAGTGTTCCCGGGGCATATGAGGTCTCGAAAATGGTGTCGCCCGCATTTTTTGGAGCGAAATCCTTGCCCAGAACCGTTGCGAACTTCCTGTCTGCCACCGCTTCTGTGTCGGGCGACAGGGTGGAGAGGGCTTCCATTTCAGCGTCGGGGGTGTCCACATAGCTGATCCTGTCCACGAACCATGCGTTGCCCATAGCATCGGGGTTTACGGCCAGATTGCCGTCGGGGCCGATAAGGTATTTGGCGTTCAGCATGTTCAGCACGCGGAAGTCTGCCTCTGTGGGCACTCCGCGTGTGAAATTGCCCAGATGGCGGTCGATGAGATCCTGGTAACGGCTGAGTTTTGCGGCGTGGTAGCCGCCGATGGCTTTGTGGCGGTATGACGGAGCTGCCTGGTAGAATTCAGGAATATTCATCACGCGGTAGTTCATGGCCGTATCCGCCAGTATAGTGCGGTCGTTGGCCGTGATGGGGAACATCTCTGTGGAGCTGACCTCGGGAGAGCAGAAACTCTCATGGTCGAGATAACGCTTGTTTACACTGTAGAGGTCCACGCACACGAGCAATCCTACCATCACAGCTCCCATCCACGGTTTTGCTTTACCGCTGACACAAAGCATTATGGCTCCGAAACCGAGCAGGATGAAAAGAAGCGAGCGCAGCGAGTCGGAGCTTACCATCGAGTGGCGCAGCTCGGTCACCGCCGCAGCGATCGACGGGTTGTCAATCGAGAACATGCTTATGGCATTTTCAGGATATCCCTGTTGCGAGAGCTGATAGCCGATCATCTGTGAGATCTGTTGGTCTCCGGCTGTGATGGCGGAGCCGTAGATGCCGGGGAAAAGCCATCCCAGGAGGCAGAACAGTGTGGTGATACCGAAAGAGCAGTATATCGCTTTCATATAGCGCTGACGCACCTCTGCGGCAGGTGTCACAAGCAGTTTCTGCAGCCCCAGGATTGCAAGCAGTGGTATGGCGAACTCGGCGATGACCAGAATGCTTTCGACGGTGCGGAATTTCGAGTACATCGGCACATAGTCGATAAACAGGTCTGTGAACCACTGGAGGTTGCGTCCGAGTGCAAGCATCACCGAAAGCACTGTGACACACAGCAGCGCCCATTTCACCGGGCCGCGCACGATGAAGCAGCCGAGAAGGAACAGGGTGAATATGAGGGCGCCTACATATACCGGACCGTTTGTGCCTTCCGGCTCGCCGAAATAGCGGCTCACATAGTTGCCTATATATCCCGTTTCAGCTTCGTTGAGATGCGCCCCGGAGAGTATTTCGTCGGCGTTGTCGATATCGAGCAGGGAAGTGGGGCGCATGCTTCCTGCCACAGGTTTTGCGGAGGCACCCCCTTTCACGTCGGGGATAAGCAGGGTGAATGTCTCGGCACGTCCGTAGCTGTACTGAGTGATATAGTCCCTGTCAAGACCGGAAGTCTTTTCTGCTCCGGCCTCCTCGGTGGCGGCGGAAAGTTCGGAATGTCCTCCGCGCATGGTCTCTTTGGAGTATTCGTAGGTATTGTAAAGGCTCGGGAGATTGGCTGTCACGGCCAGTATGGCTGCCACCCCAAGGGCACATGTGGCTTTGATCCAGCGTTTAAGTTCTTTTTTGCGTGCCGATTGCCAGAGATATGCCAGCGACAGGCCGAGAATCACGAACATGAAATAGTAGCTCATCTGCACGTGGTTGCTCTGTATCTGCATCATGGCGAACAGGGCCGCGATGGCGCTTCCTGTGAACCACCGCCCGCGGTATGCCATAATGACCCCTGCGATCGTGGGAGGAACGTAAGCCAGTGTCACGAATTTCCATATGTGGCCGGCGCCGATTATGATGATGAAGTATGTGGAGAACCCCCATGCCACAGCTCCTATCAGTCCGTAATACCACCGCACTCTCATGGCCGCCATAAGGATTATGAAGCCAGCCATCATCATGAACAGTAGGTTGGAAGGGGAGGGGAGCCCCATGCCGTAGACTGTTGTTATCCAAGAGAAAAGGCTGTCGCTCGGGTAAGTAGGGGAGATCTGGAAGGTAGGCATGCCGGAAAACAGTGAGTTTGTCCAGCGTGGCGCCTCTGCACCGGTGGCTTCAACATATGCTTTTACCTCCTGCCCTATGGCTGCTCCCTGCTGCATGTCGTGCTGGCGAAGCTGGTTGCCCATTGTGGCATCGGGATAGAAATAGGCGAGCGCGAGGATAGCGGCCGCGAAAAGACTTATGAAAAAGCCGTAGAACTGCGGACGGCGGCAAAGACGTATCAGATTGCCGGGTATTTCCTTCAGGCTGCCGGTGATATCTTTCTGCATTTAATTGCTGTTTTATTTTCACATTGAGGGTTAACATCAGCAAAGTTAGTGATTTTTCACTACTTGCCGAGGCTATATCGTAATAAAAATGACAAACGGGGAATGATGCCCGTTGTCAGGCTCATTCCCCGTTTGTCATGGAGTTATGCGTTGGCTAAACCTTATTTCTTGGCACCCTCCCCTTTCAGCGGTGTCTTGCTGAATATGGCGTGGATGAGTTTTGTGTCGAATTTGGGAGTGCGGTCATAATAATAGATCCCGTTCTGCTCCTGTTCCACGTCGGTGAGCTGGGTATAGCAGTACCCCCATACATTTCCGTTGACATCGATTATGGCATCTATCTGTCCTTCAAGGCGGTTAAGGAATTCGGCCTCGGATTTCGGCGGTTCGCCGTAGCCCCACGACTGGGTGTCGGAATTGGCCTTGTCCTGCCCTTTTACCCATTTTATGCCGCCGACCTCATCGATCAGGAACGGCATCTTTTTGTCGTAACGTGGGAAATTGTAACTGTTGTTATGGCGCAGTCCGTTGAAGCCGATGTTTTTCTGGGGCATCCCGAAGTCGGCATAATCCACCGGGCCGGGATTTGTGCTCGCGTCGATGAGTATCTGTTTGAGCCGTGCGGGATCCTGTTCGTAATTGTGGATGGTCCATATGTCGGTTTTTATATGGCATCCGCCGCTCGCATCGTTCACCGGGCGGGTGGGATCGAGTGTCTTGGTCAGGTCATAGAGATCGGTGGCGAAACGGGGATACTGCACGCGGTCGGGCCACCACTCCTCGTTCATCGGGGTCCAGATCACAAGCGACGGATGGTTTCGGTCGCGTGTCACCAGTTCCGACCATTCTGTCAGGAAGTTGCGTGCCACTTCAGGATCGTTGGCGTCCATTCCCCAGCTCGGAGCCTCACCCCAGGTGAGGTATCCGAGTTTGTCGGCCCAGTAATAGAAACGCTCCTCGAATGCTTTCTGATGCAGGCGGGCGCCGTTGAAACCGGCTGCCATGGAGAGTTCTATGTCATGTTTGAGAGCCTCGTCGGAAGGAGCTGTCCATATGCCGTCTGGATAGAATCCCTGGTCAAGCACAAGGCGTTGGTAGCACGGTTCGTTGTTGAGGTAGATGCGGTTGCCGTCGATATGGATTTTGCGCATCCCCACGTAGGAGTCCACCTCGTCTGTCACTTTGCCTTCACTGTCTGTCACCGTGTATTCCAGATCATAGAGGAAAGGTGATTCCGGCGACCAGAGTTTCGGTTTCTTTACCGGAAGCACCACTACAGAGCTGTTGGTGGCAGGTACGGTGGCTTTTGCCACTGTCTTGTCACCCTCTTTGAGGGCTACTGTGAGTTTGCCTCCTCCGTTGCCGTAGAATTTCGGCATTATTACTATCTGGTTCTGGTCTATGTCGGTAAGCACCTGTGCCGATTCTATTCCGCCCGGAGACACTGCTTCCATCCATACTGTCTGCCAGATGCCGGTTGTGCGGGTGTAGTTGCAGCCGTACGAGGCATACTGGAGGTTCTGTTTGCCGGCTCCCTGTTTGCCTGAGCGGAGATCGCTTGATGCATGCACCACGAGATTGTGTTTGCTTCCGGGTTTCACGTAAGGGGTGATGTCCTGGCTGAACGACGAGCTGCCGCCGAAATGACGCCCTGCAAGGGTGCCGTCGATGAATATTTCGGCATTATAATATACTGCGCCGAAATTAAGAAGGATGTTTTTACCTTCCCACTCCTGCGGGATCGCGATTTCGCGGTGATACCAGATATTGTTGATGAAATCTTTGTGTTCCACACCCGAGAGTTTGCTCTCCGGGCAGAAGGGGACTGTTATCTTGCCTTCGAAAGTGGTGGCTGCGGGATAGCCCTGCTCCAGGCCGGATCCGGCGAAATCAAATGTATAGTCCCATTGACCGTTAAGGTTCTGCCACTGGTCGCGCTCGAATTGCGGACGTGGATACTCTTTACGTGGTATCTCGACGGCGACTGCCATAAGGCTCGCCAGCGCCACGAATAATGATGCGAAAAATCTCATATGAGGAATGAATTTTTAAAGTATTGATTTTCAGGCTATCTGACGGCGCAGGACGGAACGCACACGCGCCATCAGTTCACGGAGGGAGAAAGGCTTGAGCAGGTAATCGTCTGCACCAGCGTTGAGAGCGTTGATGATGGTGGTCGGCGACATGTTCACTGAGCAGGTGATCACGCCGAGCGACGCTGTGTCGCGGTGTTGCTTCACCTGTTCCACAATATCGAGACCTGAATTGTCATCAATATTCAGGTCTATGATCATCAGGGAATATTCGGAGAGATCAATGTTATATAGCTCGTTTACAGAGGAGCACACGTCCACGCTATATCCTTCCGGACTGAAATGTGAGTGGATAAGTTCACCAATGTGAGTGTCTCTGTCAACTACTATGATACGACCGCGTAAGGTCGGCCTGTTGCTGTTATCTGAAGTGATCAACATCGTGTGAAAACTCGGAACTATGAAGGCTGATAATATAATATGACAAATCTTAACAAAGCTGACGGGGGAGTGCCTTCGTTCCCGAGCAGTTGTTTTTCTGTTTTCAAAAGTAAGCAAAGAGGTTACCGTGTCCAAAACGGTAACCTCTTTGTATAAACTTTGGGTCAGTAATTTCTTACATTGCTCCGAGATGTTACAGATGTAACTGCTAAGTTGTATAATTGCATAATTGGCATGCAATATTGTTGTCAGAACGGCATTGTGTGCTTTCTGTCGCGTTTACATCGGTTTGTTCAATGCATATTTCGGACGCACATACACCCGATATTCACCCGGTTTCAGCGACGAAGGGTATTTCTCATGTTTGCCGGTGAAATAGTTGATCATGTCGTTGGCTATGGGCGATTCACCCAGATACTTGATTTTACGGGTTCTGGATCCGAGGTTGGTCATCACAAGCACTTCTGATCCGTCAAGCTGCCGCGAGAATATGTAGAGGTCGGGACTCTTGGTCGGATAGCGCACTATGTGACCGCCATGTGTGCCAGGTGCGCCGGCATGGAGTGCCTTCTGGCTGTGTTTTAGCGCGTTGAGTTTCTGATAGAAGTCGAAATAGCTGTTGCGTGGCTCAAACTGGGGTGCTTCATCTTTCTTGAAAAACTCCAGGGCGCGGTTAAGGCCGGTCTCCTGACCTGTGTATATCAGGGGCATGCCCGGAAGGGTGTAGGTGAGCACCGCCATGGCGTCTGCCAGATTGCCGAAACGCTGGAACTCCGTCCCCTCCCACGAATTGAAATCGTGGTTGGTGATCATGTTCATCAGGTATGTGTCACCGGGGTATTCGGCCTGCTGTGATGCCAGAAGCGAGTCTATGGCTGCGGCTTCCTTTTTGCCGGGATCGTCGGGCATGGTGTATTGGCCGGCGTTGTTGGCTATGGCTTTGAAAAGTGAGGCCAGCGGCCAGTTGTATCCCATGTCGAATCCCTCGGCCTGGAGGGCGGGAGAGGAAGCCTCGGCTAGCATGAACAGTCCGGGTTTCACGGCCTCGAGTTTCGGACGCGCCTCGTTCCAGAAATCTACAGGCACCATGGAGGCCACATCGCAGCGGAAACCGTCGATGTCGGCGTCGCAGAGCCAGTGGGCCATGGCGTCGATCATATAACGGCGCATCTGCGGGTTGGAATAGTCGAGCTGGCTCACGTCGGTCCATTCATAGGGGTGTACCGGTTCGCCTGAGGCGTCGCGTTTGTAGAAATCAGGATGGTATTCGAGCCACCAGTTGTCGTTGCCGGTGTGGTTCGGCACCCAGTCTATTATCACCTTCATGCCGTTGTCGTGGGCTGTCTTTACGAAGTGGCGGAAATCGTCCATTGTGCCGAGTTCGGGGTTGAGGGCCTTGTAATCGGCAGAGGCATAGTAGCTTCCAAGTTCCCCTTTGCGTCCCTCTTTGGAAATGGGGTTTACGGGCATTATCCAGAGTATGTCCACGCCAAGCTCTTTAAGGCGGGGAATCTGTTTCTCAACGGCGGCAATGGTGCCCTCTGGGGTCATCTGGCGCCAGTTTACCTCATATATCACGGCATCGCGGCTCCACTCGGGGTGTGTCACTTTGGTTGGAGCGGCTTTAGCCGTCACGTTTTTCTCCGATGGGAGGGCAAGCGCATGTGAGGACGCTGTCGCCGGTGATGATATCGCGCACATAGCCATCAGACTTTTAAAAATCAATTGTCTCATAAAATGGTGATAGGTTGTTTTGAAGAGAGTTTATTGTCATGGTCATTTTCTCAGCACCGGCCAGATGTAAGCCTGTAGTTTCCGGCGTAGTTCTGTCTCGCGTCCGCCCAGATAATGGTTGAGCAGATCGTGGAACCGCTCGCTGTGGTTCATCTCTGACAGATGTGCAAGCTCGTGGTAGATCACATAGTCTGAAAGTTCTTCCGGTAGAAAAACCAGCACATAGCTAAGTGATATGATCCCTTCGCCGGAGCACTGTCCGAGGGTTCTGTGTCCCGACGAGATTTTCCATCCCACGGGATGGCGACCTATTT
The DNA here is from genome assembly GCA_949742535.1 of uncultured Muribaculaceae bacterium. Taxonomy (GTDB): domain Bacteria; phylum Bacteroidota; class Bacteroidia; order Bacteroidales; family Muribaculaceae; genus UBA7173. Next base: position 19,062 of record CATJQX010000125.1, on the reverse strand, counting down.
TCGCGGAAATCTCTTTGGCGCGGGGCAGAACTACCTCAGGCGCCACTTTGCGGGCTATCTTGCAGAGCATGTCGCTTATGGCGCGTGAAGTGGATTCGAGATCCATGTTCCAGTCGCTCCCCACCTCCACATATGATACCGGCACGGAGGCCGTACCCAGTATCTTCGAGGGGGCAAAGGTCTGCTGTCTTATCACGAAATCCACATAGGGAAACAGCAGTTCCTGGCCGTGGTGGTATGTTACCAGTGGACGGGATGCTATAAGCTGTGGTGTGAGATCGTCAAGAATACGCTTCAGTTCGGGGAGTCTTATCCCCTGTGGTACGTTGATATTTACTTGGCCGCTTTTCCATCTGGCAGATACATGCCGTGAGTTCTGGCGCACTGTCACTATAACTTTGCCAAGTAGCTCATGTTGCAATTCTCCGGTTGCCATAAAATTAGAAGTCAGAAGTAAGAGCGTGAGAAGTCAAGCAAGAAAACTTCTGTGAGTGAAATCGGAAATTAAGAAATAAGAAATTGAGAAATAGAGAGACCTGATACCTCTGGTTTCTCTGATTGGAGTGCCCTCATACCAGTGTGTTGCCTAAGCCGAGTTTGTCGCGGAGGGTGTCAGTGAACGTGTGGTGCGTCTGTTGCACAAGTTTCACCACATAGGGGGCGCGTGTCACTTTCAGGAGGGCTCCCAACGGCAGGGTCACCGGCTTGCCGTCTGCCGCCAGACGGAACCCATCCCCACGGGCTTCCACACGCAGGATTATGGTGGAACTGTCCTTTATCACCAGCGGGCGCATGGAGAGGCTGTGGGCTGCGATAGGGGAGAGCACCCACCCTTGGAGCTGAGGGTCGAGCACCGGTCCTCCGACAGAGAGATTGTATGCCGTGCTTCCGGTGGGGGTGGAGACTATCAGGCCGTCGCCCATGTAGTTGAGGGAGGAGCGCCCGTCAATTTCCGCCGAGATGCGGAGCATGGAGGCTATGTCGCCGCGCGTCACTGCCAGTTCGTTCAGCGCCGTGAGGGTGGAGGGCAGATGTTTCCACCTGTGGCCTGTGTGCTCCTCCGGATATGTGATATTGACCTCTATCAGCGCCCTGTCCTCTATGCGGTACTCCCCCTCCAGAAGCATACGGTATATCTCGTCGGGCGCGTCAAATGTGAAAGCCGACAGATAGCCCAGGTGGCCTGTGTTTATGCCGGCCACCGGTATTTCGGCGTCGCCGATCCATCTGGCGGTCTTAAGGAAAGCGCCATCCCCGCCGATGCTGACGGCCAGGTCAGCCTGGGGTTGCCGTGTAAGCGGTATATAGTCGATTCCGGCACTGAAATGGGGTCCCAGATGGGAGGCGAGATAATCCAGAAACCGCTCTGACATGACAACATGGTGGCCGTGGCTTACCAATGTGTCTGTCAGCTTTTCTATGGCTTGCAGATGTCCTTCCTGATGACGGTTGCCGTTGATGGCTATTCTCATGACAAAACAGGCTTGGTACGTGATATATGTTCTCTAAATCTCGAGATAATGCAGAAGTTCTCTCAGGCGCTCCATGTTGCGGGCATGCTCGGGACCTTCGGCGGCGCTGCGGGTATGGATCACCTCATACCCGTACCGCTCAAGCGACCGTGCCGCACTGTCGGCCGACGTGCTCCCCACCGTGAGGGCCACCACCGGCCTGCCGGAGGAGTCACGCATGCCGGTGACTGACAGCCCAAGCAGCTGGGCGTCACAGTCTTCCACCGCTTTGGCCATTGCCGATGCGCTGTAATCCCGGGGGTTGCAGGCTACAAGCAGATGGCTTGCGTCGGGTTGCTGTGGCCATAACGCCTCAAGTTCACTTGTGCGGTCAAGTTCGCCTGAGATGAAACGCTTAAGTATTTCGTGTTGCTGATAGATCACTTTTACTGCTCCTGGTATGGTTGAAAACTTGTTCGGAACTTATCCCCGTTGCCTCGGGTTCTTATTGTCAAATTCTGTTAACAACAGAAATAATGGGGCCTTTTTACGTGCACTCTTGAAATTTCTGATTAAATTTGTGGTCAGAATTCAGTCACAAAGATACGGAATTATCTTATTTCTTTATAACAAAGAACAAGTTATTAAAGATTTTTCGCTTTTGTAAAAAGACATGACTACTAATCTGAGCGTCAATATAAATAAGGTCGCTACCCTGCGAAATGCCCGGGGAGAGAATATCCCTGACGTGAGCCGTGTGGCCGTGGACTGCGAGAGTTTCGGAGCCGACGGCATTACGGTGCATCCGCGCCCCGACGAGCGCCACATCCGTCGCGACGATGTGTTCTCCCTTCGCCCGCTGGTGAAAACGGAGTTCAACATCGAGGGCTATCCCACTCCCGAGTTCATGGATCTGGTGCTTAAGGTGAAACCAGAGCAGGTGACACTGGTGCCCGACGCTCCCGGTGATCTTACCTCGTCGGCCGGATGGGATGTGGAGCCACACATGGAGTTTCTCACAGGGATAATCGATACCTTGCGCGAGGCTGGCATCCGCAGCTCTATTTTCGTGGGTACAGACTGCGACAACATACGCATGGCGGCCAAAACTGGCGCCGACCGTGTGGAGCTTTACACCAAGCCTTACGCCGACGCATATGCCCGCGATCCCGAAGCAGCTGTCGCACCCTATGTGGAAGCGTCGCGTGCGGCAAGAAAGGCAGGCCTCGGAGTGAATGCCGGACACGATCTCAACCTTGAGAACCTGCGTTATTTCAAAGAGCATGTGCCGTTCCTCAACGAAGTCTCTATCGGCCATGCGCTTATCTGCGACGCGCTCTATCTCGGCCTTCCAGAGACCATCCGCCGCTACAAGGCCGCTCTGAAATAAGCCGGAAAGCTGAATTTTTTATCCCGATAACTCCTCTTCCCAATTTCTCTTTTTCACGATTTTCCAATTCAAACCGTTATGCTACTGCTCGATGCCGCTATAAATGGCGCTCCCGTTACCGCACAGGCCACACAAGTGGAACTTTCCCTCTGGGATCTTTGCCTCAAAGGCGGACCTGTCATGATCGTGATAGGCCTTCTGTCGCTTGTGTGCATATATATTTTTATTGAAAGAGCCATCGTGGTGAACCGCGCCGCACGCGAGGACGACACCTTCATGGAGCGCATCCGCGACTACATCCATGAGGGCGAGATCGAAAGCGCTTTCAACCTCTGCAAGAAAAACAACTCCCCCTATTCGCGTCTCATCGCAAAGGGTATCAGCCGCATCGGGCGCCCTGTGAACGATATTCTCGCTGCTGTGGAAAACACCGGCAACATAGAGATTGCAAGCCTCTCGAAGGGGCTTCCCTGGCTCGCCACCACTGCAGCCGGTGCTCCTATGCTCGGATTCCTCGGCACCGTAATAGGTATGGTGGAGGCGTTCTACGCCATTGCGGCGGAAGGCAATTCGGCCAATATAGCCACATTCTCTTCCGGTATCTACACCGCGCTGGTAACCACAGTGGCCGGTCTCGTGGTGGGTGTGATCGCTCTTTTCGCATACAACTACCTGGTGGCGCGCATCAACTCGGTCATGAACCTGCTCGAATCCAAATCCATGGAGTTCATGGACCTGCTCAACGAGCCTGCCGTGTGATCCTGCTCCCCTGCGGAATTTTATAAAAAGATTGTTTCCCTCTTTAGCCTATAAACTACCGTGCTCAAACGTCAACATCAAATGATGGCGGCTTTCTCGATGGCGTCGATGACCGATGTCATTTTCCTGCTGCTCATATTCTTCATGGTGACCTCCACATTCGTCTTCCCTACGGGACTGGAGCTTTCTTTGCCCCAAAGCACCGAGCAGAGCGCCATAAAGCCTACTACAAGAGTGTATATCGACGAGGAGGAGAAACTGTTTGCCTCTACCGGCGACGAGCAGCCCCAGCCGCTTGAGCTTGACGCCCTTGTAACTTTCCTGAATCTCGCCCATCAGCAGGATTCCGCCGGATTCATCGCCCTGTATGCCGATGAAAAGGTGCCTTACGGCAAAATCGTGGAGGTGCTTTCACTGGGCGCTTCCAACAATCTCCGCATGGTGCTCGCTACAAAGCCTGTGGCGTCGCCGGGGGTGAAGAAAGAAATTGAGAAATCAGGAATTGAGAAATTGAGAAATTAAGAAATTGGGAGATTTGATGCCTCTGAGATCTCTGATTCCTCTGATGTCTCTGATTTGCTCCTCTCTCCCTCTCAAGCTATTAATTCCCAAATTTAGAAAAATTGGTCAGGTCTGATAAAATATATGCCGTCGCGGGAACAGTGCTGTTTCATCTCATAGTGCTGCTCACATTCCTGTTTTCCTACCTCACCTATCCCCCTGCAGGGATGGATGAATGGCCTGTGGAACCGGAACAGGAGATCGTGATGGACGAGATTGAGGATCTGTATGCCACCGGCGAGTTTGTAAGGACAGGAGACATACAGGATCCTGTGGCACCGGTGGACAAGCCGGCTCCATCAGATGTGAAATCGCCCGAACCCACACAGGATGCGCCTGATCTTGAGAACGCCGGAGAGGCCGCGCAACAGCCTAAGGTCACCACTTCGGAGCGTCCCTCCCCAGCCCAGGTGAAAAAAGAAAAGAAAGGCCCCACGAAAGAGGAACTGCAGAAAGAAAAGGAGCGGCAGGAAGCAAAGAAACAGCAACAGGCCAAAAAGAATGTGGACGCCGCAACCTCCCGCGCTTTCGGAGGTGACAAGGGCAAGGGCACTCCCGGCACCACTGAGGGTACATCGGCCACAGGCGCTGTGACCGGCACACCCGGCAACGGTCTCCGCGGCCGCACGCTCGAATCGTGGACAAGTGTCCACGGCAAGAAGCTCGGCACCATAGCCATACGTGTGAAGGTCGACGCGCAGGGACGTGTGACTTCCGCCTCCTATAGTGCTGCCGGCAGTTCAGGCACAGTGGCGGCAGACCAGGCCATGCGCAACCAGTGTATCGCCAGATCGAAAGAATGTCGTTTTTCAGTACTTGAAGGTTCACCCGTTCAAACCGGAACCATCACTTGGGTGTTTAAGTAGCAGAGGGATAACCGGACCGCCCTGTATCAGCTGGTCCGGATTTTAGAATTATTCGCTATGCTTTGCTATATCGCCCGTAAATTTCCACAGACAGAGTCTGCCGCTTTCAAGGCACGTTCGGATATGGACGCCGTAATGGCGTCGCAGGGATACCGTAATGTCGGTCTCAAGAACAATCTGCGTCCCACAAAATTCCAGACCCGTATGGCTACTCTGGCAGGAGTCATGCGTGCCGGTTTTCTGCTCCACCGTGGGGATAAACTGGTGGTGCAGTATCCTGATCCGAATTTCAGGCTCATATGCCGTCTTGCGCACATGCGCGGGGCGCGGGTGGTGACCCTGATCCATGATCTGGAAAGTTTCGGTTGTAGCGACATGTCACCATCCGAAGAGGTGGCTCTCCTTTCCGGAAGCGATTTCATCATAGCGCTCAATCCGTCGATGGAAGGATGGCTCAGAGAGCATGGATCATCCGTTCCCTCCACTTCTCTCGGCATTTGGGACTATCTCTCGCCCTCGGCCCATGAAGCGCGTCAGACGGCAAATCTGGAGCCTCAGAAGCGCTCTGTGGCGGAACCCACCGTGTCGTCGGATGAAAAGACCGTGATGTTTGCCGGTGGTGTCAGCCGCCGCCGCAACCAGTTCCTGTACGACTGGGGCACGGTGATCGACGGATACAAGGTGGTGGTCTATGGCAACAATTTCGATCTCACCCAGGCGGCCGGGGCGGCATGCTTCAAACTGCGGGGATTCGTGCCGTCGGGCATGATGATACGCCATCCCGAGGGTGATTTCGGCCTTGTGTGGGACGGCGACACCATCGAGGGGTGCCACGGACAGTGGGGGGAATATCTGCGTTACAACAACCCCCACAAAGCGTCGCTTTATCTCCGTTGCGGCGTGCCTGTGATCATATGGAAACAGGCGGGGCTTGCCCCGTTTGTGGAAGAGCAGGGGATAGGGATCACGATAAACTCACTCGCCGAAATAGCTCCCCGTCTCAGATCCCTCTCAGACGAGGCATATGCCCGTATGAAGGAAAATGTGGCGCGTGTGAACGGCCGTATTGCAGAAGGATGCTATTTTTGCGAGGCTATGGAGAGGGTGCTCGAGGCGATGGGTGCCCCTGAGAGACAATTAAGTAAACAGTTTGCGGTCAGCAACTCATAAGAGAGTTCCTACGGGCAAACAAATAATCTGGAACAGTTTCTGACTTTAATTTATAATCTATTCCATGAGTGCGACATTGAAAATTTTTTGTAAGAATATCGGCGAATATGTGCCGATCAAGGGGGGCGAGACGCTTGGAGAGCTTGCCGCCATGCTTGCACCGCGCCTGGAAGGTATTAAACCTATATGCGCGCATGTCAACAATAAGACCGAGCCGATGCAGTATCAGGTGTTCGGGCCGAAACAGGTTGAGTTCCTGCCTGTGGAGTCGCGGTCGGGACAGAGGGTGTATGTGCGCTCGCTCTGCATGATGCTTTATTGTGCTGTGGCACACGAGTATCCGGGTCTGCGGCTCCGCATAGAGCACTCCATCGCCAACGGATATTATTGCCGCCTTTTCGAGGGGCGCAAAAACCTCCCCGCTGAACGGATGCCGGAGATTACCGCATGTCTCAAAGAGGCAATGCGCTCGCTTGCCGGGCGTTGTGTGCCGTTTGAACGCAAGGAGCGGCTCACAGCCGACATCATCAGCCGTTTCCGGGAGGAAGGGCTGAACGACAAGGTGGAGCTTCTCGAGACCATACATGAGCTTTACACCACATATTATCGTCTTGACGGGGTTGTTGACAGCTATTACGGCCCGTTGGCACCCGACACGGGATGCATTGATGTGTTCGACCTGATTCCGTACAAAGAAGGGTTCCTGCTTATGGCTTTCGACAAGGCTGATCATTCGGTGCCTGCGGTGCCTGTGCCTCAGGAAAAAATGTATGAGGCATATATCGACTACCTGCACTTCAACGATGTGCTCGGAATACGCAATGTGGGACAGCTCAACAAGGCTGTGGAGCAGAACCGCTCGGCCGACCTTATAAATGTGGCCGAGGCTCTCCACGACAAGAAGATAGCCGCTATTGCCGATGAGATCACGGCCCGTTACCACAAAGGGGGAGCCAGGATAGTGCTTATAGCCGGGCCTTCCTCCTCAGGCAAGACCACCACTACCAAGCGCCTCGGCATATATCTGATGACCAATCTCCTTTCTCCCAGAATCATATCGCTTGACAACTATTTCGTGAACCGCGACGTCACCCCCCGCGACGAGACCGGGGACTACGATTTCGAGTCGCTTTACGCGCTGGATCTGGCACAGTTCAACGCCGACCTCAACGCGCTGCTCAGGGGGGAGGAAGTGGCGTTGCCTACATACAATTTCGAGCTTGGACGCCGCGTCTACAAAGGTGACAAGATGCGTCTCGACGACAATTCCATATTGCTCATTGAGGGCATCCACGGACTGAATCCGGAGCTTACCGCAGACATAGAGGAGAAGATGAAATACCGTGTGTATGTGTCGGCGCTGACCACCCTTTCCATCGACGACCACAACTGGATCCCCACCACCGACAACCGTCTGCTGAGACGCATAATACGCGACCACAAATATCGTGGCACCTCGGCCGTGGAGACCATCCGCCGGTGGCCGAGCGTGCGCCGCGGCGAGGAGAAATGGATCTTCCCGTTTCAGGAAAATGCCGACAGCACATTCAATTCCTCACTGATATTCGAGCTTGGGGTGATGAAGGATTACGGAGAGGCTATACTGCGCGATGTGCCCAACGATGTGCCCGAATATGCCGAGGCATACCGTCTGCGACGCTTCCTGAGCTATTTCAAGCAGATAGGCGACAGGGGAGTGCCACCCACGAGCCTTTTGCGCGAGTTCCTGGGAGGCTCGAGTTTCAAATACTGACAACAGGGAAGCGGGGAATCTTACGCCTTTCCGACAAGGCGTTTGATCTTCTCTTTGACACCATGTCTTTCCCGCCACATATGGGCTGCGGCAACTGCCTGCGCCGATATGTCGGCGGGATTTTTTCCTGCCGCCACGGCGTAGGAACTGGCGAGCACGGCTGTCCATTCGTCGTGCCATGATATGGACTTGAACATCTGCATGAGTTTCGACATGTCGTGCACGCCGAACTCCATCCTGTTCAGGTCCACATAATAGAACTCATAGTTCCCTTTCCCGTCGCGGCGCAGCAGTATGTTGCCCGGGGAGAAATCGTGAAACCATATTCCTGCGGCATGGATGCGGGCTATTTCGGCACCGAAAGCGGCGATCAGGGCGTCGCGGTCCGGAAATTCTTCCCATGATCTGAGATTCTCATACGGCAGTTGCTCGCAGAAATAGAAACTGCGTGTCATCTTCGGCCATATGCCGGCATGTTTTCCGAGCGGCAGCCCGGTGTGGATCTCGCTGTAGCCCAGTGGAGCAGGGGTGCGGAATCCCATCTCAAGGAGCTTCAGCGCGTTGAGGTACGAACGTTTGGCCTTGCTCGGGCGGAAGGCGCGGTACACATATCCGTTGGGGAACGGGGGGATCCGGAATGCCTTTACATTTACCGGAAAATCCAGACTGTTGGCTGCTCCCCCTCCGGCATCTTCGCCGGGGAGGATGTAGAACAGGGTATTACGCCTCCCCTTGTAAACCACCTCCGCTCCGGACGGTTGCCCGTAGCTTGTGACAGCCTCTACCAGGGGGCGCACCGGTTCATAGTTCCCGTTTATTACTATTTTCTGTCTGGTGCTCATTGCTTGCTCATGTATCAGAAAGCTATGCTTGCGGCCACGCCGTATGAGCCGCCGCCGACAAAGGGGGAGGCGGTACAGGTGAGCGCCGCTGTGCCCTTTTTATCGGGCACCGGCGCGATGCGCTGTAGCAGCACATCGCGGTGCATGCGTGTGCGTTTATGGAATATTTTGGGATATATCCAGTAGGCGAATGTGGTGGAAAGATATCCTAATGCAGCGCCTCCCACCACGTCGTTGATCCAGTGGCGGTCGTTGTGTATGCGCAGATAGGCGATTCCCGCTCCTACTACATATCCCGACATGGCCACCCACTTGTTGGTGTCCCAATATTCGCGGCGCAGGTATTCGGCGCCCATGAATGCCGTGCCGGTATGCCCCGAGGGGAAAGAGTTGCGTGCGTTGCTGTCGGGGCGCTTCTCCTTGAAGGCGGTCTTCAGGGCATAGTTTACCACGCCGAAAGTGGCATAGCTCATGGCCAGCAGTATGGTGCGGTCAAGCAGGTTGTGTTGCCCTTTCATCCCACAGAAATGCAGGGCATAGGCGGCAACCATAGGGCTGTATTGCAGCCAGTCGTCAACCGCAGTCTTGTTACGCCCATGCTGCGATACATGCTTTTGCACTTCTTCGCGCCAGTGCACGAGCCATGGCGTGCGCACGAACATGGCCGAGACGGCGAATATACCGGCAGGGACGGCAAATTCCGCTATTCCCGCCTTATGCGATGTGTCACCGAGCCGCACCAACTGGTTGCTGATGTTTTCCGATATCAGCCAGTCGGGGAGATCCGACGGCATGGCGATTTCGGTGGATTCGTCATGTTCTATTACCACACTCTCATCTTCATATATATCGTCGGGAGCTGGCGTGTCAGGTGAGTTTATAATGGTGATTGTGTCTGTGGGGGCGGATACAGGTTGGATCTGTGCCGTTATATCGCTTTGTGCGACGGCTGACAGGCAGACGAGATAAAGTAGCAGGGTTGAAATTATACGCATTTTATTGTCAAATATTTTGCAAATTTACTGATTATTTTTGGGTTAACTTGCCATAGCGGTGGTATTTTAAGTAACTTTGCATAAATAAGTCTTTCCTGCATGGATTTTTGAATATTGAGTTACTTATGGTCTATATAGCATATCTGATCGGCGCCATACTTCTGTTTTTGATGGTTACGGTTCTGTACAGGGTGCTGTCGAAGGGGTTGTCGCGCAGTGCGAAGGGGCAGCAGCTCACCCGTTTCGGCATCGCGTCGCTGTTGGCGGCTGTCCCGTTCGTTATCGCCGGGCATGTGAGATGGAACGTCACTCTTACGCTGGTCGCGGCCGTTTCGGGATTGTGGATGATAGTGTTCCCGTTGCTTGACTATGTGGCCAACAGGCGTAACCGTGCGGAGATTGACAACCGTATGGATTTCGCTTTCGGGATATATCTGTTCGGTTTCCTCTCGGGGGCGTATCTCGGTCTGTCGTCGGTTTTCCCTTCATGGGGCGCCCTTACCGGGTGTGTATTCGCTGCGGTGGAGCTGCCGCTGCTCATTCTCGTGGTGTTTCAGGTAGCCTATTTCGCCATATATCATGCTTCGGTCGATCACGACGGGCTGAAACTTGTGCTCGATACTGATGTTAACGAAGTGATAGAGTTCTTGCGTTCCTTTCCCGGGTGGGCGGTCATAGGTGTCCTCGTGATGCTCATACTGGCTGTAATGGGATGTTTCTATTTTAATATTGTGGATGTATCCCCGGTCGACGGGCTCAACTGGAGCCGGCGTCTCGGCGAGATTGCATACTGCGTCGGGATGGGGTGGATGATGTTCCGCGGCAAGCATTCCCCGTTCCGTCGTTCGGGACTGCCCCGGCTGTATTTCGAGGACAGGGAGCATGCGCGCGAATGTGCGGGCTATGCCGATGCGTGCAGCCGCCGCATGGAGGATCTGAAAATTTTTTCGAGCATCTTCAGCGCGGTAGGGGAGGGGAGTGGTGCCTCGGATGGAACCGCCCGCCGGGGGCGCACATATATCCTGGTGATCGGTGAGTCTGCATCCCGCGATTATATGGAGGCATTTACGGGGCGTCCGGCCGACGAAGGCACCACCCCGTGGCTGTCGCGCATGGCTGCCGCAGGGGATGCCATACTGTTTCACAACGCGTATTCATGCCATTTCCAGACGGTGCCTACCCTCACAAGGGCATTGACTGAGATGAACCAGTATAACCGCAAGGGGTTTGTGGATGCTGTGTCGGTGGTGGATGTGGCGCATGCGCTCGGGCTGAAAGTGTACTGGTTCTCCAACCAGGGGCATATCGGTGCGAACGATACTCCGGTGACGCTGGTGGCCGAGACTGCCGACCGTGCGAGCTGGACATCGCAGACTGTCAACCGCCGCAATTACGACGGCGAGTTGCCCCCCTTCCTCGATGAAGTGGATCCTGTGGCCGACAAGTTGATAGTGTTCCACCTCATCGGATCGCATTTCACTTATTCAAACCGCTATCCCGCGTCGGAGGAGCATTTCGCACCTCAGGGGGATGATGCCGACGGATATGTGGCGGCATACCGCAACTCGCTCCGGTACACCGACAGGGTGCTTGCCGAGATTCACCGCCGGGCGTCGGAGGGATTGAACCTGCAGTGGATGGTCTATTGCTCCGACCACGCCGACATGCCCGACAGGCGCCGGTCGCCGGTGTTCGACGGATTCGGAAAACTCCGCATACCCCTTGCCGTGGTTCCCGGTGCTGACTATGCCGGAAAGTATCCCGGTCTGGTGTCGGCGCTGAAAGAGAATTCCCGTCGTCCGTTTTCGAATGATCTTCTTTTCGATCTTCTTTGCGGTCTTTGGGATGTTGGGTCGGATGTGGCTCCCCGGAATATGAACATCGCCTCTCCCTCTTATTCCCTCGAGGCATCCTCTACGAAAGTGCTCCTCGGTGAGGCGACGGTTGCCGATGATCCGAATTACGTCAGTTGACTCCCCGAATTGATGCGCTTTTTTGCGGGCAGTTTCCCGGAGAAATCTGAATTTTTAATTCTCGGAGCGTTAAAATCAGGCAATGTTTAATGTAATGCCTTGATAAATAGTGTGAAAGGCTGTTTGGGGCGATGTCGGCTTGTTTCGCGTAAAAAAATATATAAGTAAAAATTTGTTAAATTACAGAAAGTGGTACTCAATTATATCTGGATAGCCTTTTTTATCGTGGCTTTTGCAATGGCTCTGTTCCGGTCGCTCGTGATGGGAGACCTTCAGGTGTGGTCGGAGATCATGACGGCCTCTTTCAGTTCGGCGGCTACAGCCTTTGAGATTTCACTCGGTCTTACCGGCATCCTCTCCCTTTGGCTCGGGCTGATGAAAATCGGCGAGCGTGCCGGAGTGATCAACTTTTTCGGAAAAATGATCGCGCCGCTTTTCACGCGTCTCTTTCCCGGTGTGCCGAAAGGACATCCGGCAATGGGATCGATATTCATGAACGTTTCGGCAAATATGCTCGGCCTCGACAATGCCGCCACTCCTCTCGGCCTGAAAGCCATGCAGGAGCTGCAGACCCTAAACAAGCAGAAGGATACTGCCACCGACGCCATGATAATGTTTCTTATCCTGAATGCCTCGGGACTGTGTTTTATCCCTATTAGCATAATGATGTACAGGGCACAGGCCGGGGCTGCAAATCCTACCGATATATTCCTGCCGATACTGCTTGCCACCTTTATCTCTACCTTCGTAGGCATTGTGGCGCTATGTCTCAAGCAGCGCATACGTCTTACCGATCCGGTGCTTCTGGGATGGCTTGCCGGCATGGGTGCTGTGATTGCTTTCATTGTCTGGCTCTTTTCGGGCATGGATGGCGCCCGTGTTGAGAAATATTCCGGGTTTATAGCCAATTTCCTGTTGTTCAGTGTGATAATGATGTTTTTATGTGCAGGGCTAAGGAAGCGTATCAATATGTATGAAACCTTCATCGAGGGTGCGCGCGACGGGTTCAAGACAGCTGTCACTATCATCCCTTATCTGGTGGCGATACTTGTGGCCATAGGTATGTTCCGCGCTTCAGGAGCCATGACTTACCTGACCCAATGGACTACCTCAGCGGTGGCGTTCTGCGGGCTTGATACGGGATGGGTGGAGGCTCTTCCCACTGCGCTGATGAAGCCTCTCAGCGGCAGCGGTTCGCGCGGCATGATGATTGACCTGATGGCGGCGCATGGCCCCGATGCATTCGTGAGCCGTGTGAGCGCGGCCATACAAGGTAGCACCGATACGATGTTCTATGTGCTGGCGGTCTATTTCGGCTCTGTCGGAGTGCGGAAAACCCGCTATGCCGTGGGCTACGCGCTGCTTGCCGATGTGGCCGGCTCGGTGGCCGGGGTGTTGGCTGCCTACATCTTTTTTGGCTGACAGTTTTTTATTATCTTTGCAAGGTTAACCAAAAGTTATGGATGACAAGATTCAATGGCTTTCACGAGGTGTGGAATTGCCTGTACTGGACTACGGATTGATGGACCGCTGGATCACCGAGGTCGCCCGCAGCTACGGACGTATCGTCGGTACGCTGACGTATATGTTCTGCGACGACGAGGAGATACTGCGTGTAAACAGGGAGTTCCTTCAGCATGACTACTACACGGATATAATCACCTTTGACGACTGCCGCGGCAAACTTCTGCGCGGAGATTTGGTGATCTCGCTCGACACAGTGCGCTCCAATGCGGAGTTGCAGAGGGTGACATACGACGATGAGCTGCTCCGTGTCATAATCCACGGTGTGCTTCATCTGTGCGGCATAAACGACAAGGGTCCCGGCGAGCGCGAGATCATGGAAATGAACGAGAACCGTGCACTTGACCTCTTAAGAAGCATTCAGGACAATACGTTTCAGAAATGAGATTCGACTATGATGTAATAGTGGTGGGAGCCGGTCATGCCGGCTGCGAGGCTGCCGCGGCTGCGGCGCGCCTCGGGGCTTCGACCCTCCTTATCACGATGGACCTTAACAAGATCGCCCAGATGAGCTGCAATCCTGCTGTCGGCGGGATCGCCAAGGGGCAGATCGTGCGTGAGATAGATGCCCTGGGGGGGCATATGGGGATTGTCACAGACAGGAGCGCCATACAGTTCCGCATGCTGAACCGCTCGAAGGGACCGGCCATGTGGAGCCCGCGCGCGCAGGCCGACCGCATGCGTTTTTCCGCCCTGTGGCGCGGTATACTCGAGAATACTCCCAATCTCTCTCTCTGGCAGGATACGGTGACAGAACTCATATTTGAGGATAGCGCCGATAAATGCCCGTCAGACGCTCCCGCGAAGGCGGATGTGGAACATTCCCGCCCGGAGACTTCGCGCCGCGTGACGGGGCTTAAAACGGCGTTGGGGGCCACATTCACCGCAAAGGCGGTGGTGCTGACAAACGGCACCTTCCTGAACGGTCTGATGCACGTCGGCCGCACTATGGTGGAGGGTGGCAGAATATCGGAACCGGCATCCTACGGCCTTACCGAGCAGCTGAAATCTATCGGATTTGTGGCCGACCGCATGAAGACGGGCACGCCGGTGCGTATCGACGGACGTTCCGTGCATTGGGATCTCACTGTGCCCCAGGAACTTGAAGCCGACAACCACCACTTTTCATATCTTCCTGACGTTGGGCGGGAGCTTCGCCAGAGGCGCTGTTTCACTGTGTACACCAACGAGAAGACGCATGAGGTGCTCCGCCGCGGACTGCCGGACTCACCGCTGTACAACGGACAGATACAGAGCATCGGCCCTCGGTATTGTCCTTCCATAGAGACGAAGATCGTCACTTTCGCCGACAAGAACGAGCATCAGCTGTTCCTCGAGCCGGAAGGTGAGGACACGCAGGAATACTATCTGAACGGATTTTCATCCTCGCTCCCCATGGACATACAGCTCGAGGCGCTGAAGACCATACCGGCCCTTGCCGACGTGCAGATATACCGCCCCGGATATGCGATAGAATATGATTTCTTCGATCCCACGCAGTTGCGCCATACGCTCGAGACAAAGCTTGTGCCCGGACTGTTTTTCGCAGGGCAGATCAATGGTACCACCGGTTATGAGGAGGCCGCCGGGCAGGGTCTTGTGGCCGGTGCGAATGCAGCCGTCAGCGCCCTCGGTCTTGCCGAACCGCTTCTGCTCGGACGCGACGAGGCATATATCGGTGTGCTCATTGACGACCTTGTGACGAAGGGGGTGGATGAGCCGTACCGCATGTTTACCTCGCGTGCGGAGTACCGCATATTGCTCCGTCAGGACGATGCCGACATGCGCCTTACGGAAAAGGCATATCGCATGGGGCTTGCTACCGAGGAGCGGTTCCGCCTGCTGGAGGAGAAACGCAGTCTGCGCGACGGGCTGATGGAGTTCATCTCCACATATTCCGTTAAGGCCGCTGTGGTGAACGAAGCGTTCGCCCGCATCAACGAAGACAACGGATGGGTGGATACCCCCTTTGAGCTGTCACCTGTGAAGGAGGGGTGCAAACTGAAATCGCTCGTGTTGCGTCCGCAACTTACAATCGCTATCCTCGCGCGGCAGCTTCCGGAACTGGATGCCCGTATCGAGGCTCTTCCCGCCGACAGGCGCGAGGAGATTGTGGAGGCCGCGGAGATACTTCTGAAATATGAAGGATACATCAAGAGGGAAGATATGATCGCCGACAAGATCAGGCGCCTCGAGGCTATCCGTCTCGGCGACCGTTTCGACTATTCCGGGATACTCTCTCTCTCCACCGAAGCCCGCCAGAAACTGCAGCGCATCCGCCCCGCTACCGTCGCACAGGCTTCCCGCATTCCCGGAGTGTCCCCGGCTGACATTAGCATCCTTCTCCTTAAGTGCGGCCGGTGAAACGGAATGCGATTGTTTCACGTGGAACATTCGCAACCGCCGAACCATCAAACGATTATTCAAAAAAACATATATAGAACAAAACAACTGAAAATGGAATACGTAAAATCAAAGATCCGCGATGTGCAGGACTTCCCGCAGAAAGGTGTGCTCTTCAAGGACCTTACCACAGCCTTCAAAGATCCGCGTGCTCTCCACATAATCGGATGGGACCTTTCACAGCTTTACCGCGACAAGGGTGTCACAAAAGTGGTGGGTATTGAATCCCGCGGTTTCATCGGCGGATCGATACTCGCCTTTGAGCTTGGCGCAGGTTTCGTGCCGGTGCGCAAACCGGGCAAACTGCCTGCCGATACCCTTAAGGCAACCTACGACAAAGAGTATGGCAAGGACACCATCGAGATACACCGCGACGCGATCACCGAGGATGATATCGTGGTGCTCCACGACGATGTGCTCGCCACCGGCGGCACTATGGCCGCAGCCTACAATCTTGTGAAAAGCATGAACCCGAAGAAGATCTACATCAACTTCATTATCGAGCTTACCTCCCTCAACGGCCGCGCCAATCTCCCCGCCGACGCTGAGGTTACCTCCCTGCTGAAGTACTGATCAGTATTTTTTCAAGTATTGGATATAAAAAGTATGGCCGGTTTTGGCGGCCATACTTTTTTTAGTAAATTTGCAGCCGACAACAGGTGAGCGGCGGCCGTTCGTGGCCTCGCTTTAAAAGGGAACAGGGTGAGAATCCCTGACAGTCCCGCTGCTGTGTGTCTCTGGCAAAACCCTCCGCAGAGGCGGTCGGGGGTTTGCATCTTTCGGTTTTCGTCGCTGTGTAATGGCAGCGTGTCACTTGAGCGGAGAGCTCTGGGAAGGCAAGAAGCCGATGGAGGAGACGAGTCAGAAGACCTGCCTGCCTTGTCACGGACTATCCCGTTTTTCCGGAATGGTTTCCATGCCGCCCTGGCGCCTTTACAGGTCGCCTGAGGCGCGCTCCTACAGTTTGTCTTCGAGGATTAAGACGGCTGCATCCACCACATGAATGCCCGGCGTTTCTGCACGGGAACGGATGTGCTGCAGACAGCTTATTAATTTTACCCGAACTGATATTGATTGCAGGCGGAAACCACGGTATGACCGGAGTGTTTCCGCCTTTTTCATCGTATGACGGATTATTCCTGATGCTGAATATAATTTGTTTTAAAATTAATATATGAAGAAGTTTTTTACCCTGTTTTGTGCCGCATGCGCGGTATCTTTTGGCGCTCAGGCCGCCGATCCGCTTATGGTGATGCTTGACTGGGACAATGATGACAACCGTGACATTCCGGTGTACCAGGCCGGCCAGACACTCACGATAGAGTCGTATGTCGACGGCGGCGAGGCTCCGTACACCTACCGTTGGGTAACAAGCAAAGGGGAGGAAGTCGGCACCGAGGCCACACTTTCTGTTGTGGCTACTGTGCCTGAGGCATATCGTCTGTTTGTGACTTCTGCCGATGGCCAGACAACTACAGACAAAGCCAACGTATTCGTGAATGTCAGCGAACTGACGATTGCCACATTCGACGATCTGCCCCTTGAGGCTGAATCCTCATGGCCGGGCGATAAACTTGTGGAAGAGCCCGGAGCATATGACGCACTGTTCAGCGGTTCCATGCATTTCACCAATTCCTACATGCCTGAGTACAACTATTGGTGCGGATACTCCTTCGCCAACGAGACCAATACCAAATACGAGGGGCTGCAGCACCAGTTCCGCAACGTTGTGGGCGGTGGCGCAGAGAATACCGCCAACTATGGCCTGACATTCATGGACTATGCAGACACACGCATTTATGTGACGCATGCCGAGGAGGGACTGGAAGTCCCCGGCATGTATGTCACCAACGCCGCCTATCTGCTCAACTCCGCACTCAACGGCGACGGCTTCTGCCCCAAATTCACACATGAGGACAAGGATTATTACAAGCTCGTGATCCAGGGGCTGAACGAGGAGAACGAGGTTATCGGAAAAGTGGAGGTTATGCTTATCGATTTCAGCGAAGAGGAGCCTTACATCGTTTCCGACTGGAAATACGTTGACCTCACATCCCTCGGCAAGGTACACCGTCTGCGCCTCGACCGCGAGAGCACCAAGCAGGCATTCGCTCCGGCCTATGCATGTATCGACCAGATCGGTGCCAAAAATCCCGGTGCGGGCACCGCGGTTCTCCCCGCAGCTGACGGTCTGCGTCTGACGGTAGCCGCCGACGGCATTCTGTCTGTGCTCGGCACAGAGGCCGCATGGACTGTGGAGGTTTATTCCGCCGATGGT
This sequence comes from uncultured Muribaculaceae bacterium, assembly GCA_949742535.1. GTDB lineage: Bacteria > Bacteroidota > Bacteroidia > Bacteroidales > Muribaculaceae > UBA7173. The sequence continues at coordinate 1,097 of CATJQX010000125.1, read as the reverse complement.
ATCGCCCGCGCCACTTATAGCGGCCACGGTGACTCCACCGTTTCCACCGCCGCTCTCGCTCCCGGACTTTACGTGGCTCGTGTCGTTTCAGGCGGTACAGCCGCCACCCTCCGGTTCATACGCCGGTAACTCCCTTTCCCGGATATTCAACGATTCTTATTAGTTTGGGTTTTTTAATAATGAAAGCGCAACAACCGTGGTGGCTGTTGCGTTTTCCTTTTATAGACAGGTGCTTATCGCGTTTGTCTTAATTAGCAACCTAATGCTTTGATTATGAAGAAGATATTTATAATGGGCGCAACTTCAGGCATCGGTTTGGCCGTGGCTGAGAGGCTTGCCGGAGAAGGACACACGATAGGAGTCGCCGGCCGTAAGGACGACGTGATGAAAGATCTTGCCGCCAGATATCCCGGCAGGATAAGTTGGGAGCATATAGATATCACCAAAGATGACGCTACGGACCGCATGCGCGCCCTTATAAGGAAAATGGGAGGGATGGATGTATATTTCCATATCTCCGGCATAGGATACGAGAACGACAATCTGCTCCCCTCGAAAGAGATCGCCACCATGCAGACAAATGTCGTCGGGTTTACGCGCATGGTCGACGCTGCTTTCCGCTATTTCCGCGACAAATGCGGCGGCAAGGGGCAGATAGCAGCCATAACCTCTGTGGCAGGCACCAACGGTCTGGGTCATATCGCGGCATACTCGGCCTCGAAAAAATTTCAGCAGACATATCTGCGCGCGCTCAACCAGCTTGCCACCATACAGAAGCTCGACATACGTTTCACCGATATAAGGCCGGGATGGATACGCACCCCTCTTCTCGATCCTCACGAGAATTACCCGATGCTCATGCAGCTCTCCTATGCGGTGCCCCGCATCATGCGTGCATTGCGCCGGCGTGCCCGGGTGGCCGTGATCGACTGGCGGTGGAATATCCTTGTGGGGCTGTGGCGGCTTGTGCCAAATGCCCTGTGGGTGAAGATACCGATGCCAATCAACTCCCTCTCCTCCTCTTCCGCCGGTACAGACGAAAAAATTGAAGCCAAAGGTTCGGCAGAATAACGGAAAGTGCGTAACTTTACAGCGGA
>CATJQX010000124.1 GCA_949742535.1 uncultured Muribaculaceae bacterium | reverse complement strand
GTAACTTTGCACTCGCAAACGGCGGGATAGCTCAGTTGGTTAGAGCGTCGGATTCATAACCCGGAGGTCTCGAGTTCAATTCTCGATCCCGCTACAAAAAAAGGATGCTTTCAAAAGCATCCTTTTTTTGTTTCCCCAGCCCTCCTCCTTCAAATGGGATCAGGAATCAGGAATCAGCGGATTTTTCCGGTGGACAGAGGATGACTCACGAATATAGGAGCAGCGGATTTTACGGATTATCAGAAATTACGCATTAACGAGCCACCGGGGATAACGTTTATGCTGATATGTAAAAATGAACAATCTCCCCCTGCCACGAAGACGCGGCAGGGGGACAAGAGGTCTGAATTAAAATGTAAGTCAGAGTTTTCGCGCTGAACGGTTGGTCATATAGTCACCGAACCACAGGCCACCGACAATAAGGAAAGCACCGAAGCATCCCATCAATGTGATAGGATCATCAGGGAAAAGGATCGCCGCGATGATCATGGTGCATATAGGCTGCACGTAAAGGTAGTTGTTTGTGACAATCGCCCCCAGACGGTTCATCACAGCCGCCCAAAGCAGATATGCAAGCATCGAACAAATAAGCCCGAGGAAAAGCAGGTTTCCGAGCACTTCAGGTTTCAGAAGCACCGACACCGGTGTTACAGGCTCTGGCGATATCATCCAGAAAGGAAGCGCCGTTATAAGTCCGTAGAAAAATGTCTTGCGTGTCACGAACTGCGCGGTATAGGTGACGTTCAGCTTACGGAGCACGACGGAATATATCGCCCATGAGAAAGCCGCTCCAAGAGCGAGGAAATTGCCTACAGTAGCGCTCAGTTCATCCGGACCATCCTCCTGGCCGATCGACAGACCATCCTTGAATACGATGCATCCGACACCCATAAACGCTATTACGGAACTTATGTAAGTCCATTTGCCAGGACGCTCCGAGCGGTATAACGCCCCGATAAGCAGCGTGGTAAGCAATGGTGAAAGTGTCGTTATCATCGACACATCTGAGACCCTCGTATAATTCACGGCATTGTTCTCCGCTATAAAATATATGGATCCTCCACAAAGACCGCACACGGCGAAGAGCAGTTCGTCCCTCCAGCTGTCGGCAAAAATTTTTTTGTGACATGCGGCAAACACAAGCAGGTAGGCCATAATAAAACGGTAGACGTATATCTCTACCGGGCCGAGCGAGTTGTTTACCAAAACCTTCGTGCTTACAAAAGACGCTCCCCACATAGACACTGCTATGAGCGCGCCCAAGTGGCAGATGAGTTTTGACTTCTGTGAGTTAATATTCCATGTCGCGGGTGCCATACGAAGCCATCTGATATAATCATTCGGGCATATTCAAAAACAAGAGCCCATATTTCAGTGATTTATCAAGCACTTGAAGAAAAATAGGTTAACAAAGCGCCAAAAATCACATTGCGAATTTACGGAATATTTTTTAATCTCCAATTCTCAGAATCCATTTTTTTGGCTCATACCACCAACAAAACGCATACTATTTTTGTATAAATATGTAAGTACAAGATAATGTATCCTCGGCTTGGCCTTACGGTATAGCGTTTGGAAACTATGGGGAAATTCAGTATCTTTGCGCCAAGATCATTGAAATTAACAATATTAACTTAATCATTAAAGTTTTTCGGATATGAAATCGTTCAAGACACTATGCTGCGCGGTTATAGCCGCAGGAATGCTCCTGACAGGCTGTAGCTCCATGACAAATACAGGTAAAGGCGCTCTCATCGGAGGCGGCGGAGGCGGCGCTCTCGGTGCCGGCGTAGGCGCCATTATCGGTGGCGGCAAGGGCGCTGCCATCGGATCAGCGATCGGTGCGGCTGTAGGTGCCGGAGCCGGCGCGCTTATCGGAAAGAAGATGGACAAACAGGCAGAGCAGCTCAAACAGCAGCTTGCCAATGCCGACGTAGAGACCGTACAGGATGACCGCGGCCTTCAGGCTATCAAGGTTACCTTCCCCGGCGGCATCCTCTTCCCCACAAACGGTACAACACTCAGCAGCAGCGCACAGACCGAACTCGCGCAGTTCGCCAACTCGCTCAAGCAGAACCCCAACACCGACGTGCAGATCTACGGCTACACTGACAACACCGGCTCACTTGAGGTAAATACCCGTGTGGCAAACGGCCGTGCGGCAGCTGTACAGAGCTTCCTGGCCAACAGCGGCATCGCACCCACCCGTCTGCAGGCGCAGGGCATACCTATGGCCAACTACGTTGCATCCAACGACACCGCAGCAGGCCGCGCACAGAACCGCCGCGTAGAGATCTACATCACCGCTGACCAGAACATGATCAACGAGGCCAACAACGGCACACTTCAGTAAGCCCACGTCCGTTTAAGAATAAAAATCAGGCGCTGCTCCCGACTGTTTCGGGCACAGCGCCTGATTCTTATATATTGGGCAAACGGTTACCTCAAAGCCAGGACCACACGCAGCAAAGCAGTGGTGGAAGCACGGTCGATCACACGCCCCCGGTCACCCGGCAGATGCAAGGTCGTTGAATATGTGCCACCCGGCATGGCTATAGCCATGCACACAGTGCCTACAGGCTTTGCGGGAGAGCCTCCCCCAGGGCCTGCTATGCCGGAAGTAGCGACAGCCACATCCACCCCAAGAGCCTTGCAGGCTCCCTCGGCCATCTCACGGGCAGTCTGTTCAGAAACAGCTCCATATGTGGAGAGCGTATGTTCCTTTACACCGAGCAGATGCATTTTCACTTCATTGGAGTATGACACCACTCCCCCTTTGAACACCTCGCTTACTCCCGGAAGCATCGTCATGCGATGGGCGATATTGCCTCCGGTGCAGCTCTCCGCCGTCCCCATCGTAAGCCCGCGCATCTGCAACAGGCGCATCAGAATCTCCTCGGGCGCCAGATCCTCCTCGGCAACAATCTTATCCCCTGCAATTTCCCTGAGCGAACCGGAAAGTTCATCAAGTTTCGCGATGAGGACATCGCGGTCCATCCCTACAGCATCTATGCGGAGACGGATGTATCCCGCCTGCGGCAGATAAGCGAGATGGAAACCGACAGGAAGCGCATCCTCCCACCCGTCAAGCATCTCGGCAAGGGCACTCTCAGATATATCCACTATCACAAAGGTGCGGTGTTCGATGACAGACCGGTCGGAAAAATGCTCCAGAAGCGCCGGAAGCACATGGGCACTGAAAGCATGGCGTGTCTCGAAAGGTACACCAGGCATGGAAACCAACACTTTCCCGTCGCGCTCGAACCACATTACAGGAGCCGTGCCGAGATCGTTCGGTATAACCCGACACGCATCAGGCACCATAGCCTGCGAGCGTGTAAGGTCGTTCATCTGCAGTCCGCGTTTGCGGAAAATGCCGTTTACATTATCGAGCACACCTTCGTCAAGATGCATCCCCCCGCCAAAAATATCGCACAGTGTGGCTTTGGTAATATCGTCTTTGGTAGGTCCGAGACCACCTGTCGTAAGCACGACATCGCTTTGTGAAAGAGCGCGCCCGATAGCATCCTTAATTGCAGCGGCATCGTCATGCACCGTGACAACATCACGCACGCTCCATCCGTAAGGAGATACCATACGTGCTATATCGCCCGAATTGGTATCGACAACCTGCCCGATAAGCAGCTCATCGCCAATGACTATGATTGAAATATCCATGATACTACGGTTGTGTCACACAGTCACGCGCGCGAAAGGCGGCAGGTTATAAGGGCAGAAATCCTTATCGATATATTTGAAATATCCGGCGATTGCCACCATGGCGGCATTGTCGGTGGTAAACACGCGCTCCGGGATGAACGCCTCAAGCCCCTCTTCCGCACAAAATTTTTCCACTGCGGCACGCACGCCGGAGTTGGCGGATACGCCACCCCCTATGGCCACAGTGCGTGCTCCGGTCTGCTTCACAGCCTTGCGCAGCTTGTCAAGCAGTATCTCTATGATAGTACGCTGCAGCGATGCGGCGAGATCGGCCATGTTTTTCCCGACGAACTCCGGATCGGCCTTCACGCCGTCGCGGATCGTATAGAGGAATGAGGTTTTCAGCCCGCTGAAACTGTAGTCGAGATCAGGGATATGCGGTTTTGCGAATTTGAAACGGGATGCGTCTCCCTCGGCAGCGAGACGGTCGATATGCGGACCGCCGGGATAAGGGAGGCCCATCACTTTGGCGCACTTGTCGAAAGCCTCGCCGGCGGCATCGTCGATCGTCTGCCCCAGTATCTGCATGTCGTTATAATTCCTTACCAGGATTATCTGTGAATTGCCCCCCGATATCAGAAGGCACAGAAACGGGAAGCGCGGCACACGGTCATCGGGACTGCGACGCACAAAATGGCTCAACACATGCCCGTGAAGATGGTTTACATCCACAATCGGCACCCGCAGCCCCAACGAAAGGCCTTTTGCAAACGATGTGCCCACAAGCAGCGAGCCCAACAGCCCCGGGCCGCGTGTAAAGGCAATCGCCGAAAGCTCCTTCTTGTCGATGCCCGCACGCTTGAGAGCGGCATCCACCACCGGCACAATATTCTGCTGATGGGCGCGGGAGGCAAGTTCCGGCACCACTCCGCCAAACTCCTCGTGCACGCTCTGGCTCGCTATGACATTACTCAGCAGCAGGCCGTCGCGGATCACGGCTGCCGATGTATCGTCGCAGCTCGATTCGATTCCAAGTATAGTAATATTCTTATTATCCATTTCAAGTGTCTCTTATCTGACGAATTTCACTGCAAAGTTACTATTTTCCAGTAAAAAAATCCCTGCCGGATGCATTTCGTCGACACGTCCGGCAGGGATATGGTTTCCAGATGGATCTTTTATTCGTCGCCAGCGAGATCAAGCTGAGACAGCGCGTAGGTATATGCGCCGATAGAGATCGCTTTGGAAGCGCCCAGTTTCGAGATCATCACGCCGGTGCGTTTCATCGGGTCGTATGTCACAGTCTTGTCTGTGCCGTACACCTGGATCTCGCGGGCGTTGCCGTGAGCGAATTCCTCGAACTCATGCTCGCTGTCAAGATCGAACACATTCATCTGCACACGCTGCAGCTGCTCGCCATTGATAGTGTGGATTGTGGAACGGAGCACCTTCATAAGCGATGGCATTATGTAACGTGCCGCGCCGGTCAGACCTCCACCTATCACAATAAGTGAGTCTGTGAGTGTCACTGCAGTTGCCATAGCGTCGCCGGCAGCCTCTCCGAAGAGACGGAAACTTTCCAAAGCTGCCTCGCGGTTTCCCTCGCGTTTGCCATCAGCTATCTCACAGATGTCTTTCGGAGTGAGTGTCATGTCGTTCGTACCGGCAATGCGGTTGTATTCGCGTACCACGGCACGGATAGCGACAAAGTCTTCTGTCATCACATCGTGGTCTGCGCGCGAGGGGAGACAGAATGTCTCTATGCAGGCGTTGTTGCCAAGATTCAGACGTCCGTCTATCACAGAACCGATACCGAAACCGGTGCCGAAAGTATAGCCGAGCAGATTCTTGTACTGCTTCTTCGAGCCAAGCTCTGCCACACGTTTGTTTATCTCGGGGAGAGCGCCTGCCATTGCTTCGCCGAAGGCAAACAGGTCACCGTCGTTATTGATAAAGACGGGAAGACCGAATTTCTCCTGGAGGAACGGGCCGAGAGCCACTCCGTCGCGGAAACTCGGGAAATTAGGCAGATAACCTCCTACTATACCATTGGGATAATCCGCCGGGCCGGGGAACGCGAACGATATGGCCACAGGTTTTTCATCCAGCAGGTCAATTATGGTCTTGAAACCGTTGACCATAGACTGAAGACAGAGGTCGAGATTGTCGGCCCGCGACGGAATTGTTACGGGATCGACGATAAATTCACATCCTCTCATGGCGCCGAAAACGAGGTTTGTACCTCCGGCGTCGAGAGTGATTACAATGCGGTTGTCAAAATGATACATGGTATTGTTGATTGTTTATTCCATTACTTAATATATACGGTAACCACTTCACCGGTACCGCGGAGTGTCACGGCAGGCATCGTGGCCGGGACAAGCAGTGTCTGTCCCTGCGGGAGCGAGGTCTCGCGTCCTTCACTGTCGACAACGACCAGACTGCCTTTGGTAGCAATCAGGAGTGTGAACGACTGGCGTTTGGCAAGCGGAAGGAAAAACTCGCCATCCACATTTACCAGTGTGGTCGTGAAATACGGGCAATCCTCCACCAGAGCCTGTTCGCCCGGTTTTGCTGTAACGTTCTTTACTTCCTGGGTCTTGTCGTTGTAATTGATTGCATCCACAGACTCGTCCACATGAAGCTGACGCAGATTTCCCTGGGCGTCGCGGCGGTTGTAGTCATAGATACGGTAGGTTATGTCTGACGCTTCCTGGATCTCAAGAACGAAGTTGCCCTCGCCTATGGCATGCACACGGCCTGCGGGAAGGAAGAACACATCGCCCGGCTTGGTGTAATATTTGGTAAGAGCGTCTACGATAGTGCTGTCTGCAACCATCGAGCGGAATGTCTCGGGAGTCATCCCGCGGTTGAAGCCTGCGTAAAGATATGCCGTAGGGGTAGGAAGCACCGAATACCACATCTCGGTCTTGCCGAGAGAGTTGTGACGCTTTGCGGCAAGCTCGTCGTCGGGATGCACCTGAATGGAAAGATCCTGGGTGGAATCGATAAACTTGATCAGCAGCGGGAAGTGATCGCCATAACGCTCATACAGTTTTTCGCCCATTATCTCGCGCCCGTGCTCATGCAGCATCTCGGGAAGTGTCTTGCCTTTGAAAGGACCGTCGGCTACCTCAGATTCATGACCGGGCATGGGACTTAGTTCCCACGACTCACCCACATGGTCACCTTGCGATTCTATACCTTTGAACTCGGCGATACGGGTGCCACCCCACAGTACCGATTTGAAAATCGGAGTGAATTTTAATACTGGCAACATAGTTAGTGTATGCTTTATATCGGAATCGGTTTGATTGTTCTTATTCACTTAAGGTATAACAACGGGATTACCCCATATTCTTGACAAAGATAATCAAAGTTTATAAAAGAAACAATATTCCGGCCCAACATATGCACTGCACAGTTATGGACCGGAATATCCGTTTTTATCCGATTCGATATATCAGAAGTTACTTCTTATGGAATTTGTAACCGTCGGAAATGTAAATGCCGGCAGGGAGAGCAGAGATGCCGGCCGCATTGTCGGCAACACGCTGTCCTGCGAGATTGTACACCGGAGCATCAGGATTCAGTCTGTCGATACTGACATTCTCCACTCCCGTGCCGTCGAGTTTGTGGATGCGGAAAAAGTCGGTCTTGAACCATCCGCTGCGTTCGGCGCCACTGCTTCCGTCGGGAAGCATGTTGCCGGAGCGTATACCCAGACGCAGATCCTCACCTTCGGCGATATCAACGTTCACAAACATGTCCTGAAGCACGAAAACATTGTCCTGGCCTCCAACATATCCTGCGAAAGTGGCATTCTCACCGGGAGTGAGATTCTTGTCATAATCAATATCCATCCCGTAATACTGCACGTTGTTGTTGGCAAACAGACGTGTAGTGCCGAGATAGCCGTCCTGCACCCACAGTTTGCAATATATGGCATATTTGCCAGGCTCGATTTTCTCGGCAGGGATAGTCTGGTAGAGTTCGAAATCATCAGGCATCACACCCTCTTTGGGGAGATACCAACAGCCGTTCACACCGTGCGGATTGGCAACGTCTTTGTTAATGCCATAGGAAGTGCCGGGGAATTTTCCCTGAAGCGACCATCCGTAAGGTGTGTAACGGCGGGTCTCACCTGAAGTATTTTCCTTCACCGTGCCGTTGACACTATAGAGCTCAAAATCATAGTTGGTTATAAGAGCTTCCGTAAGGGTCAGATCCTCTTCGGAAACAGAAGGCTTGGAACTGAGACGATCGATGCGGAAGTTGTCCACCTTGAACCATCCGGCATTGTCAGTGGCTGTCTTGCCGTTGTTGTGCTTGTTGCCGGTGCGGATTCCCACTTTGAGATCCTCACCCTCGCCGACATACACGCATACCATCATCTCCTGAAGGGTCATCACGTCGGGACGGCCACCGGAATGACCGGCATATGTATTCTCTTCACCCGGAGTAAGAAGGTTGGTATATTCGCTCTTTGAGCCATAGTACTGCACGTTGTTGTTGGCAAACAGGCGGCATGAAGTGAGTTTCTCCCTCTCGGTCCACAACTGGCAGCGTACCATATAATAACCGGGCTCGAGCTTGTCTGATTTGATCGTCTGCGATAATTCAAACTTGGCGGGCATCGGTGTGGAGTTCATCCAGCACACATTGTGACCGTGGAGATTTGTGGCATCGTTGTTTATACCGTAGGAATTTCCGTTGAGCTTACCCTCTATGGTCCAGCCAAAAGGAACACCGCGTTTGGTTTCGCCATAAGCATTGAGATTGCCCTCGGAGTCATATTCAAAATCAGGATTGACCATCAGCTTGGATGTAAGGTCGTCTGTCGTATCCATCGGGAGACGGTTGTAGACCTCGCTAACGGCGATACCAGGGTTCATCAGATATACACGCACGCTCACTGTGCCGTCAGTCTCGGCAACATGCGTTACGGTAGCATCGTTGTAACCGCGCATTACCGTAGAGTTCCATTTCCCTTCTGTAGCCACAGTCTTGAGTGAGGCAATCACAGGTTTCGCACCGTCTACCGACACACCTACATTCATCTCGCCTCCGCTATGGATGGGGAATGTAGGGAGGAAACGCACTTCGATGGTATTGACTCCGGCGGTCACAGGCACATTGTACTCAACGTAGGGTGCAGTCTCCACATCGCGCGCCGCATAGTTCTTGTAATCCATCGGCCATACTGCCACGCTGCTTTCTCCGATTCCAAGACCCTTGAGTTCCTTTATGTTGCCACGTGAACCGGTATAGTCTGCGGCGCCCACAGTGAGGAAACGTTCTTCCGGAATCGTCAGCTCATACTGCGAGATGCTCGACATTGTAGCGGTCTCAGGCATATAGAACGTACCCTGCTGACGGGGTTTTGAATCCATCATGCCGTTCCATTTGCCGCCTGATATGCCTGTATTGTATTTTACGGTTATCTCGTCGATCATGCGATATGCCTTGCGTGCCTCTGCTGCGGCACCAAGAGCGGCTTCACGCTGGCCGGCAGCCGCGAGAGCCAGGCTCTGCTTGGCACGGAAGATCTTCACATTCATGTAGTAGGCGCCCTTTACCGGATACTCGAAAAGCTGGAAGAACGCATCCTGCAGACGCGACGGGATCTGCGCCTTGACTGCCTCCACACGGCTCACAAGCGATGCGTAGCTGTCAATGCGGTCGTTCATCTCCTTGTCGTTGTAAGTTACGCCATATACATGCTCAGGTTTGCCGGCAGCCCCGAGACGGTAATACTCGAGTTTGATGGCACCAAGCTCGTCGGCAACATCCTCGCCGAAAGTCTTTGCTGCCCAGTAGCGGCTGTATTCATGAGCTTTCTCGGGCTGCCATGCTTCTACATCCCATGCGAGATCCATGCAGAACTCCAGTTCTGCCTCGGCGGGCTTGATATCGCCCACATTTATTACCCAGAGATCGCGGATACCGTTCTCATAGCCTTTTACAAGCTCATAGCTGCAAAGAGAGGGGGATGTGGAGCAGATCCACAGGTAATCGGCGGGAGTACCCCAGTATGAAAGGTGGTAATACACACCGTGTCCTCCGCTGCGCAGCTGCTCGGTCTCGGTGGGAAGCTGGCGGATATACCCGTGGTTGTCGTCCACCCAGGTGAGTATCACATCTTCCGGCACTTTCAGGCCTGCGTTGTATGCGTCGAGCACCTCTTTATAGGGTATGAAAATCTGTGGTACGGTGGTGGGATCGCCGATATGCTTTTCCAGAAGGGAGCGCTGGAAATCTATGATCTCTGTAAGACCGCGCACCTTGTCCTGTGTGGTGGGATATCCGCTGATGCCCCAGTCGTGCACACCGCGCATGCCGAGCGTGTACATGGCCGAGAAGCCTTTGCTCTCCTCCACGCGCTCTTCCCAGTAACGCTGTATCTTCGCTTTGTTTGTCACATAGTTCCAGTTCTCGTTTGTTCCGGAGTTGTTGTCGTAGCGGCGCCACTCCCATTCATTGTCGCGGAGCATCTGCTCGCAGTGGCTCGAGCCAAGAGCTATGTCATATTTTTTTGCGATCGGGAGATTGTCCTTGTTGTCCCAGAAAGCCTGCGAGCAGGAATGCATTGCCGGCCAGAGCACATTGGCACGCAGACGCAGCAGAAGCTCCATCACTTTCGCATATGTGTTCGGACCGATATTCTTATATTTGGCGTCAATATTTTTTGCAGCCCAGGGGGTAAGTCCCCAGTCCTCGTCGTTGATGAAAATGCCGCGGAATTTGACAGACGGCTCCCCTACCGTGGTAGTGCCGTGAGTGGCATACAGGGCATCGCGCTCCTCAGGCTGTACATCTGCCCACCATACATAAGGGGACACACCCATAAGTCTTGATATCTCGAAAAGGGCATACGCCGTGCCACGGGGATTGGCGCCGTAAGCCACAAGCGCGCGCTCCACACCATCCACAGGATTGTCTACTACCTCGAGCCCGTATGCCTCCCACTTTCCGGCAACCTCACCGGAAGCGATCTTTCCGGCATCTGCCAAAGCGTCGATCAGCTCCGACTGTCCGAGGGTACCGGCGATGATGGGTAGTGAAGTGCCGGCCAATGTATTGGCAACAGGAATGGATTTACCGGTGATAAGCTTTATATCATCGCTAACGGCCTGTGCGGCTGTGGATACCACTTCGGCATCTCCGGCGTCTACGACGAAAGTGGCTGTGGTACCGTCAAGAGCCACTATTGGGAACGCATCCGGCTCTGCGGATGAAAGAATCGTTACCGGCCCGGCACTTGCTGAACCGCACGCAGCTGCGAATGCCAACGCGGCAAATTGCACCTGTCTGAAAATTTTTCTCATGGAAATAATCAATATACTTTGAATTAATGGACTATTACCTCCTGAATACATGAGGCATATCTCGGTGCAAAGATACTTAAAAAACGTCAGAATACAAAAAATGGCATTCCGCCGGCAGATTGGGGCGGAATGCCATTTTTCAATATTTATTTTAGATTAAGAAGCTGTTGTCAGTTCCAGTCTTTTGTGCGGTACACACCGTCATACTGAAGCTCGTCATTGTAAAGATCTACGGCAACCTTGCCGAGATCCCTTACTATATAACTTGTGAGCCAGTAATCGGGAGAACATTTAAAGTTGAAGATCATCAGCGCTCCATAGCCTTCCTCACGCATGCCGGTAAGGCTGAAACGTGCGGCCCAGTTGGAATTCGCGGGTATGCACTGGCTCCAGTCCGAGCAGTTCCATGATCCGGTACCGGCCTGGTCCTGACGGAGACCGGGATAGGTGCTTGTGGGATCGGAAGTCACCCAATAGTCGTTGAGCACATAGTCGAAGAATTCTCCAGGCTGTTTGCCGTCGATCTCCACACCATCGAACAGAGCTTCATAACGGTATGAGAGCACCAGACGCTCGGGCTGCACTTTCTTGATCTCGTATGCCATGCGTGAGCAAGCCTCCGACGACTGCGGTACGAAACCGGGATATTTTCCGGAAGCGGCAGCAGCATAGTCGGTGTACTCGTCGTCAAGGAACACGCCGTCGAGCTTGTAATTGTCGCACATGATTTTCACCTCCTGTGCGAAAGCCTGACAGGAATTCTTGTCAAGTGTGGAGACGCCTGCGCGGTCCCAGTTGCCGAGAATACCGAGAATAACCTTTATACCACGCTCCTGCAAGGGGCGGATATATTTGTCGGCATTGTCCAGAAGCGCCTGCACATTGTCGTTGCATTTGATGTATGCCGCGCCTGTAGCGGGATTCACATTGATGTTGGCAGAGAAGAGCACTACCATGTCAAACAGCTGTTTCCCGGAGTTTTTCATGGTGAATCCTATGGCATTGAGCGGATTCTCGTCGTTTACCTCGAACACACCGATGATTTTCATGCCGGGATCTCCGTTGTAGGTCTTGTCGGAGCCGGGGAAAGTTGAGAAGTCACGCACAAGCACAACCATGGAGGAAGCACCACCGACAGCCGCACCGTTGGCTACTGTATAGCTCAGCGGAAGTGCATACACTTTCTCGGGATCGAGCTGACCGTTGCCGCTTACAGTGACTGTGAGGGCATCGGATTTGAGAGCGCCGGCCGCGAATGATACCACACCGTTGTTGCTGAGGGCAAGCATTCCGGCAGGAAGGGCGGGATAGTCGGTCTTGTTCTCCTCGTTGTAGGCTGTCAGCACATCCACGTCGTAGTTGAATGTCACCGAGCAATTGCCGTTGATCCCTTTGGTGGTCTGTGCGAAGATATTGAACGAACCGGAACCGTTAATGGAGAAAGTAGGCGTTTCGGAAGAGCCGAGTGCGTCGGTGATATACACCACGTTGCCGTCACTGCCGAGCAGTCCGTCGCTGTCGATGCCTCCGATGTGCAGATCGTCATTATCGCACGAAGACAGGCATAACATCGTTGCCATACCTATGAACGAAGGCAACAGGAATTTCATATATTTCATTTTATTCTATTCAAAAACTTGATTACTGTTCGGTTTCAAAAATCACTTCGATTTCTCGGGAAGAGCGACTTCAACCCACGACGGACGTATGTTGTCGGGATCGGCATTGGGCATGCACACCAGATCATATCCGTTTGTGGAATCATGGAAGATGTTGCCTGCGCCTTCGTCAAGTTTCCAGTAAGCTACCAGACCATCCGACTGGGGATCCACAGTATAGAAGTGGAGAGGAGCGTTGATATCCTCCTGTGAGAGCACGCGGTTCCATACACGGAGCTCGCTCATATTGCCCTCGAACCAGCGGTTGTTCTCCCAGGCGAAGCCTACATAGAAGAACGGTTTGCCGCTGTCGCCACCTTCGAAATTACCTGCACCGGTATTCCAGTTGACCGGCTGACGGAAATTGCCGTATTGTGTAGCGCCCTTCTTCACACCGTTGAAGTAAACCTCGGCTGCACCGGTGGTGGTGTCGTATGTGAAAGTAAGGAATGTCCATACATTCACATCCAGTTTCCATGAGGGATCGGTGATGTTGCCGTTGGAGGTTGCGATCTGTATCTGGTTGGGATCCAGCCCGGCGTCACCCACACGCACGAGGAAGTAACCCTCCTGGCCCATGATAGTGGCAAGCATGTTGGGGAATGCCGTGGGATAAAGAAGAGCCTCCACTGTGATTTTCTCCATGCCCGACAGCTGCGGAGCCTCAGGCTCGGTGGCACTGAATGTGGCGGCGGTCTTGGTCATGTTGGCAACCACATTGATTATGGAAGCCTCGCGTACCACGAAATATGTCACATAATTGCTCATGTGATCGAAAGGAGAGCTTACGATGCCTACAGGAAGCACATAGAGCTTGCTTACATCGAGTGTCTCGAGATTTATGAAATTGACAGGCACGCGCGGTGTCTGCACCATACCGGCCGCGATTGTGGCGGTAGGCTCGGGGATTTCATAGAATCCCTGCGGAAGAAGTTCCGCCTCCTGGTTATAGATGGAGTTGTAATCGGCCACTTTGTCGGCGATGACACCGAAAGTGACATTCACATCGAAACCTTCATTTTTCGACATGTGGGCCTGCACATAACCTGTCTCGGCTGTAGTGCCCTCTTTCACCAATATATTGGAAACCGGATTGACGGTGGGAGAAAATACCTTGTTATCGAAATTCTCGGTATCCTCCTGGCACGAAGCGAGCGACAGACCGGCGATAAGGGCTATGGGAAGATATGATTTAAGTTTCATTTATATCAAAGTTTTAGATGGTAATTTTTCAGAAATTCCAATCATTATTTTACAGCCGGGTTCAGCAACTGTATGGCCTGACGACAGACAGGATAAATGAAAGTCGGGTTGTAGTAGTCCTGATACAGGTTGGTGAGACCGACGGCGCCAAGTTCTGTAGAACGTGCCCAGCGTGCCACTTCCCAACTGGTGTAGTTGTCGCCCCATTTTCCAACTGGATTGTTGGCGGCATCGGTGCCGGGGAGCGGAGCTATCACGGCGATACGGTTCTCGTCGAAACCCTTCGCACTGTTGCGGGTCACTATATAATTATAGTCCTGCACACTTGTGGCGGTAATAGTTTCATAAAGGAACAGCAGGCCGGCATTATTGATAAATTCCGCATCTGTGATATTGCTGGGCACTCCCAGATAATCATAAGCTCTGCCAGATCCGGCGGCTACCCAATTCTTTATTCCATTTATGAATGCTGCCTCATCTGCGAGATACAGGTCTTTATCCGTCTGCGACAGATGGGATACATCCTGACCGATGAACGAAGCTATGACACGGTTCATCTGAGCCGCCGACGCATGGTTGAGAGCCACTGCCATGCTGTCTGCAAGAAACTTGTTCCATTCGGGAACCACGCCATCAGCTCCGGCTAGTTCCTTTTTCAGATTCCAGGATGCCTTGATGGCGTCGAAATCTATGGTGCAGGCCATGAGCATGCCGGTCTGGGTACGTTTTTCGTTCAGGTCGGCGAGCGCTTCGGCGCTTACCTTATCGGCATTGTGCAGCACAAGCACGTCGATGCTGTCAGGCACGGCTGACACATGGTCGGCCTGCGAATTGAAGTTGCCGTTGTTGGCGAACCACGCATAAACTTTCTTATGGCCGTTGTCGCGGTACGCGCGAAGGTTTTCAAGATATTTGTTGTAAGTGTCCGGATCGGTTTCAGACACGCCGTCGTAGACTACTTTCACAGCCTCAGGCTCGGTCCAGTCGCTACATGCGCCAAGCCCGACTGCGGCTACGAAAGCCATCATACCATACTTCAGAATATTTTTCATGTTTAATGTATTCGTTATTGTGAAAAAAGGAGAGAGAGGAGATGTTAATCAAGTAAGGTTCAGCGGCGTGCCCACCAGAGTTTGGTAGCCATATTGTCAGGACCGCCAAGCAGATTGTTCACTGCAGAAGTCACATTGACTGTATTGTTGGTATATTCCTCCTGAGGATATGTCAGACGCTGCGGACCTGCATTGCTGTCGATGATACCGCCTGAAAGATTTGCTGCCACCGGTATCAGCTTGGGATAGCCTGTGCGGCGCAGCTCGGCCCATGCCTCATTGCCGTTATAGTAAAGTGCGATCCATTTCTGTGTGATGATTCGCTCGAGTTTGGTCTCTGTATCGGCGGAGTTATCCCATTTCACTGTTATACTCGACAGCGAACCGGAATAAGGATTCTTACCGGTGGGATCGATATATGCTGCCGGACGCGAATTGGCATCGGCAAGATATTCTTCAGCACCCTTGCAGCCCCACTGCTCGAAGCTCAGACGGATGCCGTCGTTGTACAGCTCTTCGGCAGTGCCACCCATGTCGTAGTTATGCACTGCAGCGCCTTCTGCACGCAGGAACGCTACCTCTGAAGCGGTCAGCCAGATATAGGGATCGGTAGATTTGAGGCCGAGACCACAGAAACAGAATCCCCAGTTCTTGTCAAAAGTTTCCCATCCGCGGCGCAGACCCACATATTCCTGGTCGGCCCATTCGGTAGACTTCACGAAGTAAACCGCACGGCGGGGATCATTGTAACCGTTCATGTAGCAGATGATGTCGGCAGCGGCATGTGTGTCACCTCCGGTGTTCTGCTTGGTGTCCTCGTTGTAGTTTTTGGCTACATAGAGGCCGTTGGTTATGGTTCCGGACTTGAAGTAGTTCCACATCGCATTGTCCTCGTTGCTCTCGATCACACCGTCGCGCACAGCCTCTTCAGCCATTCTGCGCGAAAGAGCCGGATCGGCATACGAAATTCTCATCGCGAGACGCAGTTTGAGAGAATTGGCGAACTTGATCCATTTCGTGAGGTCGCCTCCGTATACGAAGTCACCCAGGGGCGAGAGCGACATCTCTATATTGTTTCTCAGAAACTCGATATTCTCGTCAAGCTCGTCGAAGAACGACTGGTAGATCTCCTGCTGGCTGTTGTAAGGCACATAAATGTCGGTAGATGTGCCGAGCTGGAGGTAAGGGATAGGACCGTATGCATCGGTGACACGGCTCATGGCCGCAATCTTGATGATTCTTGCCACAGACAGGGGCACGCGGTTGCCGGTCTTTTCGCAGTCTGCCTCGATCTGGCCGAGGTTGGCATACAGAGTGGCCACGATGCGGTCTGATTTAAGGAACACGCGGCTCCAGTCATCCTTGGGATTGTAACGGGCGAATGACTCGGCGAATCCTGCATTGGAATCAGAGAAATATCCGCCATAAACACCTCCCAGCAATGCATCTGTAAACTGGATAGTGTTGACGTCAGACGACATGACACAACTTGCCACATTGTTCAGCTGACTGTTCATCTTATACGAGTCGCCGGAAAGATCGCCCGGTTCGTAAGGATTGGAGTTGATATCCTCATACGCGCCGGTGCAGGATGCGGCAGCAACGGCCAAAGATGCGATGAAGAGCTTGTTTATATATTTGTGCATTGTCAGGCTTGTTTAGAAGGTGAAGTTAACGTTGAAACCGAGGTTACGCTGCGACGGCATCATGAACCAGTCGATTCCCTGATAATAGTTGTCGGTAGAAGCCACGGACTCGGGGTCGAAAGGAGCCTTGTTGTAGATCATCAGCAGGTTGCGGCCGACAAACGAAAGTTTGATGTCGCATACGTTTCCGAGCCAGCGGCGCGGCACATTGTAGCTGAGGGTCACTTCACCGAGACGCACGTTGGTAGCGTCGTAGATATAGTACTGGGGCACTGCTGTACCACCTGCTATCACGCTGTACCACATCTGGGGATTCACACGGTCGCCGTTGTTGATCGACACGAAGCCCTGGTCGCGGGCGGCTGCCGAGTTCTCGCTGACACCATAGTAGTCGAGGACTGCCTGGGTGCGTGAGAATACCTTTCCGCCGAGGCGTGCGTTGATCATGAAGCTTGCGCCTATGTTCTTCCACTGGAAGGAGTTGTTCCATGCGAGGTTGCCGGCGGGAAGCACAGAGCCGAGTTTGATATAGTCCTCTTTGTCCTTGATGTTGGAGGTGGCCACTGCCTGTGTCTCATCCACGTAGATCGCGCCGTTGCTGTCGCGCACCAGATCGATTGTGGAGTAGATGTCACCCATTGTGCCCCCCTTCTTGAGGAGGAAGCGTGTGGAGCCAAGACCGCCCATGTCAAGCACATCCATGGAGAAGCGTTCGCCTGTCACCGGGTTAAGAGCGTTGTCGGCAAGTTCGGTGATCTTGTTGCGGTTGAACGAATATGTCAGACCGCTGTTCCAGGTGAAATCGCCCCATGTGTGTGAGTAGTTGAGAGCGAACTCCATACCCCAGTTGCGCACCGAGCCGGTCTGCACGAACAGGTTCGAATACTGGCTTACGGGAAGGCCGGGGTTGAAAGTCTGGTTCTTCGTGTCGGCGTGGTAGAATGTGGCATCGAAAGTGATGTCGTTGATGAAACGGAAATTCATACCTACCTCAAACGAGTTTGTTCTCTCCGGACGGAGGTCGTAGAGAGGATACTGCGTCTGCACACTCCATGAGTTGGTTGACGGATTCCATGTATAACGCGGGTTGGCGATATAGCGGCTGAAAGCCGAACCTACGGATGCATAGCTGGCGCGTATCTTCCAGAGCTGCATGATATTTGTCGGTATCTGCGGAAGGAGCTGGTTCATCAGCACTGACAGACCTACCGAGGGATAGAAGAACGAGGAATTGCGTGAGTTCGGACCTGCGAGCTGTGAAGGCCAGTCGTTACGGCCTGTCAATGTCAGGTAATATGTGTTCTTGTAACCAATGTCGGCAGATGCATAGAGCGACTGTGTCTGCTCATGCCATCCGGTCTGCATGTTGGTGACATGCGCCGAAGAAAGGTTCTGCACGGCAAAGAAGTTAGGCAGACCGGCCGGTATGCCCTCGAATTCGCCCACACCGGTAGAGATAGGACCGTTTGTGGCGAGTGCGTCGTAACGCATATCAGAGATCGATCCGCCGAAGTTTGCCTGCACACTCCAGTCCTCACCGAAGTTTTTGTTGAAGCTTACAAGGAAATCCGCGAAGATCTGCTTGTCGGTGCTTTTCGTAATGCCGTAGTAACCGCGGTCTGAACCTCCGGTAAGGGCATTGTTTGTGGTAGCATAGAATTTCTCCGTGTATGTATTGTAGGAGTTGTCAATGCGCACACGGCCGGCAAGGGTCAGGTACGGAAGGACCTTGTAGCTGAGGTTGGCACCGAGCATGAAACGGTCCTTGCTGTTCTCGCGGGGAGTGCGGTAATTGATCCAGTAGGGGTTCTGCACATTCATGCCGTAGTCACCCACAGGCCAGTTCTGCACGCTGAGAGCACGCGACGGATCATAAAGCTCGTATGTCTTAATGTCGTCCCAGTTGTTGCCGCGGGGGAAGAGAAGCGCACCTACATAGGGGTTGTTGTACTGACCCTGGTTGACCATGTTGCGGTCTGTCTGATGCACGTATGTGGCATTCAGGTCAAGGGTCATCTTATCGTTCAGGAACGAGGTAGTATTGCGTATGTTGAAGTTGTAACGGTCGTAACGGTTGTTGGGAACGATACCCTTAGAGTTCACGGCTGCTACCGACGCATATGTCTGGTTCTTGTCGTTACCGGTGCTGAAGGTCAGCGACTGGGTGGAGAGGAAACCTGTCTGGAAGTAATCGTCATACGGATTATAGTTCCAGCTGTTGGCTGCTACCAGAGGAGCTCCCCACGACATGTTGCTTGTGGGATTCAGCGCACCGTTTATACCGGTGCCGTAACGATTCTGGAGTTTGTGCTGTACAAGAGCGCGGTCCCATGAGAGGGCGCTGTTGTAGGTAAGTTTGGTCTTGCCGGCCTGACCTTTCTTCGTAGTGATCACGATAGCGCCGTTGGCTGCATCCGATCCGTAAAGAGCGGCTGCGGCAGCACCTGTCAGCACCGACATGGACTCGATGTCCTCGGGGTTGATATCGGCGATAGGCTCTGTGGAACCCTGTGAGCCGAACTCTGTGGAACCACCCGAATTGGCGCCACGCATGGGCATGCCATCAATCACATACAGAGCGTTGGAACCCTGCATGATCGATTTTGTACCACGCATCACAACTTTAGAGATACCACCTACACCGGAAGAAGATGCATTGATATTCACACCGGCCACTTTACCGGCAAGGCCATTGATGAAGTTGGCGTCCTTGTTTTCCGAAAGGACATCGCCTTTCAGCTGCTGCACATTGTATGAAAGTGATTTCTGCTCACGCTTGATGCCGAGAGCGGTTACCACAACCTCGTCGAGGAGTTTTGAATCCTCGCTCATGGTAATGTCGAAAGTAGTCTTGTCGCCGACCTTCACCTCCTGTGCGCCGTAACCGATATAAGTGAATATCAGTGTATCGGACGGGCGGGCGCGAAGAGAGAAATTGCCGTCAATATCGGTAGCTGTAGCCGTTGAAGTGCCCTTCACTTGCACTGTGGCGCCGATGAGGGGTTCTCCTTCGGGATCCACCACCACACCGGTGAGGGTCTCCATGGAGCCGCTGCCGGGTGCGGCCGCGGGAGCACTACCCTGCTCGCTTACGATTTTGATGTAGTTTCCTGCGATCTCGTAAGTATAGCCTGTCCCTTTCAGGATCTGGCCGAGCGAACTTGCAAGAGTGGCATCAGTAAGATCAAGATTCACTGCAGGCTTGTCCTCGAGTTTCGAATTGTTGAACCCGATTGAAAGTCCGCTTTGCTGTTCCACTTCCTTCAAAGCGTCGATTACAGAGATTCCGCTTCGATGGATGTTTATGCGTGCTGCAGAAGCATCCTGAGCGAAAGCCGATGCCGAGAGAAGGAAAAAAGCCAAAAGCAGCGTCATCAGGCGAGGTGTCAGCGACTTCCCCCGCACGGCTGCGATACTCAATAAATTAGGCATTTAGCTTAGGTATTAGTGAATAATTAAAATTTGTTTTTTATGTTATTTCGTTCATGTTTCATGGCTATGTAAAGGCATACGAAAGATACACCCTGTAATCTTTCGGTTTTACAGGTGCCTGCGCCCTTTACATGGCTGCCTGCCACTTGGGGAGTGAATATGACTCCTTAATGGCCTTACTTTAAAATAAAAGATTGTTTTTCTTGCTATTTACATCACGGCATTGACAGGAAGCGCCACTAAGGCACATGACGATCAACGGAATGCTTTCTGATTAAAATTATTGTTTTATGTAGGATTATTATTTAAATTTATATTGCTAATCAAGATTTAGGGTATATTTTGCATGTGTTATCATCTATGGAACAACGTATCATACCGGTAACATCCTCCACAATTTTCATAACTTCAACGAGATTCATCCCTCTTTTGAAACGGAACGTATAACGGTCTGTCGGTAACATACCCATGTTGTAAACAAACTTATGGGTAAAACGGTTTTCAAGTTCATGCAAAATCTCGTATAAAGTCATGTTGTCGAAGACGAGTTCGCCACGCTGCCATGCGGTGACATCATTAAGGTTCACATCCTTTACCTTCGCAACTCCCCCCTGACGGTCAAACAGCAGCTGCTGGGAAGGGGACAAGATAATCTCGCCGGCTGACGCTAAAGTTGTGGGATCCTTGCCGTAAACCACATTCACTACACCTTCCACCAGAGTGGCGGCCACAGTAGGGCTGTCTGAGTAAGCCTTTACATTGAACTCGGTTCCGAGAGCGGTCACATCCACATCGCCGGTGCTCACTGTAAAGGGACGGGCGGCATCTTTCGCTACCTTGAAACTCGCCTCGCCTGCAAGCAACACATTGCGCTCGTCTTTGGTAAAACGCTCTAGATATGTTATCGTAGAAGACCCGTTGAGCACAACCTTGCTGCCGTCGGGAAGAATGATATCGCGTGTCTGTCCTGCCGGACAAAATGCCTGCACCATCCTTACGGGGTAGTTTTCTGTGGAATCGCGGTCTGTAAAAAGCCACGCCATCGATACAACCGCCAAGGCGAGCACGGCTGCCACACTTTGCCATACACGCAGAAGAGTGCGGCGTGGAGCCTGGGTAAACCGCGGTGTTCCGGCATCATCGGCGACATTCTTGGAGTCGTTGGCGTCCGAGGCTAATGTATGTTGCAACCAACGGTTATAATGCTCGTCAACATCCTCGCCGTCTGTCTCGGCAAGCGATTGTCGCCAGACGCCATCGAGAGCCTCGTTTTTAGCCTTGCTCTCCCTGCCGTTTGTAAGCCACATACCCACACGCCTCTCGGTAGCCGCCGAGTAGCGGCCGCTGACAAACATGGAGATGACTTTTTTTATATAACTGGCTTTAAGATTCTGCATAACATCATATCTGGTTCTCCTGGACAGAGATAGTTTTAAAATCTATATTGTAACATTCGTCTCCGACAAGTGGACATGTCATATCAACGGATTCATACAACATCATTTCAAACTTCCCGGAAGCATATCGCACCAAGTTTTTACGCTTCTATCTAACTACTCTCCAAACGGGGAGGAAATACTTAAGGTCTACATGTTAATTTCCGTTAAACCAAATTACACTACACACGTTTTGCTTCCTGAAAGCCCCAGGACACATTATCGCAATAAGTACCGACAAGCAATTTGTCTACAAAAAAGATACAAGGCGATGTGCCGGTTACAACGACACAACGCCTTGTCTGATCAGTCTTTTGTTCCGACCGGGGGGGAAGGATACATAAATCCGCATCACCCGGCCATAGTGAAGGGCGCAGAATCTTATGACGCCCGGTTCTTGGTCTTTGTTTTTGTTTTGGTCGTGGATGACTTGTCAAGATCTTTCTCTTCTTTCAGATCTATCTCATTGCGCTTTTTATCAAGCACCTTATACTGCAGATAAGCCAGAGATTCATCAGGGAGCACCTTGAATTTGGCTCCAAGCTCCATGCGCCAGCGCCTGTACTGCGATATGAGTCCTTTCTTTATATATGCGTCTACAAACGGATGCACATACATTATAAAATCTTTCTCGTTGAGATCATTGACAAGATAGTTGAGCTTCTCTTTGAGAGTGTCCGTAAACAGGAGCGAGGGCTTCACCTCCCCTTTTCCGTTGCATGAAGGACAGGCTTCGGTGGTGACGATGTCAAGAGCGGGACGCACCCTCTGGCGGGTAATCTGCATAAGGCCGAATTTGCTCAGCGGCAATATATTGTGCCTCGCGCGATCATTTGCCATCACTTCACGCATGTGGTCATAGAGGGCCTGGCGGTGTTCGACTTTGTTCATGTCGATAAAATCCACCACGATTATGCCTCCCATGTCGCGCAACCGCAGCTGGCGTGCTATTTCATCGGCAGCGCGGATGTTCACGTCAAGGGCATTGCTCTCCTGATCCGTACCGGCTTTGGCGCGGTTTCCGGAGTTCACATCTATCACATGCAGGGCTTCCGTGTGCTCTATTATGATATAAGCTCCGGATTTGAACGATACAGTCTTTCCAAACGACGACTTTATCTGCCGTGTGATGTTGAAGCTATCGAATATCGGTTCAGGCTTGCTGTAAAGTTTTACGATATCTGACTTTTCGGGAGCGATGAGACTCACATATTTCTTTATCTGGGCCATCACCTCCGGGTCATTCACATGTATGCTCTCGAATGAGGTGGAGAACACATCGCGCAGCACACCTACAATGCGGCTTTCCTCTTCAAAAATAAGGGAAGGCACAGGGGCGGTACGCGCTTTCGCTACGGTATCCTCCCAGCATTTCTTAAGCGTCTGCATCTCATGCAGAAGCTCCGCTACGGATTTGCCCTCTGCCGAAGTGCGGATTATGACACCGAAATTCTTCGGCTTTATGCTCTCTATCAGACGGCGCAGGCGCAGTTTCTCGCCTGTCGTCTTGATTTTCTGTGAAATGGAGATTTTGTCACTGAAAGGTATCAGCACCATGTAACGGCCGGTAAACGATACCTCGGTAGTAAGGCGCGGGCCTTTCGACGATATCGGCTCCTTTACTATCTGGACCATCAGCTCCTGGCCTACGGTCAGGCGATCAGATATTGTGCCGTGCTTGTCAATGTCCGGCAGGAGTTTCATACGCGACAGCTCCGGCTGCGCTTTGGCAGACTTCCTGTCATTTTCATCAGCCGGAAAAACATCTTTCAGAAACTCCGAATAGGTAGAAAAACGGGGACCAAGATCCAGGTAATGAAGAAACGCGTCTTTCTCGTAACCTACATTCACGAAGGCGGCATTGAGACCGGGCATAAGTTTTTTCACCTTAGCCACGTAAATGTCGCCGACAGCGTAGGCTATGTCGCGGCTCTCTTTCTGAAGAGACACGAGACGTCCGTCCTCAAGGAGGGCTATGGAGACCTCCGTGGGCTGCACATCGACGATTAGTTCGCTTTTCATTAAGTGGATTTAAAATAATAAATTATAGATTACAGGATAATGTAGACATGCTCCCTGGCCATATGTGTATTGAAAAACAATCAGCGTCAGGCTTGAGGCGATGAATACATTGTGGGGAACAATTGCTGTCTGCAACCGGGGCACACACCGACTTTTCAAATATCGGAATATACAGAAACAAACTTTAGCGGCCGCTGGAGTTCCCTTTCATGAGAATCGGCCACATAAAGTTTGTTTCGTATCGTAAGGAGTCTTTGCTGCGGGCGGCACAAAGGAGAAAGGCATAACCGCCATAAGTCCTGCATACGGCACCCGCGTCAGAACTTCTTATTTCTTCTTGTGGCGATTCTTGCGCAGACGTTTTTTACGCTTGTGGGTAGCCATCTTGTGGCCTTTTCTTTTCTTTCCGCTTGGCATATCGATGAATATTTAAAGAGTTATACAAAGGGGGGGGAATATCACGAAGAAGCTTTCGCCGCTCTATATTTATTTCACATCTTCCATGAACACTTTGGCAGGCTTGAAAGCCGGGATCTTGTGTTCGGGGATTATGATAGTGGTATTTTTAGAGATATTGCGTGCAGTCTTCTGTGAGCGTGTCTTGATGATGAAGCTGCCGAAACCACGGAGATAAACAGCCTCTCCATGAGAAAGAGAATCCTTTACTACTTCCATGAATTTCTCAATGGTTTCCAGAACTGCCGCTCTTTCGATACCGGTGGTCTTTGAAATCTCGTTTACGATTTCTGCTTTAGTCATAGTTGTCAGTTATGATTAATATATGTTTATGTTGAATTCTTATCTAAACAACCGATTATTAGACTTATAGAAGCCACAAATAACCTCTTGCCGATTTTGCAAGTGCAAATATCGCACTTTTTTTTCATTCGCGCGCTATTTCACATGAAAAATCGCTAATTTTTTTGAAATAAACCCATTATGAAGCTGACCGCCACCAAGCGGTATGGGTCGGCTATCTTTGCGTAACCATTACAGAAAAACACCGCCGCACACCTATTTTTTATAACATGGCTCAAAGATCGGCGAGTTTCCACCATTTGTAGCTTATTCCATGGTCGACCGTGTCGAGACATTCGGCATTTTTCAGCCGGCGCACAATCACGATTGTCACCGGCAGCACCAGCATCTCATAAACAGTCTTCAGCAAAGCCTGGCTTACGATAAGCGACACCACCGTACTCCACTCCAAAACTCCCCCGAAAGCTATAGGGAAAAACACGAGCGAATCAACCCCCTCCCCCCACAGAGTGGATACAACTGCCCGTATGGAGAAGCTGCGGCGCGTATGCATCGACGCTCCTGCAGCAGCCTTCATCCGGCTCATTACATATGCATTCACCATCGAGCCGCAGATAAAAGCCGCGAAACTTGCCGCCATTATGCGCGGCACACTTCCGTAAACGGTCTCCATCGCGGCCTGCCCCTCCCACTCGGCGCCCCCGGGGAGAGCTATCGCAAGCTGAAGGAACAACGCGACAAGCACACTCATGGCAAATCCGGTCCATATCATAAGACGCGCTTTCCGGAAGCCGTACACCTCCACCACACAGTCATTTATTATATAAGATACCGGGAATACTATTACACCGGCGGTTATGGTGAACCACCCGAGGTCCACAGTTTTGATCTCAATCAGATTCGACACTATCAGGCACACCACAAAGAGCACCGACAGCAACATGAATATCACGGTAAGCTGGGAAGAACCGGAATTTTGCCCTCCGGACACAGGCGAGTCATTATCCTTTTTCATCATTCTTGTTTTTTACGAGGTAGCAAGCACTCGGCAGTTATTTGCGTATATAAAAAAGACGCTGAAGCCGCATAGGCTACGGCTCCAGCGTGCAAAGTTAAAGAAATCAGACGACATACACAAACGGCCCGTGCGGCCATATGACCCGATGACCGGAAAGCTGCACGCACCACCACCAGACCCGCGCCACTCAATTCACACGGTAATAATAGATAGTTACCGCGCCATACATCGACGAGGGGGGCCACGTTATGGACATGGACTTACCCGTTGTCATTTCGATATAGCAGTTAAGATTGTACGAGGGGGCGCCTGCGGGATAAAATGTAAAGAATATATTGTCGCCATAGCAGTAATAATCGAAATCGAGGTAATCACCGGTCGAATCAGACTGCCAATACCCTGTGCCGTCGCCGTAAAAGACCATTATTTCATCAGGATACTCCGTGTCAGCCCATGCGCCGCTCAGATACCAGTCAGAGTCCGGATCATCGTCGTCGTCCATCTGGCATGCACTCATGCCCACGGCCACGGCGATAGCCCCTACAAGTATTATCGCCAGAGCCACTAAACGCCCGAGCATTTTCGCCAGAGCCTCATGATCCTTTCCCTCATCCCGCCGGAAAGGGGTTACCGATTTTATCAATTTCATATCCATAAAAATTTAATTATCCATACATTTGCCCGACGGGCGATCCGGGAACAAGTTTAATCTCTGTTACTTTTGATTAACAAATTAAAAACCGCATCGCATGCGCATTAGTTCATTTTAACATTTTGTTTCATGCCGTTTTACAACCGCGACACATCCAAGACCCTTGCACGGAATGCAATAAATCGCGCATACATACGTTAAAAGTATGGAGATTGTATAAAACCTCCCGGCAGGCAGTATACGACCTGTCCAAAAAAAAGACATTGAAGGCATATTTGATGAAATACATATCCTTCCGAAATATCGGCACTGCACTTATGATTGCGATGGCATTTGCTCTCGCAATCCCTTCGTCATATGCCGCCAAACTGAACGACAAGATCGTCAACCGCCCATACAGTGACATGCGCCGCTGGCACCTCGGTTTTTCCGTCGGTTTAAACACGTTCGATTTCAACTTCCACCACAACGGTTTCGTGACCGAAGAGGGAAACACCTGGTTTATGGAACAGCCCTCATTTTCACCGGGCTTCTGCGTCAACGGCCTGTTCAACCTCAGGCTGAACGATTACTTCAGCCTGCGTGTGACCCCGGGCATATATTTCGGCAACCGTGTGGTAAGATTCAAGGACACCACAAACGGCACCGAGGAGAAGCAGGATATAAAGTCGGCCTACCTCGTAGCCCCTATTGATCTGAAATATTCCGCCGTGCGCATGCGCAACATCCGTCCGTATATGGTGGCGGGAGTGATGCCCGCCTTCGACGTGATGAAGAAAAAAGCTGATTTCCTGCGCACCAACACATCGGACTTCTTCGTTTCCGTAGGTTTCGGATGCGACCTCTATCTCCCATATTTCAAACTTATCCCCGAACTGAAATTCTGTTTCGGGCTTACCGACGCCATACAGCATGACCGTCCCGATCTGACAGACGACCCGCTGCGGTCCGGCGTATCCAACTCCATCAAAAAAGCCACAAGCAACATGGTGGTGCTCACTTTCTACTTCGAGTGATCCCCGCCGCCTCCATATACAAGAAACCATCCGGAAACCGTGTATACCCGCCATACAACAATTACAAAAGTCTGCTGCCCTGGCATAATATTCAGGACCGCAGCCACACTGCTGCTCCTGTTGTGCGCCACCATTAAAGCAGGCGCACAGTCTGACGCGCAGTTTTCACAGTATTACGAGATACAGAACTACTACAATGCAGGCGCTATAGGCACCACAGACCTGCTCAAGATACGCGGTGGAGCACGCCTCCAGTGGGTCGGCATAAAAAATGCCCCCCAGACATTTCTGGTGGCCGCCGACATGCCCTTCAAATTCCTCGGCAAACGCTTCGGAACCGGCCTTGTCATGCAGCAGGAAAGCATGGGTCTGTTCAGCAACCTCACACTGGGCGCACAGATAGCCTACAAGCTGAAACTCTTCAAGGGCACACTCTCTATCGGCGCGCAGATAGGCTTCATCGACCAGTCGTTCAAGGGTTCGGAGGTCTATATCCCTGACGGCGACGACTATCACCAGCCCGAGGACAACGCCATCCCCAAACAGGACATCCGCGGCAACGCTTTCGACGTCGGGGCCGGCATACTCTACACCCACAAATGGTTCTGGGCAGGCATCTCAGGCACTCACCTCAACTCCCCTTCCATGAAAATGAACGCGGAAAGCGGTGAAAACGGAAATGAAAAAAACTATGAGTTCCAGATGGGACGCACGCTATATTTTATGGCAGGAAGCAATATTCCCATAAAAAACACGTTATTTGAAGTGATGCCGTCTGTGCTTGTGAAAACCGACTTCACATTCACATCCTGGGAAGCCACAGCCCGTTGCCGGTACAACAAATTCCTGACCGCCGGTCTGGGATACAGATGGAACGATGCCGTCTATCTTGTCCTCTCGGCCGAGTTCAAGAATTTTTATCTCGGCTACAGCTACGACTACCCCACTTCGGCAATCGCCAAGGCGTCGTCGGGAAGCCACGAGATATTCGCCGGCTACAGTCTCAAGCTCGATCTCTCCGACAAAAACCGGCACCGACACAAAAGCATCCGCATAATGTAACTGCGGAAACGCATCTTAACCAAAAACAAAGATCTGAATAACAAGAGGATAATCACCATATGAAGAAGAACGTTTCGTTATATCTCTTGCCGGTTGCGATCGGCGCTCTGGTGGCATCATGCGCCGCGGGGGCACGCTCATCCAGCGGAGGCGAGGTTACCGGTGTAGGCGGTACAGCCTGGGCCGAGCCTACTCCTTACGGCATGGTGCTCGTCAGCCGTGGATCCATGGAAATGGGACCGCAGAAAGCAGACAGTGCATGGAATCTTGCAGCCGATCCCAAAGGGATGTCGGTCGACGCTTTCTGGATGGATGAGACAGAAATAACAAACTCGAAATACAAGCAATTTGTGTTCTGGGTGCGCGACTCGATCATCAGGGAACGCCTTGCAGATCCCTCATATGGAGGAAACGAAGAATACAAAATTGAGGAAGACCGCGAAGGCAACCCCGTGAAACCGCATCTCAACTGGAACAAGCCCATCCCCTGGCGCAATCCCGGGGAAGACGAGGCGCGCGCCATAGAGAGCGTGTACCGCACCAACCCGATAACCGGTGCCAGGGAGCTTGATCCCGAGCAGCTCAATTACCGTTACGAGGTGTACAACCACACCGAGGCGGCCAAACGCAAAAACCGCCTGAATCCGCGTCGCCGCGAATACAATACCGACCGCCCCGTCCCCACTGATATACCTGTGATTTCGAAAGACACGGCGTTTATCAACGACGAAGGTGAGATCATCCGCCAGACAATATCGCGCGGACTCACCGGCGACTACGATTTCCTCAACACATACATAGTGAACGTATATCCCGACACTACCGTATGGGTCAACGACTTCGAGAACGCATACAACGAACCTTACGTGCGCATGTATTTCAGCCACGGAGGCTACAGCGAATATCCTGTAGTTGGTGTAAGCTGGGAACAGGCCAATGCGTTCTGCAACTGGCGCACCGACTTCCTCAAACGCGCGCTCGGCAAAGAGGGTGTGTATGTGGAGCCTTACCGTCTGCCTACAGAGGCGGAATGGGAGTTTGCCGCCCGAGCCGGAGAAAACGACAACATGTATCCCTGGGAGGGTGACCTGCCTATAAGCGAGGACAAAGGATGCTTCTATGCCAACTTCAAGCCCAACGACGGCAACTATGTGAAGGACGGCCACCTCATAACATCGCGTGTAGGCACCTATTCGCCAAACGATTTCGGCCTCTACGACATGGCCGGCAACGTGAGCGAATGGACCTCTACCGCCTATACCGAAGGGGTAAGCAAACTCACCAGCGACCTCAACCCGCAATACCGCTATGATGCCGCCGACGAGGATCCATACCGCATGAAACGCAAGATCGTGCGCGGAGGCTCATGGAAAGATGTGGCACACAACGTGCGAAGCGACATACGCATGTGGGAATACCAGAACGAGCAGCGCTCCTATATCGGTTTCCGCTGCGTGCGGTCGCAGATAGGTTTTGCCAAAGGACAGCAACTCAACAAAAAGAAGTAAACCACTCTACTGTAAACAATGGGAAAGTTCAAGACATATAAACGCGGCCTGAGTGCCTTCATTTCAAGCGAGAAAGGACAGCGTTTCTTCAATTTCGCATACTCCATCGGCGCGGCCATCGTGATCTGGGGAGCACTTTTCAAGATCCTGCACCTCCCCGGCGGCAACTTCCTGCTGTCGCTCGGCATGGGTACCGAGGTGCTTATGTTCATGCTCACCGCCTTCGACCGTCCGCCGCGCGAGTACAAATGGGAAAATGTCTTTCCAGTTTTCGATACCGACAACCCTGAGGACCGCCCGGACTTCAACGGAGCCGGCGGAGGCGGAGTGGTTATCAACGGCGGTATCGCCGGAACCCAGGGCACAGGCGCACAGCAGGCCCCGCGTGCCGACATACCCACTCCCGTTCTGAGCGACAACGCATCACCAGGTGAGGTAATGGCACAGGTAACCGACGCCACACAGCTCTATCTGGCACAGATCACAGAGATGACCAACGAGCTTCGCCACCTTCAGGACACCACCCGCTCGCTCAACAAGGTAAGCGACGTGCTACTTGAATCCTACAAGGCCATCACCGAAAATTCGGCCAACATAACAGAAAGTTCACGCGGCTATGTGGAGCAGATGCAGGATCTCAACCGCAATATCCACGGTCTGAACACCATCTACGAGATACAGCTCAAAAGCGTATCGTCGCAGCTCGATTCAATCGACAGCGTAAACCGCGGCATAAAGGACATACGCGACATGTATGTGAAATCTTCCGAGACAAGCGCCCGCTACTGCGCCGAGACAGAGAAAATGGCCCGCTACATGCAGCAGCTCAACTCTGTGTACGAGAAGATGATCACCGCCATGACCATCAACATGTACCGCCCCATGATGAATCCCGAAGGGATGCCGCAGACACCTCCCACTCCCCCGACTCCTCCAGTTAACCCGGACCAGAACTAAAATATAATTTTCAACACCGATATATGGGCAGCAACAACACAAGGCTTTCACCACGTCAGAAGATGATAAACCTCATGTATATCGTCCTGACTGCCATGCTGGCTCTGAACGTGTCGAGCGACGTGCTCAACGGGTTCACACAGGTGGAAGAGGGCCTAAAGCGCACCAACAACAACGTGGAACAGCGCAACGCAGCCATTCTCAACACCCTTGAGGCATTTGCGGCACAGAATCCCGACAAAGGCCAGAGGTGGTATGACAAGGCCACCGAGGTGCGCCGGGTGACAGACCGCATCTACACCCAGATAGACTCGCTGAAACATCTCATCGTGCAGCGCGCCGACGGCGCCGATGCCGATCTGGACAACATACTCAACCGCGACGACCTCGAAGCCGCTTCGGTGGTTATGCTTTCCGGACCTAATCCGCAGGGTAAAAAACTGCGTACCGCCATAGAGGCATACCGCACCTACATCGGCTCGCTGATGGCAGATTCGGTAAAACGCAAAAGCATAGAGACCGCCCTATCCACCGATCCCGTCCTCATAAAAGGCACACTCGGAAAACAGTCGTGGGAGGAATCCAAATTCAATACACAGCCTGTGGTGGCTGCTGTGACACTCCTGACCAAGCTGCAGAACGATGTGAAGTACGCCGAAGGTGAGGCACTGCAGACATTGCTCGCAAATGTGGACGCCGGCGACGTGAGAGTGAACGAGCTCAATGCATTCGTCATACCACAGAGCCGCTTCGTAATGCGCGGAGGCCGTTACTCGGCAAACATCGTGCTCGCCGCGGTAGATACCACGGCGCGCCCGGAAATCTACATCAACGGCAACAAACTTGCCAACGAGCACGGGCTTTACGAACTTAATCCCGGCGCTACCGGCACATTCGATTACAAAGGCTATCTGGAGGTGCCGCACGGCGACGGATCCGTCACCCGCCATCCTTTCCAGTCAAGCTATACGGTTATCGAACCAACTGCCACCGTGTCGGCCACGATGATGAACGTGCTCTATGCAGGTATCGACAACCCCATCTCCATCTCCGTGCCTGGTGTGGCCAACAGCACTGTGAGCGCCACCATGACAAATGGCACACTCACACGCAACGGAGACCACTGGGTGGCACATCCCTCTAAAGTCGGCGAGGATGCCGTGGTCAGCGTCAGCGCCGAAATGGACGGCCGCCCCATGAAAATGTCTGAGACAAAATTCAGGGTGCGCAAGCTCCCCGATCCCACCCCGTATATAGCGTTCCAGGACAACAACGGCAACACAGCCCATTACAAAGGTGGTGGCCGCGGTCTGGCCAAGGCACAGCTTGTAAACGCCCCGGGCATAGAGGCCGCAATTGACGACGACCTGCTCAACATACAGTTCAAGGTGCTGAGTTTCGAGACCGTATTCTTCGACTCGATGGGCAACGCCATCCCCGAAGTGTCAGACGGAGCGCAGTTCTCACAGCGGCAGAAAGATTCGTTCCGTCGCCTGAGTCGCGGCAAACGTTTCTACATCAGTCGCGTGAAAGCCACAGGTCCCGACGGTATAACCCGCGATCTCGCTCCGATAGAGGTAATAGTAAACTAACCCCCCGATTGATCTCTCCCACATCAAGAATCCACCAAGACTAATCATACAACATACCATATCGACATGAAGTTGTTAACCAAATATGCCGTCGCAGCCATAACCGTAACATCCGCGGTGTTTGCAGGTTTTGCACAGGACGACGCCTCGTCGAGCAGCTCGATAGTGCGCCGGCGCGGTGCCGACGACCGTCGCGGCAATGCCGCGGCCCAGCAGGCGCCCGGAGTCACGGACCGTATGCAGGAATTCTACAAGCCAAACCAGACCAGCGATGCCGACAAGATGTGGATGCGTGTGATATACCGCGATCTCGAACTTGACAACCCCAAAAACGCATCACTGTATTATCCTGAAGAGGTGGTTGACGGACAGGAAAACCTGTTCCGCATAATCATGCGCCTGCTCGCCGACAACCAGATCTCTGCCTATGAATATCTTGACGGCAAGGAAATCTTCACCGACCAATACAAGATAAAAGTGCGCGACATGCTCGACCGTTTCCATGTGCTGTATGCCGACGCCAAAGGATCCACCGAGAAGAATCCGAAATTCACCATAGAAGAAAGCGATGTGCCTGCAAACGAGGTTCTGTCGTATTACATACTCGAGAAATGGGAATTCGACTCACGAACCAACAAAACCAAACGCGTGGTGGAGGCTCTCTGTCCGGTTCTTCACCGTTCAGACGATTTCGGTGGTGAAGCGATACGCTACCCTATGTTCTGGGTAAAATTGCCAGACATACGCCCGTATCTCGCGCAGCAGTACATATTCATCGACGACGACAACAACCTGCCGAAATATACCTACGACGATTTCTTCACCCTCTCGATGTATGACGGCGACATCTACAAGACCCGCAATCTCACCAACAAGTCGATGATGCAGATGTTCCCCGATCCCGATGACCGAAAACGGGCGCAGGACAGCATACAGAACCGTCTCGACACATTCGACAAGAACATTTGGGTGCCTTCACGCGAAGAGGTGATAGCCGCACGTGAGGCACGCGAGGCTGCCGAAGCGGAAGCTGAGGCCAAGGCCGCAGAAGCCGACGGAATTGCCGCACGCGATGCCGGCGAAACCGACGGGGAAGAGAAAGTGACACGTACCACACGCGGCAGCCGTGCGTCGGCGACAAAATCCACGACGAAGAAAAAAGAAGCGAAACCCAAGAAAGCACGCGCTTCAAAACCCAAAGCTATAAAATCGAATTCGAACACAGCGGTTCGTTCCGTGCGCCGTCGAAAATAATCATTCTCCCCTCTCTCATTCTCCCCCTCTCTCCTCTACTATCTCCTCTCTCCCCCATCCACAATCCAGATCCTCCTTTCTCCTCTTTTATAAGTTATAAGTACACCGATTCCCCTATCACATTTCAAGGCGAAGAACGTAACAGAAACGTTCTTCCACCAGACAGAAAAAGACGTTGTGTCAACCTTGACACAACGTCTTTTTCTGTAGTGAAATACAAGTTCTCCCTAAAGGATCGGGAGAAAATATCATGACATGGCTTCGCGAAGCGTTTTGGCCTTGTTCATTTCCTTGACGATTTTCTCTTCAGAAATTTCATTTTTCAGAGCATCGCGCAACTCAAGCGGAGCGGCCACACGGTCCATAAGCTCCATCATGGCTTTTGCAACAGCTTTGTTTGCTTCCACCAGGCGGGCACGGTATTCGTCGGTAAGCTGTATCTTGCCATATTTTTTACGCACATTACGGAATTCAATGGTGTTTACAGCCTTTTCCAATCCGGCCATCTGTTCCATAGTGGTGATCTCGTCGAGGTTTTTCACGATATTGGCCATAGCCGCCTCAGCTTTGGCGATACCCTCGTTTGCAAACTCTTCGGTGATCTCGGTGTCTGCGGCGCGGCATACATTGGCGCTCAACACAACAGCCATCACAAGCATCACAGCGCGGAGAGCCATTTTTAAAGTAGATTTCATTGCAGGTTATATTATTAATTTGATTTTCAACAAAGGTAATATTTATTTTCGTAATTCCATATGTTCACCCTATAATTACACCATATTTGCCTCAGTTCCACTTCCGGAATGGGTGGAAATAAAGCCGTTGAGGTCTTTGCCCTGTTCTGAGATAAGCAGAAGTGTATCAGAAAGATGGATGCGTGTCTCACCGGTGGGTACCAGATAGCGGTCATCGCGTTTGACCATTACAACCAGTGTGTGCGGGGGAAACTGGATCTCTTTCAGACGGTCGCCGGCGGTAAGGAGTGCGGGGGTCACCTCCATCTCGTTCATCGCGGCGGTAATTTCGTCGGGGAGATCAAGGTTAAATTCCTTCTCCCTTATCTCCTCCTTAAGCCCAAGCAGCTTGGCCATACCGTTCACGGTCGTTCCCTGTACGAGCAACGACAATATGGTTATGAAAAACACCATATTAAACATCACCCTGGCATGCAGTACCTCAGGAGATGTAAGGGCATATGTGGCGAAAATAATTGGCACGGCACCGCGCAGACCCACCCACGCCACATAGCATCTGGCCTTGAACGAGAATTTGCGGAAAGGCAACAGGCAGAGAAACACCGCCACCGGACGCGCCACGAGAATCATGAATACACCGAGCGCCAGACCAGGCAACACCACATGGGTCTCCACCAGCTCACTCGGGTTCACAAGCAAACCGAGCGAGAGGAACATGACGATCTGCACCAGCCAGGTGAAACCGCCGAAGAAAGTAGTGATAGTGCGTTTCAAGGCGAGTTTGCTGTTACCTACATAGAGGCCGGCGATGTAGACGGCCAGATAACTGTTTCCTCCGGCGAGTTCAGTAAGTGAAAAAGCGAAGAACACACACGCTATCATCATCACCGGATAAAGGAACTCATTGTTCACTTTGAGATGGTTGATGATCTTGACAGCAGCATATCCCACGGCAAGTCCTCCGAGAGCACCCAACGCGAGCTGCACGGCAAGCATGCCGAGCGAATGCCATATTACTCCTCCGGTAATCTGTGCGCCGCTCTCGATGATCTGTATCAGTATGATGACAAGCAGATATGCCATAGGGTCGTTACTGCCGCTTTCAAGCTCCAGTGTAGGGCGCAGATTCTCCTTTAGCCCTGTGCGGGAGCTTCCGAGTATGGAGAATACAGAAGCCGAGTCTGTAGACGACATTATCGCCGCGAGGAGAAGCGACTCGGTCCATCCGTATCCGAATTCCGGAGCCACCGCCTGGAACGTATAGTAAATGAACGCTCCCGACAGCGCCGTGGTCAGCAGCACACCGGCAGAAGCCAGCGTCAGCCCTGCGCCAAGCACCGGCCGTATGTCTGAAAACTTGGTGTCGGAACCGCCTGAGAACAGGATTATGCTCAACGAAACCATGCCGATAAGCTGCACAGCCTCGGCACTGTCAAAATGAATGCCGAAACCATCCACACCGGCAACCATACCCACACCAAGAAACAGCAACAGTGCCGGCATACCGAACCGGCTTCCCGCTTTCCCCACAAAAACACTCAGCGACAGCAGCACCGCCATCACCAGCATGATGTTATTCGCAGTTATCTCCAAAATAAAAATGTATCTACAATTAATCCCTCAAAGATACTCAATTTACTATAAAACAACAAACAGCGGCGGATGTTTGCCACATTGGCAATAAGAACAGCATACGAAACATTTACCCTGATTCCATGAGAAGAATAAAACATCCACTCAACATTGCAGACATGATTTATGTTAACATATCATAGCAGTGATTAACAAACTATTCACCACATCGGAAACATGAAAAGGATATTCATCGCATTGGCTGCCTGCGCGGCCGCATGCACCGGCATTACCGTCGATGCCAAGAGCCTTGTAGAGCAACATATTGATTCGCTCGTAGGAAGCACACGCATCATCAATCTTGAAAATGACGGGCCCCGCATGGTGCGCTTCTCCACGGAACCGGAACTGACACCCGAACAGGACTCGATACGCAACCTTGTGCTGGCGTTCTACTACGACCAGTTCCGGCACTCGCAGGACCCCGAGGCTCCCACCTTCCTCTTCATGAGCAAAAGCGCAAATATGCTCATGGGCATAGGCGGCGTGGTGCGTATGCGCGGATGGTATGACTGGGGAGGCGCCATGCCTGCCACCGTGTTTGCACCCTATATGATCCCCATACCGGAGAATCCTTTATCTACAAAACACCTCGGAACAACCCCTGCCGGAACAGCGCTTTTCCTACAAATGATCGGACGTAGCAAACTCGGCACATACCGCCTCTATATAGAAGCAAATTTCAACGGATACAATACCCGTGGGTTGCAGCTTAAAAAGGCATATGCCGCCCTTGGCCCGTGGACTGTAGGATACACCAACTCCACTTTCTCGGATCCTACGGCCATGGCACCGACTGTGGATGCGCAGGGCGCCACAAACAAACTGTCGCGCACAGACATACTTGTCAGATACATGCCGCAGATCACGAAACACTGGACTTTGGCTGTGTCACTCGAAAATCCCTCCACACAGATCGACGTCTCCGCCGGAGGCACGCAAGCGATCTCCACATGGCTTCCGGATGCTGCCGCTTTCGTGCAATACCAGTGGGGAGGAGGAGAGCATGTGCGTCTCGCCGGCATAGTAAGGCAACTGGGATACCGCGACATAGCCGCAGGAGTAAACCACAATCTTGCCGGATGGGGGGTACAGCTCAGCTCAATGGCGCATCCGCACCCGAATGTCACCACATACGTAACTGCTAATTACGGCAAAGGATACGGAGGATTGCTCAACGATCTTATCGCAGGCAATTACGACCTTGTGCCTGATCCCGATGTGCCAGGCAAACTCTACGCCCCCCGCTCCTATGGATACAGCATCGGAGCACAATACAACTTTTCTGAGAAGCTGTTCATGAGCGCCAATTTCAGCCAGACACGCTATCTCCCATCAAAGACCGGCGCCGGAGATGAATACCGCTACGGATGGTGCGCCGACATCAATCTTTTCTGGAATGTATGGTCGCGCCTTCAGGTAGGCGCCGAAGTTAATCTGGGGAAACGAATGAATATGGACGGCACACACCGATATGCACGGCGCGCCGAACTGATGTGCCAGTTCTCGTTTTAACGATGTTAAAATGAACTAATTTATATCAACAGCCATTATACAATAGTAATTCTAAACTTCTGGATAATGAAAAAACTACGTTCTCAACTACTGGCATTGATAATTGCCGGTGCCGGTCTGCCTGTCATGGCACAGACCACCTACATTTTCACCCAGGCGCCGGAAGTCATCTATGAAGCGGGACCTCTCGAAATCGTAACCACGTCAAACGAAATAGGCCGGATGCTTGACAAAAGCCGCCCTGTTGAGCCTAACTCTATCCCGCGTCCGAAATTCGCCATCCGCAGCAAGGACAACAAGTTCATCATGTCAATCGGGGGAAAAATCAATCCGATAATTGGATACGACCTCGGCAACGACCTGTACAATGCTCCCGGCGGAGGATTGTCATTCACCACAGGAAATATCCCCGTACCGCCACAGGCAGGACAAAAGAGCGCGTTTTTCATCAATCCGCTCAGCGCGTATCTTGACTTCACCGTGGTAGGATTAGCCGGTACCCCCAACCAGGTCACAGGCTATATCAAGCTCGCCACCAACCACGACAGCAAAGGGATACTTCTCAAGCGCGCATATGTGACATGGCGTAACACCACAGTCGGCATGGCCCAGACCCTGTTCCAGGACGGTCTTGCCGTACAGCCGCCGACAATCGATCCAGAAGGACCCTGCGGCGACATCGGAGCGACAGCATACCAGCTGGCATACAAATCGCCATCATACAGCGGATTCGCCTGGGCTGCCGGCATTGAGATGCCGACATTCTACAGCTCCAACGGCGTGTACCGCGGCAAAGACTACCGGCATGAATACGGCGGGGTGTCTGTCACCTCTGAGGCAAGCCAGAAAGCTCCCGACGTACCGGCCTATATCGAATATGCGGCCTCGGATCAGAACCGCATACGCCTCTCGGGCATCCTGCGCAACTTCTTCTATCGCGATCTCATCACATCTAAAACCCGCTATCTCGCAGCATGGGGAGCCTCGCTCTCGGGTAATTTCAGCTTCTACAAGCCGCTGACCTTCAATTTTCAGGCTGCATATGGCGAGGGTATAGCCAACTACCTGCAGGATATCTCGGGACGTGCCCTCTCCTTCACACCCAAAGACAGCGAACCGGGCAAAATGAAGGCCAACCCGATGATGGGTCTTGTTTTCGGGGCATCATACGATGTGACATCTAAACTGCAGTTCAATGCGGTAGGTTCCTACAGCCGCATATGGAAAGTGGGTGATTACGCTACAGTAGGCGACCTCAACGGCATAGCCGGCAACGACAACTACAAGAGCGCCGTATATGTTGCCGCCAACTGCTTCTACAACATTACCAGTTATCTGCAGGTCGGCATAGAGTATCTCTACGGCAGACATTACACATGGAACATGGGAGGCGCCAACGACAACCGCATACAGACTCAGTTCCAGTTTACCTTCTGATCAGACACCAACAACGTAAAACAGACAGCACGCCAGAATACTGAATTTTGGCGTGCCGTCTGTTTTACATCGGAGCAGAAGACTCCGATCGGGAAAGATTAGTTATGTTTCTGGCCGTTGACTTCAATAACCTTATATTTCGGTACCAGAGTAATCATAATCAGCCACCCTATGAGATATGCCACACCGCATATACAGAAAATAATGAAGTATCCCGCCGGTTTGCCTTCAAATCCGAGGAACCGCATATTGGTTGCCGCGGCGTAGTCAAACAGGCGTCCCGAGAAGAAATTGATCAGGAAGGAGCTTACACCGCCAGCCATTCCGCCTATACCTATAATGGTAGCAATAGTGCTTTTGGGAAACATATCCCCCACTACCGAATATATATTTGCCGACCACGACTGATGCGCCGCTCCCGCTATGCCGATAATGACGATCGGCCACCAGTAGGAGTACGCGCCGAGCGGCTGCGCCAATAGCGCCAGCAACGGGAACAGAGCGAAAATAAACATGGCGCGCATACGGGCTGAGTAAGGGTTAAGTCCGGTCCGGTTCATGATTATAGTAGGCAGTTTGCCACCGTATATCGAGAGCATAGTCAGAGCATAAAGAGCGAAAATAAGCAATTGCGCTGTGCCGCTGTCAGATGCAAAGCCATATACGTCGCTGATATATGCCGGAATCCAGAAAAGGAAGAACCACCACACACCGTCGGTCATGAACTTGCCGAATATCACCGCCCATGTCTGTGGATATCTGAAACACTTCAGGAACGGTATCACAGCCGTGTCGCTGTCTTCCACCTGCGCTTTCTTCTCAGCAGACTCGCCTGCGGTGTCATTGTCCTGCTCAATGTATGCAAGCTCCGCCTCGTTTACACGGGGGTTGTCGGCAGGTTTACGGTAGTAGAACATCCACAGACCCATCCACAGAAAACCGAGAGCGCCGATAACCAGAAACGCCATCTCCCAACCGTTGCCTATCCCCAGATCCTTGAAATAACGGGCCAGCGGCGGGATAGACAGAGGAGCGAGCATCGCCCCGATGGTGGATCCTGCATTGAATATGGAGGTGGAGTAAGCCCTGTCTTTCTTGGGGAAATATTCAGCGGTCACCTTTACGGCAGCAGGGAAGTTTCCTGCCTCACCTATGCTGAGTATAATGCGTGCCGCTATGAAATAATAAACGCTTGTAATGGCTATTGCAGAGGCAAGCGCACCACTTGCAGAAACCATCTGCGAGGTGCTTCCGAGACCGAGCGTATGCTCAGTTGCCCAACCGCAGAAGGCATGCAGGCAAGCACCCGCCGACCATATGAAGATTGCCCACAGGTAGCCTTTCTTAGTTCCCATCCAGTCGATAAAACGGCCGGCGAAAAGATTGGCTATGGCATACACGATGGAAAAGACGGCGGCTATGTTGCCATAGTCAGTATCGGTCCAGTGAAACTCCGGTGCGATAAAGTCCTTCCAGGTAAGCGACAGCACCTGGCGGTCCATGTAATTGACCGTAGTTGCAAGAAAAAGAAGGCTGCATATGACCCAACGGAAATTTGTCATCCGGCGAGCCTTGGCATCAGCCACGGTTGCAGAAGTATCCATGTTTTTGGTAATGAGGATTATTATTGGTTATGAAGGTTAATCAGAATTTAAAATACTCTTTCGCATTTCCATAACAGATCTTACGCACATACTCGCGGCCGATGAAGTCGGTCTCCGATGCCGGAAGAAGGCCGTTCTCTATATCGTTGCCGAGCAGGTTGCAGAGCGTGCGGCGGAAATACTCATGGCGGGGATATGAAAGGAACGAGCGCGAATCGGTGAGCATACCCACGAAGCGGCTCAGCAGTCCGAGATTTGACAAGGCTGTCATCTGTCTCTCCATGCCGTCTTTCTGATCAAGGAACCACCATCCGGAACCGAACTGTATCTTTCCGGCGCCGTAGCGGCCATCCTGGAAGTTGCCGATCATGGTAGCCACCAGTTCATTATCGCGCGGGTTTAGATTGTAGATTATCGTCTTGCCGAGTTTGTCGCGCGATGCCAGCATGTCAAAGAACCGCGCCATGTTTTTAGCCACGGTAAAATCACCTATCGAGTCAAAACCCGTATCTGGACCGATCTGCGCCATCATCCGCGAATTATTGTTGCGGATAGTCCCGTAATGGAACTGTTGGGTCCATCCCGAGTCATGGTCCATGACCGCGAATTCCACCATCATGGCAGTCTTGAAGATGGAGGTTTCACGAGGGGTAAGCGCAGTGCCGCCATATACTTTCCTGAAAATAGCGTCTGCCTCTTCGGGTGTGTAATCTTCCGCATAGAACTCCTCTATGCCGTGATCAGACAGGCGGCATCCCACAGACGCGAAGAAATCATGACGCACCTGCAACGCCGATATCAAGTCGGCAAAACCGGTTATCCTCACACCGGAAACTTCGGAAAGTCTGTCGATATACTGCCGGTATGCCACGGGATCTTCCACCGCCATAGCCTTGTCGGGGCGCCATGTAGGAAGCATCTTTACCGCAAAGCCATCCTCTTTCACTTTCTTATGGTGCTCGAGACTGTCAACCGGGTCATCTGTCGTACACACCACTTCCACATTGTAGTGCTGCATGAGACCGCGTGCCGTGTGCGACGGCATCTGAAGCATTGCCGTGCAATGGTCGTAAATCTCCCTTGCGGTAGAGGGGTTCAGCAATTTCTCCACTCCGAATGCCGTTTTAAGCTCCAGATGCGTCCAGTGGTAAAGCGGATTCCGCATACAGTAGGGCACGGTCTCGGCCCATTTCTCGAATTTCTCCCAGTCTGTAGTGTCTTTTCCCGTGCAGTAACGCTCCTCTACACCGTTGGTGCGCATGGCGCGCCATTTGTAATGGTCCCCTTCAAGCCATATTTTCGAGAGATTCTCAAACTTATGGTCAGAGGCCACATACTCGGGATTAAGATGGCAGTGGTAATCTATGATCGGCAGCCCTGCCGCATAGTCATGGTATAGCCGCTGTGCAGTAGGTGTCTGCAACAGAAAATTTTCATCATTGAACTGTTTCATGGTCTTTACAGAAGGTCGTTAGGTTAAAGTCAGGAATCGGATGCACGGCAGCACACGGCTCTCCGGCTCCGACGCCTCCCCCTCCCCCTACTGACAATTGTCAGAAGCCGTTGCATCCCGACAACATATCGCATACAAAATTAATAAAAATAGCAGAGATGATTATGGGTGACTACGAAAAAAGTAACCGTTCCGCCCCCTAAAGTTTCAGAAATGGAGAGCGGAATAACTCCAC
The DNA here is from genome assembly GCA_949742535.1 of uncultured Muribaculaceae bacterium. GTDB lineage: Bacteria > Bacteroidota > Bacteroidia > Bacteroidales > Muribaculaceae > UBA7173. The sequence continues at coordinate 5,617 of CATJQX010000124.1, read as the reverse complement.
GCCGGAGAGAATTCTTTGTTTGATGACTCGAGGGGGGTCCCTTCGCCAAGATATACAGAAAAAAATCAGTGCAATAGGACTGTAAGATGTCTCATTCTCTATTTTTAATAAGTGTTGAGTATGTGCGCGCCATCCACATTTTCACCAAAGGGCAGCTCCGGACTCAGGGACGGCAAATGCATTGCATGTCATTTGCGGCAAGAGAGAGCCACGGCAAGGGCATCACGGCATTTTTCCGTGATATAAGTCCAGTCCTGCGCCGCAATACGGTCTGAAGGGAACAGTTTCGACCCCATTCCCACACAGTACACACCCGCCGAGAACCATGCCTTGAGGTTTTCCTCGGTAGGCTCAACACCGCCGGTGACCATGAGCCGCGACCAGGGCATCGGAGCCAGAAGTCCCTTGACGAATTTAGGCCCGAGCACATCGCCGGGGAAAACCTTGCAGAGATCACACCCTGTTTCCTGGGCGGCTCCAACCTCGCTCACCGATCCGCAGCCCGGAGTATACGGCACACCCCTGCGATTGCATACACGGGATATCTCGGGATTGAAAAGAGGTCCTACAACAAAACATGCTCCAAGCTGCATGAAAAGCGATGCTGTTCCAGGATCGACTACCGATCCTACACCGACCGCCATTTCGGGGCACTCCCGTGCGGCGAATTTCACAACCTCGGCAAACACCTCGTGTGCGAAATCGCCACGGTTGGTGAACTCAAAAGCGCGGATGCCACCTTCATAGCAAGCCTTCAACACCGCACATGCGGTAGCCGCATCTTTATGATAAAATACCGGTACCACCGGAGCGCTCCCCATCTTGGCGAGCACAGCAAGTTTATCGAATTTAGCCATCTATTCTGAAGTTAGAAATTGAGAAGAAAGATTATCTCTGCACACGGCCGTTGGCGCTTCCTCCGGCAAGAGCCTTTACCTCAGCCTCGGAAACGAGGTTGAAGTCGCCGGGAATTGTCTGTTTAAGAGCTGAAGCCGCCACTGCGAATTCAAGCGCTTCAGCCTGTGTAGGCATCGTGAGAAGGCCATGTATTATGCCGCCTGAAAAACTGTCGCCACCACCTACACGGTCTATGATGGGATCAATATCATAGCGCTTGCTCTCATAAAACTCCTTGCCGTCATATATCATGGCTTTCCAGCCGTTATGGGTGGCGGAGAAACTCTCGCGCAAGGTGGAGATCACATATCTGAAACCGAATTCACAAGCCATCGCCTTGAATATCCCTTTGTAACCGTCGGCGTTTGTATCTCCCCCCTCTACATCGGCATCGGGTTTGAAGCCGAGACAGAGTTCCGCATCCTCCTCGTTGCCTATGCATACGTCCACATATTTCATCAGCGGACGCATAACAGACTGTGCCTTCTCTTTTGTCCACAGCTTTTTGCGGAAATTAAGATCGACACTCACCGTCACACCGTGGCGTTTTGCAGCCTCGCATGCCAGGCGCGTCAGTTCCGCAGCCTTGTCGCTGATGGCCGGCGTTATACCGCTCCAGTGAAACCAGTCTGCCCCTTCCATAATGGCGTCGAAATCGAAATCCTGGGGATCTGCCTCCGCGACAGCAGAATTGGCGCGGTCATAAATCACTTTCGACGGACGCATGGATGCGCCTGTCTCGCAATAATATATACCTACACGTGATCCTCCACGGGCTATATAGTCGGTTTTCACACCATATCGCCGCAAAGCGTTTACGGCAGCCTGCCCGATCTCATGTTCCGGCAGTTTGGTCACGAAATACGCGTCATGTCCGTAATTGGCGCAGCTTACAGCCACATTGGCCTCCCCGCCGCCCCATATCACATCAAACGAATCCACCTGCACAAACCGATGGCATCCGGCCGGCGATAAACGGAGCATAATCTCTCCGAGTGTCACTATCTTACTCATATTACTATATTTACAGATGATACAGCCATACATGACTACGGGTAATAACGGCAATTGCATATGTTACAACCGTCTGACAATCCCCCGCTTATGCATAAAGCTGATAGCAAAGTTCGTCAGAATCTCCCGAATGTGCAAAGATTTCCGAAAGAAACTAAAAAATGATCAGAGAGAGCCGACTATTTTTTCCCATTTTTTGATTACATCCGAGATCTTCTTCCTCTCCTCGTCCGTGTCTTTTTTAAACGTCAAAGTTTCGACTTCTATGCACCAACTTTTCAATTTACACGTTAATTCCTCCCTGGCGAGTCTGTCTTGCATCTCAACAGGAAGACAGAATATGATCTGGAGCGATTCTGTAAACAGAATTGTCAATATAACATCATTACCCTGAGAGTCTTTTAAGGTTTTGTACAGGGTAATCTGTTTTTCGGTGAAATCCTTAATCGAATCATCCCACACCTCTTTGGCTTTCTGGTCATCCAATCCGTTATCTGTGATCAGTTTAGGGATCAGCCATCGCCGTTCCGAATTGAACAGCAAATAGTTAAACTGTTTGTTAGGCTTGTTTATGTAATATGAATAAGGATTTACTCTGAAAATCTCATTCTTTCCATTCCCCTCCTTACCAGTAATCCAATCATAAAGATTTGGAGCCAACGGGTCGGAAGTCATTCGAGTGAAAAGCCATTTTGTTTCCTCATTCTCATACAAGGCAACATCTGACTTCATGATGCGATCCTCAAGGTATTTTTCAATATCGTTGAATTCTGTCTGATTGAAGAATCCGCAGAACATATCCTGTACTTCCTGTCTGCCTGTTATGGTATTTTTAAGGAACTTTTCTGTTTCCGCTTTTTCTGTGATACGTTGTCCTTTCAGGAGAGACCAGGTATTCAGGCAACTGAAGACAGCCCTAATAAGCAGATGACCATTGTCACGCATCGACGGCGCAATGCCATTGCCGTCAAAAAGATCCTTCATTACCTCATACCTCTTGTCGAAATCGGCTGCAGACGTAATCGAGGGTTCAAAGAAGAAACCGACGCTCCCCTTAAAGAACGGATGATGTTCTGCCCGGACGAACGCGCTCTCCCAGGCCGGATCGAACGCGCCATTCCGACACATTTGCCTGGCCTTCAGAATTTCCTCTTCAAGCTGACTGTTGTTTGACTGAATTTTATTTTTCGCAAGGCTTTCATACAGATTTGAGGTCAACGCATCAGGAAGCGCCGCTATTTCTCCCATCGCTTTCACGATGCTGATTACTGATTTTATACCCTCGATAAGTGTATTCTCAATTACATTGAAAAGAATTCTGCAATATCTCCTGAAATTGGCTGACACAACCGGGTCGAAGATATCTTTGCCCTCGGGAATATTTTCAATAAACTCGGTAAGAGCGCCAAAAGCGGCCCTATGGGAGAGTGTGAAATTATATTCTTTGGGATTATGACCGGTAAGATTATTGAGAAAATTAGTAAGATTTCCAAACGGGTCTTCTCTGATTACAGAGAGATAACTTGCCTGTTGTTCATGAAAAGTATCGAAGATGACATATAGCGTCCTGAACAATGCGGGCACATCATCAAAAAATGAAACATATTGCCCATCCCATTCCTGAAGGCGCTCGGGTAGTTCTCCGTTATCGGTATCGTAAAAGAATTCGGCAGACTCTGTTCTTCCGCAGACCGCAGACTTTGTAAAGAAATACCGCAAGAAGAAACGGATGTATTGCTCCCCTATCAGGGCATCGTTGATTTCAATTATTGATTTGACTTCTTTAGTCGCCTCGATACTGGATTTCCAGAAGAGGTCTATCCAGGTGGCATCCATTCTGGTGGTAAAGTCAAACCAGAAATTGTTTTGTTCGTAAACTTCACGCAGTTTAAGATATTTAACCAAAGAGGCCTTGAAATTTTCAAACAGAGAAAGGGACAATCCTCTGGAGTTCATCTTGATATAAAGTTCATCGGCCATCTCGAATTTCTCGAGCATAAGAACGTAAAACTTCAGTTTGTCAAGCCTCTCATACAGCTCTGCCTGAGCTCCGTCTTTGTTTTGAAACTCACAGTATTTGTCATGTATTGCATCAAGCATACCAAGCATGGCGGTTGCTGTCGGGTCGCAGAGATATTCGTCGGTAAACCATTTCCGCTCTTTTATAATTTCCGACGGGTGACGGGACTCTGAAAGTACCAAAGTTTTATCAACATGCGTCAAACGGTTGATGAAATCCGAGGATGTATCGCGGGTTTCATAGGTGAATTTTTCGAGCGCAGGCATTCTATCTTCAGGCTTCAATTCACGCATCCCGATATACCACTGAAGGAGAAACGGTGTGGTCAGACGCTGCTGGCCGTCAAGTATTTCAAACCCCAGTCTGTCTTTGGTTCCGAGAGGTTGTTTGGAACCAAAGATGAAACTTAACTCCAGTTGGCTGTCCTCCTCAAGAGCCCTGAACAGATCATCCAGAAATTCTTTACGGACACCGGCTTCCGATTCGCGCCCCTGCGCATAGTCCCGCTGTATCTTCGGAATATAAATGCTGTCGATATCATGATATTCGCCGTTGCCGAGATTGTTCCCCTCTTCGTGCCAGATCCCTTTCTCAAGCAATTCCTTAAATGTATGAAGCCTGGATTGTATCATCGTTATCGGATTTTAAAGGATATGTTTTGATGAAGGCATCGATTTCACGGAGAATGAAGTCATGGTGAGCCTTCTTGTCATCAAAACTCCAGTGTATGTTGTCGTTGGAACAACCGTCGAACCGTTTTTCAAAAATATTTGTCGTGCACACCGGCACAAATATTCCGTTGCTGATCCGGTCTCTGATTTTCAATTGCTTTAAAGGATATACCTTATTCTTATAGCTGCGGTTTGTACCGGAATCAAGCAGAGTCAGATTGCCGATCCAGTTTTTCTTGACATCGCTTTCATCCTCGTCAAGAATATTTCTTATTTTCGATACCAGCTGGCTTCTTGCCTCATTGACCTGATTTTCAGCAGCGGAATTATAGGCTTCTTTAAGTTTGATATATTCCGGATGATTATTGATTTCGGATAGCTTTTCAGCCTCTTCGACAAAAGCGATCTGATCATCGGCAGCCGTAAGGCTATTGGCTGTGGCGGAATCAATATGCTCAATGTCCCATTCCATGGAATCAAGGATATCGAATGGGAACCGATATAACAGACTGTTGATATCCCGTGGTGAACGTGCGGCATCGGAACTTTTTTTGTTGAGATTATACTGGGATGTATCTTCAATCACCTTCTCCATCTGCTTCAGAAGAAGCCTTACGTTCAGAAATATAAGAATGTTCTTTATGAGTTCTCTGTCTTTGGTGGAATAGAACAGGTTGATAAATCTCTCCCCTTTCTGAATCTTTAATTCTTCATTTCCTTCTTCTGACATGAATCCGGAGTTCCCGAAAAGCGATTTCGTTACAAGGCAGTTAAGCTCGTAAATCAGCTCTTTTGAAGTATTGATATCCTCCCGCTCATATATTGCGGCTATGGTAGTCAATCCTACGCCACATTTAGTCAACAATCCGATCAAATTATAGATCTGTGGATTATAATACCAATACTTCGGTTATTTTTTGAGAATTTGTTAACGGCTCCGAGGAGCCAAGTGTTTAATCCGTTAAAAATCTGATGTTTAGCATGAAAATTTAACACTAAAAATTTGGTCAAGTCG
>CATJQX010000123.1 GCA_949742535.1 uncultured Muribaculaceae bacterium | reverse complement strand
TTATTTCCTGTAATCGCTTTTTTGCCTGTGATCTGACAAATCTTTGACATGGCTGTTAATTATATTTTCTTGATTCTTGTTGTTGATTTTCAGCACGATTCGTTGGCCGCCATTCATTTCTCATATCACCGGTGGCTGCATCACTGCCGCCGGCTTTTTCCGAGGAGCCACAAATCAGAGTGCAAAGTAAGTGATTTTTTGCGATTTGACCAAATTTTTCCTTTCCATTTTTATTTTACAACCCCTTTTTTGTAACTTAGCAGTGAATTTGGCCGGATACGTTGACGCGAGGCCGGCTACAGAAGAAAAAACATCACTTTCTACTATGCGAAACGGATTTTTCAGGGTAGCGGCCGTCACTGTGCCGGTGTCGCTGGCAAACCCTGCGGAAAACATAAAAAATATAGCCGAAGCCGCCCGTAATCTGGCGGCTCAAGGTGTACGCCTGGCGGTGTTTCCTGAACTCTCGGTCACAGGCTACACATGCGCGGATCTTTTTCACAACTCCACGTTGCTTGACGAGACCGAAAACGCCCTGCGCGAACTGGCCGTGATGTCTGGCACGTTCCCTTCCACAGCGATCGTTGTGGGCGCCCCGCTGCGACAAGGATGCCGCCTGCTGAACTGCGCGGTTGTCATTGCCGGCGGCTCCATACGGGCCGTGGTACCCAAGACCTATATTCCCAATTACAACGAGTTTTACGAAAAAAGATGGTTTGACAGCGGCCATGCCGAGCACGGCACCCTGATGGGAGCGCCACTATCCACCGACATAATGCTTGACTTCGGTGGAGGAGCCATAGCGGCCATAGAGATATGCGAGGACCTGTGGACCCCGGTGCCACCCTCCACACACCATGCGCTTGCAGGGGCACTGATACTGCTGAACCTCTCGGCGTCAGACGACCTCATAGGCAAATATGATTATCTCCGCTCGCTCATCAGCCAACAGTCGGCACGTTGCATCGCGGCATACGTATATGCCTCGGCCGGCTTCGGCGAATCATCGACCGATCTCGTTTTCGACGGCAAAGCCATAATTGCCGAAAACGGTGCCATACTCGCATCGTCGCCGCGATGGGAGGAGGGCACACACAGTGTCATAAGCGACATCGACATCGAGAATCTCGACCGTGACCGCCTCCACATGGGATCGTTCCACGACTGCGCGGCCATAGAGGAGCACTCCCCCGCCGTGACAGTAAGAATAGATCTTGCGCCCGCGCCCGACAGCGCGCCCGACACACTGATGCGCACTGTCAACCCGCATCCGTTTGTCCCCGCCTCCGACGAGGAGATCGACAGGCGCGCCACAGAAATCATCAACATCCAGGCGGCAGGGCTCGCCCAAAGACTTGCTGCCACACGCTGCGGCAAACTTGTAGTGGGAATCTCAGGCGGCCTCGATTCCACTCTGGCGCTTCTTGTGGCCACGAAAGCCTTCGACAGACTGAAACTGCCGCGTACAGGCATCATAGGCATCACCATGCCCGGTTTCGGCACCACAGGACGCACACACTCCAATGCCGTCACGCTCATGCAAGGACTTGGAGTGACAATGCGCGAGATCTGCATCGGCGACGCCGTGATGCAGCATTTCGCCGACATCGGCCAGGATCCGCAGGTGCACGATGTGACATACGAGAACTCCCAGGCACGCGAACGCACACAGATACTTATGGATGTGGCGAATCTCGAGGGTGGCATGGTGCTCGGCACCGGCGATCTTTCGGAGCTTGCCCTCGGATGGGCTACGTACAACGGCGACCATATGTCGATGTACGGCGTCAACGCATCTATCCCAAAGACTTTGGTAAAATACCTTGTGCGGTGGTTCGCCGACCGATCCGACAACAAGTCGGTGGCAGACGCGCTGCACGACATTATCGACACCCCCATATCGCCCGAACTTATCCCGGCCGACGCCGACGGCAACATCGCCCAAAAGACAGAAGACCTTGTGGGACCCTATGAGCTCCACGATTTCTTCCTCTACCATATGCTTCGTTTTGGCTCCTCTCCCCGCCGCATATATCAGCTCGCCCTCCAGGCATTCGACGGTGTCTACACACCCGATACCATCCGCCACTGGCTGCGCACCTTCTTCCGCCGCTTCTTCAACCAGCAGTTCAAGCGCTCATGTCTCCCCGACGGCCCCAAAGTCGGTTCCGTCTGCCTCTCCCCCCGCGGCGACTGGCGCATGCCCTCCGACGCCACCTCCGCCCTCTGGCTCCGCGAGGTCGACTCCCTCTGATCCACCATGTACATAATAAATGGTCGCTGTCCCGTAAAAGCACCAAAGCCACAAATACTCCACAGTACGCAATATGTTGGAGTGCGTTTTGACGACATGGACTTGCCACCAATACCATACAGACAATCAACATACGTTGTATTCCAGGATAATAATATTGTCCCCGCGAGCCGCCGAGGGCGGCGTGTAAAATTTAAGCCCCACATCGAGCGGGAAATTCAGGCCCTAAGGCCGAAATTTCTCGCGATGGTGTGGGGAAACCTGATGTAACAATCCGTTCGGGCTTCGGAGATGTCCGCCAAATCCGAAGTTGTCATATATAAGTTCCAAAACTGACGCCTTCATTTGAATTATCTTTGTGCGAGATTGTGCCCGCTTCTTCGAAGCGTTTCTATCGGAGAACTATCTCTATACCCCGCACCTTCACGTCGTGTTCGTCCTTGCGTCCTCACACGCCGCTCGATACGGGGCTTAAATTTTGCACGCCACCTCCGGCGGCTTGATGTGACAACCTCATACGATATTAGAACACTCATTCTCATATTAAAAAGAGAAGACCAGAAAAGGAGATTGTAACATTCAGGTTTTATCAAACCAGAATGTTATCCGCACACGTATTTTTACAATATTTAACCACTGTTCATCCGTACTTAAAAGATTTCTTAATATTTTTGTACTAATATTTAGCGTCTGATTTTTTCTCCTCTTTCTCATCACCTTTGTTTTTATGAAGCGTCTGATTTCTAACACAATATCTCGAATAGCATTTGGGCGTCTTATGCTTTTATATCCCGCATGCATAAAAAACATCACACTTTATTATATCACGAACAAAAAATGAAAGCAATCAAAACAATCATGCTTGCAGTGGCTTTTTCCACGGCGGCAAGTGCGTCCGCGCAATTCACTAACACAAAGTCTTCGACTGCCAATAAGGGCATCTGCGACTACAACCGCATCGCACTCTCTTACAACAACACCCATTTCGGTTTTAATGAATACCTGGGGTCGGACAACAATTTTAATCTTAACGGCTTCGGTGTAAACTACATTCACGGCTTCAGTGTAAGCAAGCGTCTCCCGATGTTCATTGAAACCGGAGTAAACTTCAACTTCGAATTAGAGTCTAAGATAAGCAACAAACAGATATATAACGACTGGATACGCACCAAAAGCACAAAACAATTCATCAATATGCAGGTTCCCGTTAACTTCACTTATCGGTTTACAATTACCGATGGAGTATACGTGGCACCCTACGCAGGCCTGAATTTTAAACTAAACATCATCGGCCGATATAAAGACGAAATGAAGACCAGTTTCTCTGACAGCGAACTCAAGGATCTTTTTGTAGATCCGGAGGACTTCGAAGGAAAATGGATAAGTGTATTCAGCAAAAGAGACATGGGAAGCAACGACTATACCTGTAATCGCTTCCAGGTGGGATGGCATATAGGTGCAGGTCTCACATACAAATCATTCTATCTCGGTCTGCAGTACGGCACCGACTTCACTCCTATTTACAAATACAAAGATGATAAAATAAACACCGGCAACTTAAAAGTTTCCCTGGGGTACACTTTCTAACTAATTGAAGGATAAATACAGGACGGTGTGTCAAAATCGCGCGAATTTTGACACACCGTCCTGTATTTATCGTATAGATAGGGAGATCAGCGGCGGGGGGAATTGTCGCCGTATTCCTGGAGGTAAAGCTCGCAGGCTTGCTGCAGCTCGGCGTACCAGTCGGCGCCGAAACGTGCGATCAGGGGTTCGCGCAGGAACTGATAGAGGCGAATCCCTTTCTTACGGCCAAGCGCCTCAGCATCGCGGCAGATCTTCCAGCGGTGGTAATTCACGGCCGTACACGTCGGAAACTCCTTTATACGCAAGGGGTAAAGTGAGCATGAGGCGGGCTTTTTCCAGTCGGTGCGCCCTTCGCGGTACGCCTTTTCCAAAGCGCACAGGCATACTCCGCCGGGAGCATAGCAGGTGAAAGCACAGTTGCGGCCGTCGAGTATGGTGGTGACCAGATCCCCCTCCACGTCGGTATATGCCACTCCGTTGGCACGCACTTCCTCTATGGCGCGGGGCATCATGTCGGCCTCCACTTCGGGAAGCACACGCTCTATCTCTTTCACCTCATCCTCGGTGACCGGCGCGCCGGCGTCTCCCTCGATGCAGCAGGCACCGAGACATTTGCTCAGATCGCAGCAGAAGAACTGTTCCGCCAGATCAAGCGTTACAAGCGTATCCTGTATCTGTAGCATCATGCCTGCGGATTTAGGCTGCCATTGACATGCACATCGAGCTGCGGGAAGGGGAAGCTGATGCCATATTTAGGCAGTTCGTTGTAGAACAATTCGTTGTAATAGAAGAACACCGTCCAGTAATCGGCGCTTTTCACCCATGCCCTTACCTGAAGGTCCACACTTGACGCGCCAAGCTCGTTGACGAGCACGGCGGGCGACAGGTTGGGTTTCGGCAGCGGTATCTCACCTTTCGCAAAAGAGGTGCCAGCGTCCAATCCGCCCTCCACAGCGTGGGCTTTCTTACCGAAAACGGAGCGGAACCACCCGGGACGTTTCCCCGCCTCCTCGGCCGCATGCTCCCGCGCTTCCTCGGCGGAAGCGGTGGAAGAACCCTCGTCTGCCGTATCCGGTTCGCCTGTCACAGGCATTATGCGGTCGTCTTTGGCGAAGAGTGCGAGAATGGCCTCGCGTGCCTTGGCCACATCGTCGCCATAGGATATGGATACTGTCCACGATACGCGGCGGTACTCCTCACGGCTGTAATTGTTGACGCTCCCTGTGGAAAGTCCGCCGTTGGGAATGAGGATCGACTTGTTGTCACCCGTGGTGATCACGGTGAAGAATATCTGTATCTCCTTTACAGTGCCCGCATATCCCTGCACCTCAATGAAATCGCCGATCTTGTAGGGCTTGAGAAGCAGTATGAGCACCCCTCCCGCGAAATTCTGCAGCGTGCCGCTCAGTGCCATACCGATAGCGACACCGGCGGAGGCGAACAGGGCGAGAAACGAAGTGGTTTCTATGCCTATGATCCCTATTACAGTGACTATGAGTATGAAATAAAGGACGATGTTTATCAGGCTGAGCACGAAGGTGGTGAGCGATGCGTCGATGCGCCTTGTAACGAACACCGACCTCACGAACCCGTAGATTTTCCTTATTATGAACCTCCCCAGATAGAAAACAACTATGGCTATGGCCAGGTCTATGGCAAAGCTGACGGCTGATTCGGCCAGACGGTTCAGCAGGTCCTGCAAGGAAAGCGATTTCAGGGAAGCGGCAAAATCAGCTTCTTTTTCCGAAGCCTCTCCGGCCGCTGATGCTGCGTCTGCCGCCAACGGGACACTCTGCAACAAGATACTTTGTAGCAACATAAGTAACAGTTCAAGATTATTGATTAAAACAGCCTGGAAGCCACATCGGCATACCATTCAAGCTGGCTGTAATTATATTTCGCCGCGTCAAGCGGTGATTTGAGTATATTCGTAGAGAGTCCGCAATGGCTTTTCAGCTCCACCTGCGAGGCATATCCCTGCCATATCCAGGGGGTGGCCGCACAGTAGACCACTGCGTCCTTGAGCGCGGCGGTAGCCTCTGCGAGCGGTTTGCGCAGCTCCGGACGGTTATCCCCCAGCCCTTCGAGATAGTGCAGGAGATCGAAATATATGCAATTGCGGTATATGAATCTCTGCGGGGCATAATCGTCGGGCAGCGCGGGATGCATGGCGTAGAGCGCACCCACGGCTTCGGCCAGGCGGTCGAGGCGCGAAGTGTCGATAACCGACATGGTGCATGTGCGTTCCACCCCGTAGAGGTTGTTGTAACTGGAGAAAGTGGTAGCAGCCGCCATCACCACGTCACCCGACATGAGGTATGGCAATGTGAGATTGTAGGGCATCCCTGCGGCTGGAAGCTCGGTTACTGATCCCACCACCCTGTCGGTGACATGGCGCAACTCATATGCCACCTCCACACCGGCCATGTGGCAGCAGTCGAAATACACATAGTCGAATTCCTGGCCGTCGAGCACGTCGGCAAGAGTGGTGATATTCATGTAGACACGGCGCCCATCGTGATAATCCTCACCGAACGCTTTGGGACGCGCCGTCGGTGCCACAGTCTCCTGCAGGCCGGTCTGCGCCCACCCGTTGGCATGGCTCCAGAGCACTATGCCGTATTTTTCGGCGGGAGCCTCCTCCTTGAAGTCGGCGATTACCTCAAGCATGCGCGAGGCGCTCACCGAGCTCACGGATGTGTCGTAGGTTTTCAGCTCCTTCACCCCCTGGGCGGTTATCTCCTTGAGCACCGGATTACTGCGGTAGGCTTGATGGTAGATTATGAGCCGGTTTGCGCCGAGAGCGCCCCGGGAAGCGGCACTGACCATCTCGTCGATATCGGCATTGTCGTAGCCGCGCTCGTCTTTGCCGGGGGGAGTACTGCTGCCAAGACTGTTGTTCGCCACCATATAGACAAGCACCGCCCTCTCCCGCTCCCTTACCACTGGAGCCGGATCATCTTCCTTGGAGCACGACGCCGCCATAAACGCCAGAGGCAACAGCATGGCGAATGCGGGCATCAGCCTCCTTATGGCTGCGGGAATCCTGTCTGCGAGAGAAAATGGCATAAGCAAATTCTGTCTTTGTCAGTTAATATTTGAAAATCGAGGAGGCCAAAGCCTCCCCGATAAAATAGATTTTATTATATAACGATAATACAGAGCTGATTATTGCGCCACACGCATATCATCGCTCGGCGCGCATGGGATTGGCGAGGAAATCCTCGTAGGAGAGCTTCAGACCATCCTCAAGCTCCACGCGGTATTTCCATCCCAGGGCCGCGCTCTTGCTCACATCGAGCAGTTTGCGGGGTGTGCCGTTTGGTTTGGAGGTATCCCAGAGGATGCGTCCCTCGTATCCCACGGTCTTTGCCACAAGCTCGGTAAGCTCGCGTATGGTAAGTTCCTTGCCTGTGCCGGCGTTCACGGTCTCGTTGCCCGAGTAGTTGTTCATGAGGAACACGCAGAGGTTCGCGAGGTCGTCGACATAAAGGAATTCACGCAGCGGTGTGCCGTCGCCCCAGCAGGTCACCTCCTCGAGCCCCTGCTCTTTGGCCTCATGGAAGCGGCGTATGAGCGCGGGCACCACATGCGAGTGCGTGGGGTGGTAGTTGTCGTTGGGTCCGTAGAGATTGGTGGGCATCACACTTATATAGTCTGTGCCATACTGGCGGTTGAGGTACTCGCAGTATTTCAGTCCCGAGATCTTGGCCAGGGCATAGGCCTCGTTGGTCTGCTCCAGCTCAGAGGTGAGCAGGCAGCTCTCCTTCATGGGCTGCGGCGCCAGGCGCGGGTAGATGCACGACGATCCGAGGAACTCCAGTTTCTTGCAACCGTTTTTCCACGCGGAGTGTATCACGTTCATCTCCAGTATCATGTTGTCGTACATGAAGTCTGCCAGAGCCGAATGGTTGGCGATGATACCGCCTACCTTTGCGGCAGCCAGAAACACATAATCGGGTTTCTCCTCGGCGAAGAAGCGCTCCACCTCATCCTGACGGCAGAGGTCAAGCTCCCTGTGAGTGCGGGTAATGATATTGGTATAACCCTGACGCTCAAGCTCGCGCACTATAGCCGATCCCACCATGCCGCGGTGGCCGGCCACATAAATTTTCGCGTCTTTCTCCATCATGGCCTTACCTTATTTTACGATACCCTTTTCCAGATATTCGGCAAGGTTGGTGCGCACCTGTTCGCCGGCACGCTCCACCGCCACCTTCTCCATATCGGCGTCGGTCATTATCTTGACGAGCTGCTCGAATGTGGTTGATGTCGGGTTCCAGCCGAGAATGGCCTTTGCCTTGGTGGGGTCTCCCCAAAGGTTCACCACATCGGTGGGACGGTAGAAGTCGGGCGACACCTCCACGAGCACACGGCCTGTGGCCTCGTCGATACCCTTTTCGTCAAGTCCCTCACCCTCCCAGCGGAGATTGATGCCGACGTTGCGGAACGCCAGTGTGGCGAACTCGCGCACGGAGTGCTGCTCGCCGGTGGCGATGACGAAGTCCTGGGGCTTGTCCTGCTGAAGGATCAGCCACATGCACTCCACATAGTCTTTGGCATATCCCCAGTCGCGGAGCGAGGAGAGGTTGCCGAGATAGAGTTTGTCCTGCTTGCCGTGGGCTATGCGGGCTGCGGCGAGGGTGATCTTTCGTGTCACGAAAGTCTCTCCACGGCGCTCGCTCTCGTGGTTGAAGAGGATGCCTGAGCAGCAGAACATGTTGTATGCCTCGCGATACTCTTTCACGATCCAGAAACCGTAAAGCTTGGCCACGGCATAGGGGCTGTAGGGGTGGAAGGGGGTGTTCTCGTTCTGGGGCACCTCCTCCACTTTGCCGTAAAGCTCAGATGTGGATGCCTGATAGATGCGGCAGGTGTCTGCAAGGCCGCTGAGGCGCACCGCCTCGAGCACACGGAGCACACCGGTGGCGTCTACGTCGGCGGTGAACTCAGGGGAGTCGAACGATACCTGCACATGGCTCTGTGCGGCAAGGTTGTAGATCTCGTCGGGGCGCACTTTCTGCACTACCTGGAGAATACTCATGGAGTCGCCGAGATCGGCGTAATGGAGGTGGAAATTCTCATTTCCCTCAAGGTGGGCGATACGCTCGCGATAGTCCACAGACGACCGGCGTATTGTTCCGTGCACGTCATATCCTTTTCCAATAAGGAATTCCGCGAGGAAAGAGCCGTCCTGTCCTGTTACACCTGTAATTAAAGCTGTCTTTTTCATATTGTTATTCATGCGTGTGTCCGGCACCAATAGTATAGCGGTGAACGGTTGTTTAACAATTGTCATGTCAAGTCCCCGCCGCTGCGGGGATGTGGAAGGGGTGTCTCCCGGTGTGATACGCACCATATTTCCAACCGGATACCAGACACCCTTTTGAGGATCAGACGCGCGAAGGGCGTGCCTTCGGCGGCACACCGCAAGTTCATATCCGGATGGATAAAACCGCCGGGCGGCCGACACCTGTCATGCCGGCCGCCCGGGCAGTGTTGTCTCAGTTCTTGAGGGCACCTCGGAGAGCCTCCATGGCCATGGCGATGCCGCTGGCATCCTTGCCGCCGGCCTGTGCGAAACCGGGCTGGCCGCCTCCGCCACCCTTGATGGCCTTGGCTGCCTCACGCACCATCTGCGATGCGTTTCGCCCCTCTTCCACCAGGTCGTTGGTGAGCATGACGGTGAGAAGCGGTTTCCCTCCCATATCCACTGTTGCCGCGATAAAAGCGGTTCGTTCGGGAGATGCGGCACGCACTCCGAACGCCACATTCTTCACAAGATCGGGGAGGCGCACGCCGCTGAGGGCTATGGTCTTTATGCCGTTTATCTCCTCTGCATCGGCAATCAGTTTCGAGGTCATCTGTGCCACACGTTCCTTGAAGTGTTCTTCAGCCTGACGGCGCAGTGTCTCGTTCTCCTCAATCTCTTTTCTAAGCGCGGCTACAAGGTCGGGAGCATTGTGGAGCATCATGGCGATCTCGCGCATGTTGTCGCTGATCTGGTCGATGGCTTTCTCCACGTTCTCGCCTGTGATGGCCTCAATACGTCTGATTCCGGCGGCGATGCTGCTCTCGGAGATGATCTTGATCATACCGATGTTGCCGGTATTATCCACGTGCGTACCACCGCAAAGCTCAACCGAGCTGCCGTAGCGTATCACACGCACCTCGTCGCCGTATTTCTCGCCGAAGAGAGCCATGGCGCCCATGGCGCGTGCCTCTTCGATGGGCACATTGCGGCGCTCATCGCGGCTGTATGCCACGCGAAGCTTACGGTTTGCCAGGTGCACTACTTTGCGCAGCTCCTCGGGAGTGACTTTCTGGAAGTGGGAGAAGTCGAAGCGGAGGATCTCGGGTGACACATAGGAGCCTTTCTGCTCCACATGTGTGCCGAGCACCTCGCGGAGGGCCTCATGCAGCAGGTGTGTGGCGGTGTGGTTGCATGAAGTGGCACGGCGCGCCTCCATGTTGATGGAAGCCTTGAACTCAGCAGAAGGATCTGAAGGTAACTTATGGGTGAGATGTACTCCCACGCCATTCTCGCGTTTTGTATCGAAGATCTCTATTGTCTCTCCGTCGGCAGCGACAAGTTTGCCGCTGTCACCTACCTGACCGCCCATCTCGGCATAGAACGGTGTGCGGTCGAGAATTATCTGATAGAACTCTTTGTTCTTCTGTTTTACTTTACGGTAGCGGAGTATCTGGGCGTCGGTCTCGGCGAGGTCGTAGCCCACGAACTCCTCTTCGCCTTCGCGCACAGTCACCCAGTCGGTAGCCTCCACGGCGGCGGCATTGCGGGCGCGTGCTTTCTGTGCCTCCATCTCGCGGTCGAATCCCTCCTGATCGAGAGTCATGCCGTTCTCCTTGAGTATCAGCTCTGTGAGGTCGAGAGGGAAGCCATATGTGTCATACAGCACGAAAGCCTCGCTGCCTGAGATCTCGGTCTTGGAAGCCTTGCGTGCCGAGGCGATGGCGCTCTCAAGCATGCGGATACCGTTCTCGAGTGTGCGCAGGAAGGAGTCCTCCTCCTCTTTGGTCACTTTCATTATCAGCTCGCGCTGCTGCGGAAGTTCGGGATATGCCTCACCCATAGATTCGATGAGGGTATCAACGAGCTTGTACATGAATGCTTCCTTCTGGTCAAGGAATGTATATGCGTAACGCACGGCGCGGCGCAGGATGCGGCGTATCACATAGCCGGCCTTGGCGTTGCCGGGGAGCTGTGAATCGGCGATCGAGAAGGCTATGGTACGGATATGGTCGGCGATGACGCGCATGGCCACATCCACCTTGTGGTCCTCCCCATATTTCTTGCCGGAAAGTTCGGCTATCCTGGCGATCATGGGGGTGAACACGTCGGTATCGTAGTTCGATGTCTTCCCCTGCAAAGCCATGCAGAGGCGCTCGAATCCCATGCCGGTATCGATCACCTTGGCGGGGAGCGGCTCGAGTGTGTGGTCGGCCTTGCGGTTGAACTGCATGAACACGAGGTTCCAGATCTCGATTACCTGGGGATGGTCCTTGTTCACCAGTTCTGCGCCCGGCACAGCCTTGCGCTCTTCGTCGCTTCTGAGGTCGATATGGATCTCAGAGCAGGGACCGCAGGGGCCTGTATCGCCCATTTCCCAGAAGTTGTCATGCTTGTTGCCGTTGATGATATGGCTTTCGGGAAGATGTGCCGCCCAGTATGATGCGGCCTCGTCGTCGCGGGTAAGTCCCTCGGCGGGAGAGCCTTCGAACACTGTGGCATAGAGGTGCGCGGGGTCGAGACCGAGCACATCCACAAGAAACTCCCATGCCCAGTCGATGGCTTCTTTCTTGAAATAATCACCAAATGACCAGTTGCCGAGCATTTCGAACATGGTGTGATGGTAGGTGTCGTGTCCCACCTCTTCAAGGTCATTGTGTTTGCCGCTGACACGCAGGCACTTCTGACTGTCGGTGACGCGGGTCCACTTCGGCGCCTTGTTTCCGAGAATAATGTCCTTAAACTGATTCATGCCCGCGTTGGTGAACATCAGCGTGGGGTCATCCTTTATTACCATCGGGGCCGACGGAACAATCCGGTGCCCTTTGCTTTCGAAAAACTGCTTGAAGGATTCTCTTATTTCCTTAGCTGTAAGAGGTTTATTGCTCATGCGTATGGTGAAGATTGTATTTTCTGTGGAGTAAGCGGGCTTCCGGAGGCCATACAGGCCTATTTCGCCCGATTCAAGCGGCAAAATTACTCTTTTTTTACTACTTTTGCAAATCAAATCTTTATGGCAGACTTCGATAAGAAATATTACAAAATAAAGGAGGTGGCCGCCATCCTCGGCCTCCCCCCCTCCACGCTGCGCTTCTGGGAGTCGAAATTCACCATCATCAAACCACGCCGCAACGAAAAGGGGATACGCATATACACCCCCGCTGACATCGAGAAACTGCGCATGGTCACCTACCTTGTAAAAGACAAGGGTCTCCACATCGAGGCCGCCGAGGAGCAGATACGCAACAACCGCTCAAACGTGTCGCGCCGCGCCCAGACCATCGAGCGCCTCCGCGAGATCCGCGCCACCCTGCAGCAGCTCCTTGACGCCGCCAACCGCCGCCCGGGGAAGAGTCAATAAAACAGATACAATGGTATAGCAGAGATCAGCCGGGAATCCCGGTTGATCTCTGCTATACCATTGAACCTTTTTATACTAACTTCAGAGCCTGTTAACGCCTAAATTTCAGCCTTATACCTTGACGGCACTGACGGAATCATCTCCACAAAACGGCTCAGAATGGCAGCGCTCTGCACGGAGTCTGATATCATGTAGCGGCGTGTGCCGTCGGCACGGGGTATGAAGCGTGTGCCTCCACGGGCATCCACCTCTATGTCGCCCGGCTCGGAAAGAGTGAAGTAGCCGTCGGGACCCTCTACGGCATACAGCACGGAGGTAAGGTCCCAGGTAGGACGGTCATAGGGCATGGGAAGATATGCCTTGTAAGCCAAAGTGACAGGATTGGGCACCTCACGGGTGAAATCGTTGTCAATATAGGTGGCGGGGAAGCATATGCCGTTGCCAAGCTCCCAGGGGGATGTCACAACCGGCGTGGGCCACTCAGAAAAGACTTTGCGTGCACCCTCTATGTCGCGCACCACGTTGTATTCGGGCATGCGCACCAGGCTGTCGGCCTCCTCATTGGCGGTAAAGCAACCCGCCATTGCCACAAGATTTTTCACTTTCTTCGCCACCAGATCCTTTCCGGACAGGGGGGATATGGCGTCGGCCTTGGAGTCAAGCAGCTGGGCGAGATTGGTGGAGAAGCCCACCGAAATCACCGTGACCGACGAATCGGGCTGCGCCGCCAGCAGACGGCGGTACATCTCCACACTCGGCACAACGAAACCGTCGGTGTCATGCGAGCGCGCGAACAGCGGTTTCCCGTCGGCGTTCTGCATCTTCACCACCTCGAGGGCATAGTTTACCGCATCGTCGCACGGTTTCCCGTCGACAACACGCCCCAGTGGGATCTCCGGCACACCATACCAGGTGGTGAGCGCGTCGAGATACTCCACCGAACCCTCGTTGCGCTTGTTGGTGGATATGCCGAGCAGGTCTATTTTCCCCTCCTCCGCATACCTCATAAGCATATCCAGAGCCAGGGCATCGTCCACGTCGTTGCCCATGTCTGTCTCGAAAATAACTCTCATCGGCTCTGCAGCCGATTCCTCAACAGCAGCCTGTCTGTTGCCGCACGCTCCGAGCATGGCAAGCGCTCCGGCGGCCAGGGTGATTCTGATAAAATCCATTTCCTTATATAATTTTCGTTAAAGACTTGCTTGTAACACCTGTCAGTTGCCTCCCGAGGCTATGATCCAGCCGAGACCTGCGATAAAGAACAGGAACATCAGCGCCAGCAGAAAATCGGTCTTGCGATCGGCGCCTTTGAACTCTTTCCATATGAACACGCCCCAAATGGCGGCGATCATTGGCGCTCCCTGCCCCAGGGCATATGAAATGGCGGCTCCCGCCTTGCCGGCGGCGATATAGCTGCATGCGGTGCCGAGTGCCCAGATGACTCCTCCGAGCACACCGGTCATGTGGGTGGCGAAAGATCCCTTGAAATACTGCGAATATGTCACAGGCTCCCCTACAAACGGCTTGCGCATGGCTATGGTATTGAAAAGGAGATTGCTCAACAGCACACCCACAGAGAAAATGAACAGGGCGGTATAGGGGGTAAGCATTCCGGGAGCCGGATTGCGGAAATCGGAAAGATCCATGGCGGCGGCCACGAAACGGTAGAAGAACGACATCAGCACACCTGCGCAGATGGCGAGGATGATGCCTTTGCGGTTCTGTGCCGCAGAGTCGTCAGACTTGCTCACACGCCCCGAGGCTAAGCCGTTGCAGATAATTGCAGCGACTACAAGCGCCACCCCCGTAAAGAGCAATACCGGATCACCCTTGGGGGCACCGATATAATTGATGATCACACCGAGCACCAGTGCTATACCCACACCGAGCGGGAAAGCCACCGCCATGCCGGCAAGAGAAACCGAAGCGGAAAGCAATATATTCGAGGCATTGAATATTATGCCCCCGAGAATGACACTGCCGACACACATGAGAGAGCTTTGGGCGAGATCGGCCATGAACGGACGTCCCTCCGAACCGATGCTGCCGAAAGTAAAACCCAGAAGCAGTGAAAACAGCACCATGCCGATCACATAGTCCCAGTAATATAGTTCATAGCGCCAGTTTTTCGCGGCGAGTTTCTGGGTATTTCCCCAGGAACCCCAGCACAGCATGGTGATGAAACAGAGCACCACCGCCATTGAATAGTTGTCAACGATAAACATGATATTTCAGTTATTTAAGGTAAGTAAGTCGTGGAAATTATTTTATATTATCTGAGAGCATACTTTCAGTCGGTTTTTGTCCGAAGATGAAGGAGTGTAGCGGGCTACACGACTGAAGATGAGGACAAAAAGCGGCGAAAGGATGCCGCAGATAATATAAAGCCTGTTGTATGTTTTATGCGGAATAATTTTCATGACTTACTTAAGATCTATTTTACAGGAAATTCAAAATTCCCCGAGCTCCTCACGCAACGGCGCCGACTGCTGCGCACCTTTGCGGGTGACCGATATGGCCGCCGCCCGGTTGCCGAACATCACGGCGTCAGCCAGGCTTTTCCCCTCTGTAAGCGCCACACAGAAAGCGCCGCAGAAGGTGTCGCCGGCAGCCGTGGTATCCACTGCCTCTACTTTCAGGGCAGGCACCATGGTGTAACAGCCGTTCTCAAAAACGAGCGCGCCTTTGCATCCGAGCGTCACGATAACCACCCCTATCCCCTTGGATGCGATAGCCTCTATGGCCTTGCGTTCAGACGCATCGTCGGTGATGGAGACACCTGAAATAATCTCGGCCTCAGTCTTGTTGGGAATTATAATATCAACATTTCGCAACAGCTCGTCGGGGAGGGGCGACAACGGTGCGGGAGCCGGGTTGAGCACTACCGTAACGCCTTGTTTCTTTGCCATTTCGGCAGCATACGCCACTGTTTCCACCGGTGTCTCAAGTTGCGCGATAAGCATGGCGGCGCCGGCTATCGTGTCTGCGGCATTGTCGATATCCTCTTTGGAGAGGGCGGCATTGGCTCCGGAAGCCACACTGATGGAGTTCTCACCGTTGGCGTCTACGTTAATAAGCGCCACACCCGACGGGTAGTCGTGGCTGACACTCACATGCGACGTGTCTATCCCCACGCCGCGAAGCATCTCGAGTGTCTCGCCGCCGAAAATATCGTCACCGACTTTGGCAACAAAAGTCACATCCCCCCCGAGTTTGGCCGCGGCTACAGCCTGGTTGGCTCCTTTGCCGCCATGATTCATGAGGAATTCGCCCCCGAGCACCGTTTCACCAGGCCGGGGCATATGCGGGCAACGAATCACCATATCGGTATTGCTGCTTCCGACTACAACTATCTTTTTGTCCATCGTAGTTATTGAAACATTATTGGTATCAGGTAATTTAAGGATTTGAACGCGGCGCCCGCGCCTCATTGTAATGGCAGACAGAAAGTGTATGCTCAAACGTTTGCGCGAAGATATATAAAAAAGTCGAAAAAACGGCAACTTTTAAAATAAAATTGAAAAATATTTCAAGAAAATATGTTACCTTTGGGGATATAAAAAAGGTTAACACAATGAAAAAAAGCACTTTGTCAGACATCTCCAGCTATACAGGCCTCTCTGTAACAACCATCTCCAGAGTGCTCAACGGAAAATCGGAGCAGTTCCGCATAAGCCGTGAATCACAGCAGAAAATCATGGATGCGGTAAGGGCACTGAATTACAGGCCAAATTATGTCGCACAAAGTTTGCGCAACTGCACCACACGCACCATAGGCCTGCTTGTGCCATGCATCGACAACCCGTTTTTCGCCAACATAGCCAGCGCGGTGATAGGGGAAGCACACAAATACTCATATCCTGTGATGGTGATAGACACACACGAGAGTGTGAAAGATGAGGATGAAGCCATCAACACACTCCTGTCACGCAACGTAGACGGCATAATAATGGTACCGAGCAGCGACGATCCCGCCCGGCTTGTGGAACTCGCCAGGGAGAAACCCCTTGTGCTGATAGACCGCTATTTCGACCAGTGCGACCTTTCATACGTGGCCACCGACAACTACAAAGGGGCGCTCGAAGCCACCGAGCTGCTCATAAAGGCCGGACACACCGATATCATGTGCATACAGGGCACGCCGCAGTCAATCACCTCGCAGCGCCGCGTGCAAGGCTATCTCGACGCACTTGAAAAAGCGGGACTGGAAGGAAACGCCATGATCTGCGGCAACGAGTTTTCCACACAGAACGGCTATGTGGAAACAAAACTCGCGCTCAACATGGGCAAAAAGATCAGCGCAATTTTTGCGCTTTCCAACACCATATTTCTCGGAGCGATAAAGGCCATAAGCGAGCATGGACTGAAGGTGCCTGAAGACCTCTCGATAGTGTCGTTTGACGACAACATTTATCTCGATTTTCTAAACCCTCCGGTCACACGCATCTCACAGCCGATCGAAAGCATAAGCATCGTAGCGGTGAAGATGCTCATGGACCGCATCAAAGACAATCCGGTGCCGGCAGGAGGCATACTTCTGCAGCCTTCGATAGTTCTACGCCAATCCGTAGCGGCTCCACGCCGCTGATGCCCCGCGGCGGATCAGATGAAATGCAGCTCACCGAAGAAATCGGGACGGTGAAAATCAGGCTTTCCTATTTCAATTTTATTCCATGACAGGAAATGCGGCGTGCGCAGTTTGTCGCCACATTTGTAAAAGTTGGCAGGGATCCTTTTCCCCTCCAGCGAATCTATCGCGTGCATAAAGAATGTGGCGAACGGTATCACCAGAGCCACTTCCCAGCAGCATTCACCAACCTTTTCGCCGAACACACCGCGGCCAAGAGAAGACCATCGGTCCACACCGTCGAGCACCTCCTGCGGGGCATACGTGCGGTTCTCACGTTCCTTACCGGCGGCAACAAGCAGTGTGCCCGCACAGTTGCACTCCATGTTGTAATATACACCGTCGCCGGCAGGCACCGAGAAAAACTCCACACATGCATCCTCCCACACCGCGCCGTTGTCATGCGGGGCGACAGCACGCACACTTTCCTCTTTCACCCTGAAATGCAGAAGGATGGCATTGTCCGTATAAGCGATGCGGAACCCCACTTCCGGAAGATACGGGAAACCCTTCCAGTTCACCGTGTCAACCGGCACGAAAGCCACATTCTCCCTGTCAAGAACCTCCGGCACCGACGCCGCGGATATCCCCTCCGCCTTTACTTTTCCGACCTCAAGTGTCTTCATTTTCCAATCCTTTTTAAGCAACTGTTCCAAACGATTTTGTTATCGGCCAGATAAGTTATTTGTCTGTCTCCTCCCCTTTCAGACAGGCATCTATGAACCTGCGCATCTCCTCCATATGCTCCTCCACGCTCTGCAACAGTTTGAACTGCGCCTT
>CATJQX010000122.1 GCA_949742535.1 uncultured Muribaculaceae bacterium | reverse complement strand
CTCATCAGTCGTGTAGCCCGCTACACTCCTTCTTCGTCAAGAAAAATCTTCACAAAATTTTTCTCGAACAAACATTAAAATAATTTTGACCAGTTACTTGACGGGGGAAGAGGGGTTATTTTCCCGAGCGGTATTTCTTAGCCTGCTCGGCGATGAGGGCTTCATCGTCGAAGTAGTTGATCTTCATGGCCGCACGCACTTCGGCGAGTGTCTGCGCCGCCACGGCACGCGCTTCCTCGGAGCCTTTGCGGAGTATCTCGTAAACGGCAGGGATATCCTGCTCGAACTGTTTGCGGCGTTCCCTGATGGGGGCGAGGGTCTCCTCAAGCACGTTGATGAGGAGTTTCTTCACGGTGCCGTCTCCCAGTCCGCCGCGTGTGTAGTGGTCTTTGAGCGCCTGCAGGTTGGGATAGTCGGGGAGATATTTTGCAAAATGCGAGTCGTTGCTGAATGCGTCGAGATAGATGAACGGGCAGTTCCCCTCGAGGTGTCCCGGAGAGTCGATGGTGAGGTGCTCGGGGTCGGTGTACATGCTGTTCACTTTCTTTTTCACCTCTTTGGGTGTGTCGGAAAGGTATATGCAGTTGCCGAGCGACTTGCTCATCTTGGCTTTGCCGTCGGTACCGGGCAGACGCATGCACACGGCGTTTTCCGGGAGAAGTATCTCCGGTTCCACCAGGGTGGGACCGTATGTGTTGTTGAAGCGGTTCACGATCTCGCGTGTAAGCTCTATCATGGGAGCCTGATCCTCACCTGCCGGCACAGTGGTGGCTTTGAATGCGGTGATGTCCGATGCCTGGCTTACTGGATAGCAGAAAAATCCTACCGGTATGGACTGCTCGAAGTTGCGCATCTTTATCTCGGTCTTTACCGTGGGATTGCGTTGCACGCGGCTCACAGTCACGAGGTTCATGTAGTAGAATGCGAGTTCGCACAGTTCCGGCACCTGGCTCTGTATGAAAATGGTGGTTTTCTCCGGATCGAGGCCGGCCGAAAGATAGTCAAGAGCCACCTCTATAACGTTCTGACGCACCTTCTCGGGATTATCGGCATTGTCGGTGAGCGCCTGTGCGTCGGCGATCATGACAAAAATCTTGTCAAACTCGCCGGAGTTCTGCAGTTCCACACGCCGGCGCAGTGATCCGACGAAGTGGCCGACATGGAGGCGTCCCGTCGGGCGGTCGCCTGTGAGTATGATTTTTTTCATCGAGTTTTCTGTATGTAACTGTTCAAAATCATTTTATACCGGTCAGATTATTTCAATGTTTTTTCGGCAGAATTTTTGAGTCTTTTCCTCAAACAAACATAAAAGTAGTTTTGACCGGTAGCTTATTATTTAATTTTATGCAAAGATATGATTTTTTTTCGGGAAATAATAACTATATTTGTCGGTGAGATTTGACGGCGTTGTAATAACGCCTGTAATTCAGTCATTCATAGAGAGATAAAACAATCCGTTATCACGAAATCATCATCAGTATGAAATCAAGACAACTACTACTTACCCTGGCCATGGCGGCCATCTGCTGTGGCGTGGCCGCGGCCTCTCCCCGGAAGAGCAAAGGGGCGCCCGCTCCGGTGCAGACCACGAAGTATGTGTATGACACAGTGGCCGGTGACCCTTTGAAAACCAAGATCTACACCCTTCCGAACGGGCTTAAGGTGTATATGACCGTAAACAAGCGCGAGCCCCGCATACAAACCTATATCGCGGTGAAAGTGGGGGGCAAGAACGATCCTGCCGAGACCACCGGCCTGGCGCATTATTTCGAGCACCTTATGTTCAAGGGCACACCCTCCTTCGGCACGGTGAATTACGCT
>CATJQX010000121.1 GCA_949742535.1 uncultured Muribaculaceae bacterium | reverse complement strand
CGGTCTGCTCCCCTATCCCCTCGAGTGTCACCCACTGCGGCACTATGCTGTAAAGCCGCACGGAATATCCGGCGTCGAGATGCCATCCGCGGGGGAGGGAGAGGAAGCTGAAATCACCGCACGCCCCGCCCTCGTCAATTCCGGTAGGCGCACGCAGGGAGATCTGCTCCATATTGAGCCTGAGAAGATTGTGGAAACGGGTATAATACAGCCGGTTAACAGCCTCGAATGTGTCTGTTGACCGGCTCCACTCGGCTCCTGCCGCCAGATTGTGCCATTTCAGGGCGGTAGTGAGCGAATAGCTCAGATCGGTATATTCCACATTGTCGGCATTATAATGGAATGTGGCACGCAGCATATCGCACCCCGACAGTCTGAGGCATCCGGTGAGATCGCAGTCGGCGAGATTGTATGAAGCCTGTGTGTCCCCTGACCGCAGCAACGGGGCATAAAGCGCATCTACATAGCTTACACGCCCGGAGGCACCCAAAGAGAAACGCGACGACACAGGCACCGAAACAGAGGCCGAAGAGGCTATCATGCCGGCATTGACCTCGCCGGAAAGTGTGTCGGCCGGCTCGGAAAGGGAGGATATGGCCACCACTCCACCAAGCACACCGCTCTCGCCGGCCGGTTTGATGCTCTTGTAAAGCCGTGCCGAACGGTAGAGCGACGGGGAGAACACAGAGAAAATGCCGCCGAAATGGAAGGGGAAATGAACGGGAATGCCGTTGAGACGGTAAAGATTCTGCGAATATCCCATACCGTCGACCGACGCGCCTGAAGAGTAGTCGCTCGTAGAGGTGACGCCCGGCAGCCGGTAAAGAAAACGGAGGGGATCGGCCTCCCCGAAAGCGCGCGGAACAGCCCCGAGGGCATCGGCTGCGAAAGACACGGAAGCATCGGAGGAGATGCGCGGACGGACTACGGCCACACCGTTCACCTTCACCTCACCGAGCGCCACAGTATCCGGAGCCTGTGCGACTGAGGAAGCAGGATGTGCGAAAACGTGACCACTCCCCGGCAACAAAGCCGCAAGAATGGTCACGCATATGGTTATATGACGGATGTGTGTCGTCAATTTATTTGAAAGCAGCGTTCCAGAGACCTATATAAGCTCCTGCCAGGCTGCTGAAACGGGTCTGCAGAGAGGAGAAGCCGTTGGCGGCATATTCATCAACGCTATAAGTGGATCCGTCGGCGAACAGGATGGTGGCTTCCGGTTCCCAGTACCAGTAACCGTAGCCCTCTGAGCGTAAACAGGGCTGCCACTTGAGCTGTGCCGTAGCTGTGGAGGCACCGGCGAGATACAGGTAAACGGGAGCACCTGTGTTAAGGCTGTTGCATGCCGACTGGCAATCCTTTTTGGCCTTGTTCTCATCGAAGTCATAGTCGTAGCAACTGAAATATGTCTCTACACCGATAAATTTCTTGCTGTCGGCGATGGTGGTAGCCACTTTCATGCGTCCCAGAAGCACGGTATTTGCCTCTCCGCTTCTGAACATGTCGGCGGCGCGGTTTTCGTTGAATTCATAGTAGCTCTCCTCGTAGAACAAGCCGGGAGCATACTCGTAGCGGTATGTCTCCACATCGAAAAGCGATGCGATACGCTGTGGATCGACCATGCCCGTGCCGTTTACCTTTGCCTCGGAAGTCTGCAGCAGGTTTCCATCCACATAAAGAGCCTCATGACTGGTGATCACGCTTCCTGTGCCGTTCACGTTGGCTGTGACACGGATATTGGCTATCGTGACATCGGCCACAACCTTAAGCGAGGTGGCGTTCCATCGGCTTTCCACCGAACCGCTGATAAGATCGCGGCCGGCTTCCGTAAGGGAGAAACGGATATTGTCGGGCACCTCTGCTGCCGCGAACTCACCTTCTGTGAGCTGGCTCAGATCCATGCTCCATGTGCCGTTGCCTACGGGAGACACGATCATCTGGCAGGGATTGCCTGCATGGCGGAAATTCACAACCAGATCGGAAGACATACCTTTGAGACGGAACATCTCGCTCTCTGCATCAGGCTCGTAAATGCCGGTAAAATCGCTGAAACGGATCACATCAACGGCCGCACGCGAAACCGACATGTAGTCGCCGGTTGTCATGGCCTGGCGTATATGGCGGAAGAAAGATACCAGTCCGCGGCTGTCATGCCCCTTGACCCGTGTGGGGTAGTAATAGTCATCCTCGTCGTCATCATCTTCATACCCTTCGAGACCATAGCCTGCGTAATCCTTGCAGAAATCGCCTGCAAGCTCCACAAGCGGCTGCTGGTCAACGGGGTTGAATTGATCCATAACGATGATGGCGGTCTGCTCAAGATACTCCTTGGCTTCCTCATCGGTAAGCACCGGATCTGTGCCCGGTGTCGGATCCACCCATCCGGGATCATCCCCGTTGCCGCCTTCTCCACCGTCGGGTTCTTCATCATCGCCGCCACAGGCCGCAAAAGAACATGCCAAAGCTACTGCTGTGACACCGTTGACTAAATACTTAACAATTTTCATAATAAGAAATGGTAATGATTGTGTGTCGGCGGATTTAATTACGTATAATATGCGTTGACCGCCTATGTGTTTTTTATATTTTTGCAAAGATAGGGTTAAAACCCGTCAAAACCGCAGACAAAATGTTAAATAACGTTATTATAAATCCGATCAACTTTCCTGCTGAACCACGATGAATCCAGCCGATGTATGGCGGAAAGCAACCAGCCCCATGGCTGCAAGCCGCACGATAAGTTCCTCGGTTGAACGCAGCGAGAGACGCACCACCCGCATCAGTTCCTCGGGAGTGGCGCCGGCCACAGATGAAAGATGGCGCAGCAGGGCGCTTTCCGGCTCGGAAAGCGACAGGAGTTCACCGTCATCCCCTGAGGCGACACGCTCCCACGCACGCACCATAAGGGGATGCGCCACAATGTTCTCGTCGGCGACACGATAATATGCCTGCCACTGGCCTGATGCCTCGCGGCAACGCACAGGGCGCTCCTGTGCGCGCGGTATCACGGCACGGAGCACCACGGCTCCCCCCTCGCACAGGAAAGTGGTCATTTCGAGCGTAACGGCAGGGCGGCAATATATCTGGGCGGCAGATTCAAGCATGTACAGGTCCTCCTCGGAGCGCAGGCCGGCAATGGTGCCGTTGTCCTTCACTCCGACAAGAAGCCTTCCCCCGTCGTTGTTGGCGAAAGCAGATATGGAATGGGCGATCTTGTGCACATCGGAAATCTGAAATTTGAAATCCTGATGCTCATGCTCCCCCTCGTCGATGAGACGCTGTATGTAGTATTTGCCTTTGATGGCCTTAAGATCCTTAAACATGCAAAGTCCCTCCCTTTTCTAAAGTTAACGGCGGGAAAGCCCCGGGTGTTCAGTCGCGGGCGGCTGCGCCTCCGATGGCAAGCAGATCGGTACCTGCCGGCGCCTGGAAAATCTTCAGCCCGAAACGCCCGATGGTGGCGTAGAGGTGATTGAAAATATCACTCTGGGTGTGCTCGAACTTCACCCATTCCGTGGTGCGGGTGAAGAAATAAAGCTCCACGGGAAGCCCCGACGGGGTGGGGTCAAGCTGACGCACCATGAGGGTGAGGTCGGTGTTGACACGCGGGTCTTCGCGCAGGAACCGCTCCATATAAAGTCGGAACAGCTTGAGGTTCACCGGCCTTGAATCCTCCTTCAGATCATCCTCCTTTACAAACCCCTCGGATTGCAGCGAGGCAATCTCCTCCTGAGTGCAGAACTGGACGGTGTTGGCATCAATATAGAACGCACGGTTCACGCGCCTTCCGGCAGAATTGACCATGGCCTGATAGTTCTGGAACGACTCTGACACAAGGCTGTAGGGGGGCACGGTGGTGACGGTGTTGTCGAAGTTGCGCACTTTCACCGTAGTGAGCGACACATCCTCCACCACGCCGTTGGCGTTATGTCCCGGACACTTTATCCAGTCGCCTGGCTGCACCATCTTGTTGGCTGTGAGCTGCACGCTCGCCACCAGACCGAGTATGGTGTCCTTGAACACCAGCATGAGCACCGTGGCGGCGGCTCCCAACGCTCCGAGAATGGCAAGCGGCGTCTTACCTATAAGCTCGCTGATACCGATTATCACGCCGATCCCCACAAAAATCAGCTTGAACATCTGGAACACACCCTTTATGGCATAAGGCCGTGTATTCTCACGGCGCGCGAGACCCGCATAAAGATTGTCAATGAAAATCATCATTATGCGCACTATCGCCCAAAGGATGTAGAACGATGTGAGCACATCGAGCCACCGCACCTGATCGGGATTGCTCCCGAAAAATTTCGGAAGCAGCCAGCTTACTACAAGCGCCGGGGCAAGCTGGCT
>CATJQX010000120.1 GCA_949742535.1 uncultured Muribaculaceae bacterium | reverse complement strand
CCTGTAAATCAAAGGGTTATTTGTGATATGTTTTTCAAAATCGTATCATGGTTACAATGGTATGGATATCAATGTGTTATGGCCGATAGATTTGGCTATTTGATACTGATTTTTTTTACATATTCTTCTTTGTACAGGGAATAAGATCTTTCAAAATTCTTTTTTAGACGCGATTTTCTGTTGCGCAACACTTCCAGGGTGGGTATCTCGAGTATCATGCATATCGCGTGTGATCCAATTCCTGAGAAAAGTAGGACTGACAATTTGTAGTCGTTATCGGAAATTGACGGAAAATCAGTTTTGAAACGCGTCATCAGATCATTGTCGGTATAGTTGATTATAGTCTCCAACGTCTTATATAGTGCGGGAGTATTCAGACCGGATATAATTTGTGATAATTCAGAAATGAATGTTCGCTCAAATTTTAAAGTCCGGTTTTTATTGTCATGGCTTGCTGCACCATCTATTGCATTCAGTGCCTGGCTCGCTTTATAGCTTTTTTTAGAGACCTGATTTATGGGATCTATACCTGTTGACAGTGTAGATTTGATGGTTTCTATGGCACTATTCTTTGTTTCAATTAGTTGCGAATTATGGGCATTAAGGTGCTCGATATCGTTTCTTAGGGTGAGGTTCAATACATTCAATGCCTTGATCTCAACAATTTTTCTATTTCTGAAATGCATGAAACAGAATGCAACTATAAAGAGAAAGAGGACCACGATTATAGACAGGTAGAGTATACGCTCTTTAAATATCCTGTTTTTCAAAGTCTCATTTTCCAGTTGGTACTCCAGATGTTTTACACTGCCAAGCGACATATGTTTATGTATCCGGTCCACAGTTTCAGAGTTTGAGTAATATTGGTATTGTTTGAAAAGAGACGATAACGAGTCTTGTCGTGTCAGCGCAAGATGTCCGAGGAAATTGAAATATGCCACTTTCCGAGTGTCTGCCTTGGTAGTGGCAAGCGACATGGCGGTCCTGATACAATCCCTGAATGCAGTTTCATCACCAATCTGTGCATTGATATAACTGAGTTTGCCGTAATCGAAACATTCCCATTTTATTGGTTCTGGGGATGAGACAAGTAAATTATTGAATAGCTTTCTTGCTTCTTCATATTGCCCGTGATGGCATAACTCTTCTACAAGGTTCCGTTTATATACGACAATTTGTATCGGACTCAATTGCGTGGTATCTGTTTTTTCAATCAGCGCGGCAGATTTATCCCATTCATTCACTATTTGATATTCAACAACGAGCGCATTGCAAATATCTGCAGACCAGTCATATAATTTTATGCTGTCGAAACTCGTTTTGGCCTTGGAAAAATACTCTATGCTTTGCCTGTGATTTGAGGTCTTGTGTGCGATTTCACCAAGATCATCATATATTCGTCCCTGCCAGTAAAGTTTATTTTCAATATTGTCATCAAGTAATTCAAGCGCATATTCTGCCTCTTTTGTAGCATCTATGCACTCATTGCTGTAATACCTGATTTTAGCCAGATAATAATGTGCCAGCATCCGGTGATACCTGTCGTCGGTTCTGTCGAAATACTCCGTTACGGGCGCCATGATGCTGTCCGACGTCTGGTCGATATAGTTTTTATCGCGAGCCTGTGTGCTCAGCAGTCCGTGGAGTGCGCGCCGTCGTTCGCCTCTTAGCAACTTGCTGTCGATGCTGTCGAGCAGGGCCATGGCGCTGTCGGGATGTTCGTCCATCAGTGATTCCGCGCGTGCCATCATCTTGTCAGCGTGGCGGTTGTAGCTGTCGGTGCATGCGCATGCCATACATGCGTATGCCGCTGTTGCCAATAATAGTATCCGGGTAAGAAAAGTCTTTTTCAATACAGAAAAATTTAATGGGTGATATGTATTAATTATGTCGACGATCTTATGATCCGGTATCAGCTTGTTTACTGAATTTTTGCAGATAAATGTCTCTTTTTTGTGCGAGCGACTGTTCAACCACTTTTTTAAGTCGAGATTTCCTTGTCCTGAAAGTTTCAAGATTGGGTATATCAAGCACAATGCAAATTGTGTGCGAGCTCATTTTCGAGAAGATGAGTGTTGCGAACTGCAGGTCTTTTTCCGGGAGCGATTTGAAATCGTTTCTGAAATCATGCATAATACCCTCTTCAGTAGCGTTAAGTGTTTTCTCCAGTATACCGTAAACCAGGGGGGAGTTAAGGCTTGAAATCATTTTTGAGAATTCGTTCAGAAATGATTTTTCGGTCTGCGATAAGGGTGTGGTTTTTCTACCTGCCTGGGTCGCACAATCCCTGATTTCAAATTCTCTGTCGGCAGCAAGTTTTTTCTTGGAGATTTTATTGATCCTGTCTATGCCGATGGTGAGTGTGGCGCATAGCGATGCTGTCGCCTCCTGCGTCATGCGTGAGTTGGCGAGCAGATTGTCGTTAAGAACAGATATGTCATTGCGCAGGGT
>CATJQX010000119.1 GCA_949742535.1 uncultured Muribaculaceae bacterium | reverse complement strand
TGAGGTCAATGACCGAACCCGTCATCGGTCTCCGACCGCTTCGCCTTTGCGAAGAATCCCTCGGGCGACGACCCAGATGGGCCATTATGACACATCCTCTTCGTTTTTTCGCAAAACAGGGAGAGATGACGGGTGAGAAGGGCGGTAATTTTGCGGAAAAAGAAGCGATATGGAGAGCAAAGAGGAGAAAACGGTAAAAACAGATATTCTGACACGCATAGAGGAGGAGAACCGGCGCCGGAACGAGGCCATCAGGAAAGAGGAGGAGGAATACAATCCTGAGACGGGGGCAGGCGCTTTCGGGTGGGGGCATGCCGACATGCGCCTCAGGCGCAAACGGATAAGGGACAGGGAGCTGACGCTCAACCACTACGAGTATATACCCACCGAGATGCATGCCTCAGCTGAATACAAGGGGGTGAAGAGCCGCCTGGAATGGGTGAGACTGAGATACAGGCACGACTTTGAATACTGGGCATTCACCTGCGTGAAGATAAAAGACAAACGCTCGTCGCGCCTGGTGCCCTTCAGGCTCAACAGGCCGCAGAGGCGTGTGCTGGCCATGATGGAGGAGAAACGCCTTGAGGGGGAACCGATACGCATCATCATGCTCAAGGCTCGCCAATGGGGCGGAAGCACTCTGGTGCAGATGTACATGGCCTGGATACAATGCACCCGCGTGCGCCACTGGCATTCGCTGATATGCGCCCATGTGGCGCGTGCGAGCGCCAACATCAGGGGAATGTACTCGACCATGCTTGCCAATTATCCTTCGGAACTGTGGGAGGGTGACAGCGAGCCGCGCCTGACACGTTTTGAAGGGCAGGAGATGATAAGGGAGATAGCCGGACGCGGATGCCGCGTGACAATAGGTTCCTCGGAACGTCAGGACTCGATACGCGGCGCCGACTACGCGATGGCGCATCTGTCGGAGGTGGCATTCTGGAAAGACACACCCAAAAGCACGCCGGCCGATTTCGTAAGAGCCATATGCGGTGCCATAGCCACAGAACCCGACACACTGATCGTGTATGAGTCAACAGCCAACGGCATGGGCAATTTCTTCCACTCCGAATGGGTGAGGAGCGAGAAGGGGAAGAGCGACAAGATGGCGGTTTTCGTGCCCTGGCATGAGATTGACATATACACCGCGCCGGTGAAAGATGCCAAGCGCCTGTGGCAGAGCCTCGACGCTTACGAAAGGAATCTTTGGGAGGAGGGGGCCACACTTGAGAGCCTCTGCTGGTACCACCGCAAACGTCGCGAGTATGCCGACCACCAGGCCATGATGGCCGAATATCCCTCGAATCCGCACGAGGCATTCGCAAACACCGGAAGCAATGTATTCGCCACCGAGGCTGTGGAACGGATGAGCCGGCTCTGCCGCGAGCCGATAGCGCGTGGGGAACTGGCCGCCAACGGTGGTGCGGTGGTGGGATCGCGGGCATTATCGGGGCTGCGTTTCACACCCGACAGCACGGGGCGTCTCTGCATATGGGAACATCCTGCCCCGGAGAGGCGCTATATGGTGGCGGTGGATGTGGGTGGCCGCAGCCTTAACTCCGACTGGAGCGTGATTGCGGTTCTGGAACAGTGCGCACGTCCCCGTGTAGTGGCGCAGTGGAGAGGGCATACCGACCACGACCTGCTCACCTGGAAGGCTGCCGCCATCGCCACTTACTACAACCGCGGAATGCTGGTTTTTGAAAGCAATACTCTTGAAAGCGAGGCACCGGACCAGGGGCAGTATATACTGCAGGAGCTATGCGAGCATTATTCAAACCTTTATTACCGCATGGGGACGGAAGGGGGCGGATCGCCACGCCCGGGATTCCACACAAACCGTGCCACCAAACAGATGATAATCACCGAACTGATAGGGGCCGTGCGCGACGGCACCTATGAGGAACGCGACATGGAGGCCTGCCATGAGCTATCGGTCTACGAGCTTCACCCCAACGGCAGCTACGGCGCCCGCAAAGGGCATCACGACGACATCCTTATGACCCGCGCCATAGCCCTGCACGCCATCAGGCAGGAGTGCCCGCAGTTTGCCGGCATAGAACCGGACGAGGAACTGGAGGAGTTTTATGCAAGCGGGCGCTTGCACAGAAGTAAGAAGTAAGAGCATTAGAAGTCAAGCAAGAATAGAAATAAGAGGGATCAGAGTTGTCATAATATGGCAATGACAACTCTGATCCCTCTTAATTTCTTATTTCTCTATTTCTTAATTTCTTAAAAATCAGTATGGGCGAAGTCGGAGTCGATGGGGGACTGCTGGGCGGGATTCACGTTGACAGCTGCCCAGGAGAGGCCTTCGTAATGGCCGTCGTAGTCGATAGTGTCCCATGCGCGCACGAGATCCACAATCACCTTGCCGGGATAACGCGAGGGGATGTCGGCGAACTCCGGTTCCTTGTTTGTCACTACAAGCACATCGGCGTCTGAGGCCACGGCGTCGAGATTGTCGCTGACGAGATGGTGGAGATGAGGTATCTTGTCAAGGATAAACCGGCGGTTTGTGCCGGTGAGCTGGCTCACTTTCACATTTTTATCGTAAATGGAGATCTCGTATCCTTTACCGAGGAGCGCTTCCACCACTTCCACGATGGGCGAACAGCGCAGGTCGTCTGTACCGGCCTTGAAGCTCAGACCGAGTATGGCCACTTTCCGTTTGCCGATGCTCATTATGAGCTGTGTGGCGCGCTGCTTCTGCAGCTCGTTGCTCTCGGCGATATGGTTTATTACGGGGGTATCCACATAGTTGTCGCGTGCCAGTGTGCGGAACGCCTTCGAGTCTTTCGGCAGACATGATCCGCCGTAAGCGAAACCGGGCTTGAAATAATATGGGGAGATGTTCAGCTGACGGTCGCGGCAGAAAATATCCATCACCTTGTGTGAATCAATGCCGAGCGCCTTGCAAATCACTCCGACTTCGTTGCCGAACACTATCTTGAGCGCATGGAATGTGTTGTTGACATATTTCATGACTTCTGCCACACGCACCTCGGTAGATATAAACTCTCCGGGGAGTGGTTTGTAAAGCTCTGCAAGCACTTCTGCCGCACGGGGCGAATCGGTGCCGATAAGTGTCAGAGGCGGATTGAGAAAGTCGCGGACAGAGGTACCCTCGCGCAGAAACTCAGGATTTGACACAAGCGCGAAATCCACATTGCGTTTCTTTCCTGAGACCTCCTCGATGATCTCCCCCACATGCTCGTTGGTGCCGGGGAACACGGTGGAACGTATGGCGATGATATGGAAAGTATCCTTGTCGCGTAGGGCGATGCCTATCTGGCGCGCCACATCATGTATGTAGTCGAGATTCAGATGGCCGTGGGGTGTGGATGGTGTGCCGACAGCAATGAACGAGATATCGGTATGCGCCACCGCCTCGGCGGCGTCAGTAGTGGCACATAGTCGGCCGGCCTCATGTCCCTCGCGGCACAGCTCCTCAATGTCGCGCTCTATGATTGTGGGACGCCCGGCGTTGATGAGCGCCACTTTGTCGACAGAGACATCGCAACCGATCACATTGTGACCCATGTGTGCGAAACATGCGGCTCCAACACAGCCGACGTAACCAAGTCCGAAAATACTAATATCCATATATCTGTCTTGAGCGAAATACAAAAAACGACAAACGGCGCACTCTGCGCCAGCCCTTTCACAGCTTGAGCGTAATCATCTTCCACACAGTGAGGAAGAGGATCTTCATATCAAGCCAGAGGGAGAAATTATCCACATATTCCAGATCGGCGCGCACGCGGTTCTCCATATCCTTTATTGTGGGGGTGGCTCCTCTGAACCCTTTCACCTGGGCATATCCGGTAAGACCCGGGCGCATGTCATGGCGACGCATATAGTCGTGGATGCGGGGAGCGTAATAGTCTGTATGCGAAAGCATGTGTGGCCTGGGGCCGATAACCGACATATCCCCGATCACCACATTCCAGAGCTGCGGCAACTCGTCGAGAGAAGACCGGCGCAGGAAGCGCCCTACGGGTGTGATACGCGGATCGTTTCCGGTAGCCTGGAGGGTATCAGCCTCCCGGTTGATATACATTGAGCGGAATTTGAGCATATCGAATTCGCGCCCCTTGTAGCCGGTGCGTTTCTGACGGAAAAATACCCCTCCAGGGGAAGTGACGGCAATCCATATGGCCAGCACAATCCACACGGGCGCAAGCACCGCTAATACAAGCAGTGCGAAGATCACATCAAATATACGCTTAATGGCTTTCTGCATAAGGTATTGCAATCGCGTTTCATTGGGCTGACTTTGAGCTACGGAATTCCGTCGGCCTGTAGCTTCCGATACTGCAATATATTAACGTTAAAGAACTTTAATTATTGCATGTGAGAAGTTCATATTTCTTTCTTTCACAATAACGATGTTGCATATGCGATCTCCATGGCTTTGCAGCAGGCTATATATTTAGTCCGTCAACAGAATCAAAACGTCTTATATACCGGTTGACCGACCTATGAAAAATTATGATGGCAGGCACATAAAAAAAGGGTAAGCTGACTACATCGCGCCGCTACAACCCCCTACCGTTGCTTCGATCAAGACCTGGCGGAGTTCAGGGGGAGCATGCCGTGTAGGACTT
>CATJQX010000118.1 GCA_949742535.1 uncultured Muribaculaceae bacterium | reverse complement strand
CGGATTTACCGGGGCTTATGGGTTGTTTCGTGCTTGAAGTGCGGAGATTATTTCTCAGCAGCTTCGATGTAAGCGATAGCGTCGCCAACGGTAGCGATACCTTCAGCCTTGTCATCGGGAATTGTGATGCCGAATTCTTTCTCAAACTCCATGATGAGCTCAACAGTGTCGAGGCTGTCAGCGCCGAGGTCGGTGGTGAATGCTGCGGTTTCGGTCACTTGGTTTTCATCTACGCCTAATTTGTCAACGATGATTGCTTTAACACGAGATGCGATTTCTGACATGATAATTAGTTTTTTTGATTTTTGATTAGTCTTTTTTGCGGTGCAAAGGTAAGCATTTTAATTCCAATAACCTCATGTTGGGGCTTAAAAATTTAGCGAAAGGTTTTGGATAGCTTTGTTTTGCGCGACAAAATTACAAAATATCCGCAAATAATAGGCTATTATTGCTGAAAAATTTCCATAATGGCCGAAAAACGGCGTCACAGCTCTTTCAGCGGCTATTCTACGGGGATATACGGGTATGTGATTTTATGTAGGAAAAGGGGGGGGGCGGGCATAGAGGTGCCTGCCGCGCATCGGTCGCGGCGGCTTATTATGTCGGAAAATCCGTTAAGGGTAAGTTTGCCACGCCCGACATCCACCAGTGTGCCCACTACGGCACGCACCATATTGCGCAGGAATCTGTCGGCTGTGATCTCGAATATGTGTGTGGCTGCTCCGGGCACGCGCTCTCCGGGGTGAGGCGCCCGCCAGATGGCGCGGGTAACCTTGCAGATGTTGGTCTTGGCGTCGGTATGGAGTTTCGCGAAAGATGTAAAGTCTGATGTCTCGAGCAACTGGGCTGCGGCTTCGTTCATGGCATCGAAATCGAGCGTGGCCGGGGCTTCCCATGACAATCCTCCCGCAAATGGGTTGCGCCCCGTGTGGGCGTAATAATGGTATGTGCGTGAGGTTGCGTCGAAGCGCGCGTGTGCCTCGGGGTGTACTTCGCGTATCCATCTCACGGCTATGTCCGGCCCCAAGATGGAGTTTATGGCGCGCACCAGGCGCGTTTTGTCTTCGGGTTGTTCCTTCAGGTCGAAGTGCGCTATCATTGTGGATGCGTTTACGCCGGCGTCGGTGCGTCCGGCGCCGGTCACAGGCACCGGAGCGCGAAGCACCGTGGCAAGTGCAGTCTCAAGCGCTTCCTGTATGGATGGTGCGTTTGGTTGCCTTTGCCATCCGTGGTAGTTTTTCCCCAGATAGGCGAGATTCATGAAGTACCGCTGCATTGGCTATGGTGTTTGGCGGTGTCGGTCAGGTTTTTTCCAGATAGGTGTAGCCGTAGAGGCCGGATCGGTAATTGGAGAGGAATTCGCGTCCCTCCTCAGGGGTTATGCGGCCGTCTTTCATCGCTTTGGTCACCCAGGTCTCCACGTTGCGCACGAGTTTCTTGGGGTTGTACTGCACATAGTCGAGCACTTCCGCTACGGTCTCGCCGTCAATAATGCGGTCGATCTCGTAATGGTCCTTGTAGCAGGATATATGCACTGCGTTGGTGTCGCCGAAAAGGTTGTGCATGTCTCCGAGTATCTCCTGATAGGCTCCTACCAGAAAAACTCCTATATAATATGGCTCTCCGGGGCGGAGGGGATGCACGGGTAGCGAGCCTGCTGTGCCTTGCTGTGAGATGAAAGTGCTTATTTTGCCGTCACTGTCGCAGGTCATGTCCTGGAGTGTGGCGGTGCGGGTGGGACGCTCGTCAAGGCGCGACACGGGTATTACCGGGAACACCTGGTCGACCGCCCATGAGTCTGGCAGGGACTGGAACAGCGAGAAATTGCAGAAATATTTGTCGGGTAGCATCTTGGAGATCTTACGCAGCTCCTCCGGCGGGTGTTTCATCTGTGCTCCGAGCTGGCCTACCTCGCGTGCTATCTCCCAGAACAGTTTCTCGGCCAACGCGCGGTTGCGCAGGTCGATGATTCCGAGGGAGAACATGTCGAGCACTTCCTCGCGTATCTGCAGGGCGTCGTGCCAGCTTTCGAAAATTCTCTGCTGGTCAAGTTTGTCCCAGATCTCATACAGTTCTTTCACCAGTTCGTGTTCGTCGCCCTGCAGCTCCTCGTCGTCGCGCCATGTGGGGAGCTGTGTAGTCTCAAGCACCTCGCATATGAGCACTGAATGGTGGGCGGTGAGGGAGCGGCCGCTCTCGGTGACTATGTTGGGCTGCGGAAGTCCGTTTTTCTCGCATGCGTCTACGATGGAGTATATGGCATCGTTGGCATACTCCTGGATAGAGTAGTTCATGGAGCTTTCGCTTGCGCTTGAACGTGTGCCGTCGTAGTCCACTCCGAGGCCTCCTCCTATATCGACGAAGTCGATGCCGAAACCGAGTTTTGATAGCTGCACGTAGAACTGCATGGCTTCGCGGAGCGCGTTCTTGATGCGGCGTATCTTGGTGATCTGGCTTCCGATATGGAAATGGATGAGTTTAAGCCAGTCGGTCATCCCCTGTTTCTGCAGGTAGTCGATCGCTTCAAGCAGCTCCGATGAGTTGAGGCCGAATTTCGAGGAGTCGCCTCCCGATTCTTCCCATTTACCGGCACCGGAGTTGGCGAGTTTGATGCGTATGCCTATGGCGGGGGTGATGTTGAGGCGTTTGGCTACGTTGTAGATGGTCTTTAGCTCGTTGAGTTTCTCTACCACTACTATGATGCGGCGCCCCATCTTGTGGGCGAGGAGTGCGAGTTCCACATAGTTCTCGTCTTTGTATCCGTTGCAGATTATGAGGGCGTTCTCGTCGATATTGGTTGCGAGTACGGCATGCAGTTCAGGTTTCGAGCCGGCCTCCAGGCCGATGTTGAATTTTTTGCCGTGACTTACGATCTCCTCCACCACCGGGCGCATCTGGTTTACCTTGATGGGGTAGACGATGAAATTTTTCGCTTTATAGCCATATTGCTCGGCTGCCTGATGGAAACAGTTTGATATTTTTTCCACACGGTTGTCGAGTATGTCGGGGAAACGCAGCAGCACCGGTGCGGTGATGTCTTTCACCTGCAGTTCGTCGAGCACCTCGCGCAGGTCCACCGGCGCGAGACCAGGGCGTGGCGTCACCGTCACGTTCCCTTTTTCATTGATGGAAAAATACTGCCGGCCCCAGCCGTTGATGTTGTATAGCTCAGCGCTATCTTCCACACGCCATTTTCTCATGTCTGTCAGTTGTAATGTAAAGGGCGCAGCGGTCGCTGCGTTGGTTATGTCTTATTAAGTTATGTTTTATATTGGTTGTTTTTCTTTGTGCCGGGCGTTTTCAAAGCCCGGCATCGGGGTACAAAGTTACTAAAACTTTTGTCTTTTTGTTGCTGCCGGCGGTTTTTACTGCAGTTTTCTCCCGTTTAAGATAAAAATGGCTGTCAGGTGCTTTGAAAAATAAGTAAAAATCTGTACCTTTGCAGCCGATTTCGTAATCTCTGGCGGGACAAGGCTGCCCGCGTATATTGCGATTATTGTTAAATTTTAGCTATAATTTATCATGGATTTAATCAAAGTTGCCGAAGAGGCTTTCGCTACCGGCAAGCAGTTCCCCGAGTTCGGTCCCGGCGATACCATCACTGTGGCTTACCGCATCAAAGAGGGTAACAAAGAGCGTATCCAGCAGTATCGCGGTGTTGTAATCCGCATCAACGGCGAGGGTGCAAAGAAACGTTTCACCGTGCGCAAGATGAGCGACAACATCGGTGTAGAGCGTATCTTCCCCATCGAGTCTCCGTTTATCGACTCTATCGTGGTTAACAAGTACGGTAAAGTACGTCGCGCGAAACTCTACTATCTCCGCAACCTTACAGGCAAGAAAGCCCGTATCAAGGAGCGTCGCGTAATCAAGAAGGACTGATACCCCTCCTGCTGACTACTGAAAATCCAAAATCGCCCGAGCCGTTGAAGGTCCGGGCGATTTCATTTTACAGGCTTGTCCTGTCAGTCTTTTACTATGGAAACTCTCGCGGAGCTGAAGACGCTCATGTCAAGTTTCTCCATGATGTGTTTTATGGCGCGTGCTGCCTTTATGCTTACGCCGGCGGGGTTCAGCTCCGCTCCGTATGCAGACACGGCCATCACGCCGGGATAAACTCCGAGTATTGTGCCTCCGAAGCCGGCTTTGGCGGGCAGTCCTGTGGAAACGAGCCACGGGCCGTTCATTTTATGCGGTCCTTTGGCGGCCATGAGTGCCACGATATATTTGGCGATTTCACCGTCGAACACAGTCTTTTTCGTAGCGGGGTTCATGCCGTCGGCGGCAATGGTGGCGCCCATCATTGCAAGCTGGGCGGTTGATGCACCCATTGCTTCCGCCTTTGTGGCGAGGTCAACGGCCATTACGGCGTCGTCATACAGATAATATCCGTCTTCGGCGAGGCGGTTTACGGTATCGTCATCCTCCACCTGTTTTTTCAGTGCGTTATAGACCGGGATGTTCAGTTCAGGGGATGTTCCCATAAGGTCTATCATGCGGTTCTCGTAGATGTTCCATTTGGATTCGGGGTCTCCGGTAGGCTCCATTGCCGAGAATGCGCGGATAGTATGCGCGCTTACAGGAAGGTGGGCGGGTTTGTGAGGCATTTTATGGCATGGGCACTGGCCGGATTTTTTAATAAGCTCGTCGCGTGAGTTCTGGGAGAACATTACCGATGCCAGAGGAACTCTTACGATCGATCCCATAGGCACTTTCACGTCGGTGTCCCCTTTGT
Source organism: uncultured Muribaculaceae bacterium (assembly GCA_949742535.1). Lineage (GTDB taxonomy): Bacteria > Bacteroidota > Bacteroidia > Bacteroidales > Muribaculaceae > UBA7173. The sequence continues at coordinate 58,045 of CATJQX010000118.1, read as the reverse complement.
TTATTGTCGTACCGTCGGCCAGCACCACGCTGATACCCGTCTGGTTTTCGCGGGCTTCTGCATTACGGGGGTCTATTTCACCCTCTTTTATGGATTTCACAAGCTCATAGGCTTCGTCTACCGCTTTTCTGAGATCGCTTAACGAAATTTTACGTTCCATATATATTCTTTAGTTTTAAGTATGTCTGTGTTATGTATGTTGTATCATATCCTTTGAATGACACAATAGATAAACATAAAATTGGGGCGATTGGTTTAGGATGGCAATGTATGCGTGTCCCTGCAGGATTTTCATGTTGTAAAAGGGCAAAAGGCGCTGTACCTGTGTGTGGTACGGCGCCTTGATATATGTGTATCTGAATTTGGTGTCGCTTTCCATACAGCGCAATACATACGGCGCTGTCAGAAGATCAATGGTAACACGAAAGGAACTGTAAACATTGTGAGCATCAGAACATTCCGTTCCAATCTGGCCATTTTTACAAGGCGGGTGTTTAATAAAGAGTCATTCATAGCGGAGTAATTAGAGCGGTAAATAATAGTTGTATATTATTTCAACTCTTTAACTGTGGTTTTGGTTCGCCCTATCGCATAAAAATAAAAAAAATCCATTGTTTCCTTCACAGGTAACTATGGATTAAAGCCAAAAGGCAAGATTTGTGATTCTAAAAATTCCTGTTTTAATCGGAATTTACGTGTAGAGATTATATCTTACTTACATTCATCTAAATTCCTTAATGCAGACCCCGTTGCGGGCATCTCACGATGATGCAGCGTTGCCGGTATTATTTCTTTCGCAACCTTGCCGGTTTACCGTTTTGTCAGCGGTTTTTACCTTTGAGGAGCTTTGCTGAATCCAGCTCGATCCTAAAACAGTTGTGAACCTAAAATAAATTGCACCTGGAATTTCACTGCAAAGTTACACGTTTTTTGTGTTTTTGCAAAACAGATGCCACCTATATTAAGGGTTTTAATAGCTTTATGATCGTTAAAAAACGCTAAAACGCATTTATGATGTCAGAAATCTCTTTCGCATCGGTTTCGGATGTGCATGCCGAAATCGGGAGGCTGACACATTCCGATGCCAGTTTCTCGGTTACCTGAAGTGGGAACGGTATTTTAATGCGTCTGGCACCTTCGCCGGTGAAGCATGGCTGCATATGTGGGGGAGTGGCGTAATGTATATCCCACCCAACTCCGTTGCTGTCAAGGTGTGAGGTAAATCTGTCGCGTTCGTCCACATGCACCACATACTGATGCCATACACATGCTTCTTTCCCGTCAAACGGTAGCCGGATTTTGGTGTTGTGGATGCGGGTGCCGTATATCCCCGCTATTTTTCTGCGGCGGGCGGTCTCGTCGGCAAGATGGTCGAGCTTTACATTTAGGATGGCAGCCTGAACCGGATCGAGGCGGCAATTGCATCCGCAGTAGATGTTATGGTAGCGGCGGTCGCTACCGTAATTGGCGAGTGCCCGCACGGCCGTGGCGAGGGTGGCGTCAGAAGTAGTGATTGCTCCGGCGTCTCCTATCGCCCCTATATTTTTCGTAGGATAAAAACTGAAGGCCGCCGCATCGCCGAGCGCGCCGGTGGTGTGGCTTCCGCGCAGTCCCTCAAGATGCGATGTGGCTCCGATGGCCTGGGCGTTGTCCTCGATGATTTTTATGCCGCGCTCTGCAGCGATTGTGCGCAGTGTCTCGTCCCAGCATACACGGCCATAGAGATGCACCGGCATTATGGCTTTTGTGCGCGGGGTGATGGCCGCTTCTATCAGCGATGTGTCGAGATTGCTCGTAGCGGGATCCGGATCTATAAGCACAGGCGTGAGCCCTGCATCCACAATGGCCAGCACGGAGGCTATGAAGGTGTTTGCAACAACAATGACTTCGTCGCCGGGAGACATATATCCGGTGGCTACATATGCTTTCAGTATAAGGCGCAGGGCATCAAGGCCATTGCTGACACCTATGGCATGTGTGGTTCCGCAGAGCGCAGACAGGCGGCTTTCCAATCTTTCCACTTCCGGACCGCCAATATAACGTCCGCTACGCAATACTCTCAGCACAGCCTCTTCTATTTCCGGGAGATAAGGGGCATCTACAGTGCCGAGATTCAGAAATTCATACTTTTTGTGGAGATGTGTCATTCGACTTTTTTTTGCAGATCTTTTTGAACTCTTCGAAATCCCTGATATAGTCAGCCTCTTCATAAGCAGTGGAGACCAATGACAGGCATACTGCCCCGGAAGAGAAATTGTCTATGGTACGCCAGATGCCAGGCGGAATAAACAGCCCCTCATAGGGTCGGTTGAGAGTGAATGTGCGCCAATTTTCTCCGTCGCATACGTTTACATTGAAGCTGCCTCCGACAGCAACAAGAAGTTGCGACATCTCGTGGTGGGAGTGTCCGCCTCGTTCGGCTCCGGCCGGCACATCATAGATCCAGTATGCCCGGCTGAGGTTGAATGGTATCTGGGAGCCGCTTTCAACAAAAGTGAGGTTGCCACGGGGATCGTGTATTCTGGGAAGGGTTATTATTTTCACCGCATCAATAAGATTACGGCTTTCTTGTGTATCCATATTTTTCGGTATTATTCCTTGTCTGAGGGAGGATCTTTGCACCAAAGTTACATCTTTATCATTGGAATTGCAAATATTTTTGCGGCTTTCCCTCTACTTGTCGGAGGGAATACGTATCTTTGCTATGACAATGTGCATAGATATTGGTTATAAATATATTATACATAATTCTTACAATGGATATAAAGAGACTTTTATCCGGAGTGGCATTCGCGCTATCACTGTTCCCCGCGTTTGCAGCCCCTGAAGCGACAGCTCCTCCTTTCATTGAGGACTTTTCGGACCGCGCCGGCGCTTTGGACCGTTTTACGGTGATCGATGCGAATATGGACGGTAATACATGGCTCGTAGACAGCGAACTCCATGCGAGAGTGGAGTTTAACAGCGCCAAGGCGATGGATGACTGGCTGATAACACCCCCTCTGCAGCTTGAGGCCGGCAAGAAATATCCGTTGTCGTTTACCACAGCATGTGCGTTGCCTTCCTACCCGGAGCGCCTGGAAGTGTGTCTTGGAACCGAACCTTCGGTGGAAGGCATGACTGTGACTGTGGTGGAACAGTTTGATGTGGCCGATAAGGCATTCCGCACAGTCACGGCTGATATCACAGTGAATGCAACCGGCATATATTATATAGGTTTCCATGGGTGCAGCGACCGCGACTGCGCCACTCTTTTTCTTGACGACATAGTGCTCGCCGCGGGAGTTTCCGCAAGTTCTCCCGGCGCTCCCACGGAATTGACGGCCGTGGCAGACAATTCCGGCGCATTGAAAGCGACAGTTTCTTTTGTCACGCCCGAAGTTGACCTGTGCGGTGCGCAACTCAAGGCTCTGGATTATGTGTCCATACAACGCGACGGGGTGGAGATAAAACGTTTTGACGCTCCCGCAATAGGAACCCGTATGGTGTATGTTGACGACAATGTGACCGAGGGTGAGCATACATACACTGTGTCGGGTTACAACAACGACGGGACGGGGCTCCCTGCCGATGTCTCCACTTTTGTAGGTGTCAACATACCGGGCGCTCCCACAGCCATTACCATCTTTGAAGGTATTGATCCCGGAATGGTCACTTTGCGATGGAACGCCCCCGAGGTAGACTGCCAGGGGTATCCGTTGAATACCGACGAGCTTACCTACAACGTATACAACCCCTACGGATTACCTATAATGGAGGGGATAACCGAACGGACCATAACATTCCGTGCCATTGCCGAGAACAGCGGGCAGCTGCAGGCATTGTATTATGTCACTGCCCAGTCCAAAGCAGGCGCTCTGCCATATTACAAAGGTGTGCGCACTGGCAGTATCATAGTGGGAACCCCGACAGCAATGCCTTTCCGGGAGTCGTTTTCCGGAATGATGGCTTCTGCAGTATGGCATCTGGTGATTCCGCAGGGCACGGGAGGCCAGTGGCAGCTGACGGGTATCGACCCCGGTCCACAGGACGGAGATGGTGGATATGCCGAATTCGCGCCCACGCTGCCCGGAGACAGTTTTACCCTCCTTTCTGAAAAAATATCGGTGACAGGTGAAAATCCGTGGCTGTCATTCTATTATTATTCACTCCCGACTGACGATGAGCTGTCGGTAAGCGTGATTCCCATCTGCGACTGCGCACCTGTAGAGTGTGTTTTCCCGATAGCCGAAGGGAACGGATGGAGCCAGGCAAACATTGATTTGCGTGGTATGACCGGAAAAACCGTACAGATCCTTTTCAGCTATCAGACAAAGGGTGACCGCGCGGCTCACATCCTGCTTGACAATATAAATGTGGAGGAAGGTGTGCTGCATGACCTCACTGCGGTGTCGGTATCTGTACCCGGCAAAATGACTGTAGGGGAGGCCACCACAATAGGAGTGTCACTCCGCAACGCCGGAATGGAACCGGCTGAAGGTTACAGTGTGGTGCTATATCGCGATGGCGAAAGGGTGGAGGCTGTCGCCGGACCGCGTCTGGAGGCTTTCGCAAGGGGAACGGTGGAATTCACACAGACACCCACCGTATTTTTCGGGGATTTCACCAACTACCATGCCGAGATAGAATTTGACGCCGATCAGAACATGGCAGATAACCGCACGGCTTCCGTTCAGACCCTCGTATCGAAATTGTCTTATCCTGCCGTTGCCGATCTCGCAGGTGAGGAGAGTGCAGCAGGGGTGGTGCTCACATGGAGCGCTATAGACCTCGGTACTGCCGAACCCGAACCTGTCACCGAGGATTTCGAGGATTATGATCCCTTCACCATCAGCGATCTCGGGAATTGGACGCTCGTGGACCGCGACGGGCGCGGAACATACGGTATTGGTATCGACAATATGCCTCACGGCGGCGATCCGTTCGCATACATACTGATCGACAACAGCAATTTTGCAGATGATCCCAACTTCGTGTCGCGCGACGGTGGACACAGGTATCTGGCATCGGTATGCTGCGCCGGCGACAATAACGACGACTGGCTGATTTCCCCCGCACTGTGCGGCGACGCGCAGGAAGTGTCGCTGTGGGCACGCCGCCGCGGATCGTCGGCAAGCTATGCGCATGAGTCGTTCGAGATACTCTATTCCACCGGAAGCCTTTATCCGGAGGATTTCAAGCTCGTGGAGGCATTCGACGGCATCCCGTATGAATGGACACAATATTCCGCCTCTCTTCCGGAAGGCGCCAGGTATTTCGCAGTGCGTTGCACGTCGCCCGACCAGTTCGCGCTCTTTATTGACGATATAACCTATATACCGGCAGATCTTTACGCTGATCTGGAAGTGGAAGGTTACAATGTGTACCGCGACGGTGTGAGACTTAATGCCGAGCCTCTGCGTGAGTGTGTGTTCACCGATACCGACGCTCCCTCCGGCAAGGAGTGCACATACCATGTAACCGTTGTCTATGACAAGGGTGAGTCGCGTCTGTCAAACGGAGTTCTTCTGAACCTTTCCGGTGTTGACAAATTGTTCTCGCAATCAGTAGTTTCAATTTCCGGCTCCGACGGCTGTATCAAAGTGACAGGTGCACTTGGAGAGAATATCAGCATCTATTCAGCCGACGGCCGCAGTGTGGCCGCAGTCCGTGCCACAGCAGGTGAGGCATCGGTGCCTGTCTCACCGGGTATATATCTGGTGCGTGCCGGTAGCGTGACTGTGAAAGTGGCAGTGCGGTAAGCCTCCCTTTATGCTGCATCAGCATAGTCTCCGGGATACGGATCACGGATCTGTTTCCCGGAGATCTTTTTATTCTTTCCTATTTACAAATTAATGTGTACTTTTGTATGCTTAAGCCAGTCAACGAAATCAATCAGTATTGTAAATTTGTTGATCCTAAGCGATTTTGTCGGTTGACTTATCCGTTACACTGCTTTTATAGATTTTACAGGAATCTATTTTATAAAAAATAACAAGCTAATATATGCCACAAGTATCAAAGCGGGGAACAGAGATGCCCGCTTCCCCTATACGCCGTCTGGTGCCTCTGGCCAACAAGGCTAAGGAACGCGGCATAAAGGTATATCATCTGAATATCGGACAGCCTGATATCCCCACACCGCCGCAAGGCATAGAGGCTGTGCGGGTCATTGAACGTAAGGTTTTGGAATACAGCCCCTCGGAAGGGCTGCTGTCTCTGCGCAAAAAACTGCGTGGCTATTACAAGACCTATAACATAGATGTGGATGTGGATGATATTATCGTCACCACCGGAGGGTCCGAGGCGGTGCTGTTCGCCTTTATGGCATGTCTGGATCCGGGCGACGAGATCATTGTGCCCGAACCGGCATATGCCAATTATATGGCGTTCGCAATATCGGCAGGGGCGAAAATCGTAACCATACCCTCGTCGATCGACGAGGGATTCGCGCTACCGCCTCTGGAAAAATTCGAGGAGCTTATCACGCCGCGCACAAAAGGCATCCTTATCTGCAACCCCAACAACCCCACGGGATATCTCTATTCGATGAAAGAGATGCTCCAGTTGCGTGATCTGGTGAAGAAACATGATCTCTTCCTATTCTCCGACGAGGTATACCGTGAATTTTGCTACACCGGCGCGCCCTACATATCGGCTTTCCATCTGCCGGGCATAGAGGAGCAGGTAGTGCTTATAGATTCGGTTTCGAAGCGCTACAACGAATGTGGTATACGTGTTGGCGCCCTTATTACAAAGCATAAGGAACTGAAAGGAAATGTGATGAAGTTCTGTCAGGCGCGCCTCAGTCCGCCACTGCTCGGCCAGATAGTGGCGGAGGCTTCGATAGATACTCCGAAAGATTACATGCTTGAGACATACAACGAGTATGTGGACCGCCGCAAATTCCTGATCGACGAACTTAACAAGATCCCCGGTGTATATTCCCCAATCCCTATGGGCGCCTTTTATACGGTGGCCCGTCTGCCGGTGGATGATGCCGACAAGTTCTGCGCGTGGTGTCTCGAGGAATTCTCGCACGACGGGAAGACGGTATTTATGGCTCCCGCGTCAGGCTTTTATACCACCCCCGGCATGGGACGCGACGAGGTCCGTATCGCTTATGTGCTGAGCCGTGAGGATCTGCGCGAGGCTATCGATACCCTGCGGCACGCCCTCGACGAATATCCGGGCAATACCCTGAACCATTAGGAAATCATCATACAGGCGGAACCCTAAGTACCGGGATTGCAAGAATCCTGTTTGCGGGTTCCGCCTTTTAATTTATCTTCAGCCGCAGGCGCGTCCGGTTCAAGTGCCTGGTGATTGGAATTATATATATTTTTTACAGTTTATCTAATATTATTGTTATATGGAATTTGTTGAGAATCAGAAATATACTCTCCCGGTAGTGGAGATGGGAGTGCTTATAGACCGTGGCCGTCCTTATCTTACTGTTGAGCATGAAGGAAACAATTATCAGGTACAGGCATACAAATTCCAGAAAGTTGCTCCACCCAGGGAACTGCAATGTTTTTATAAGGGAGGACAGCTTAAGCAGGATCTCGAATGGGTGCTTCCACAGGTTTACCGCCAGGGAGAGATTTATACTTTCCGGGTGCTCAGCGAGCGATATAACGGCATGCAGACTTTAATAGATGATAATGAAGGAATTAATCATCGTATGCCCACATCGGCGACGGCGCCTTTAAAACGTGGTAGCATGGTCAAATGCCGGGTTGACGGATTTGAGCCTGGTTATCTTAAACTTACAGTTATTGATGATGGCAACGACAGACTGCTTACGGTTTATACTCCGGAAGAAATCAGCGGGTTGGTTATAAAACACCGGCCGGAAGCGAGGTTGCTCAGGAGGATTTTTCTTAATAACGAGGCCCTTGCGCCGGCGCTCACTCAAGCCAGGGCGGGCAATCCGCGGTGGGTACTCACACTTATTGAAATAGTAGAGAATGAACTGCCCGGATGGGTGACGATGCGTTACCCGAACCAGGTCAGGCTGATAGAGGCATTTATTGAAATCTGTACGCGGCTCATAGAAAATTCGCCTTATCTTACCGATTTCGGGGAGAGGGAACGCGCCGACGCCCGCATGCGCATATCCCGAACCATCACCCATGCAGGTGACTACGTGGAAGCGCTTACACTCAAGGAGCAGGGTACTGCCGAGGAATTTGTGGTATCGGTTGTCGACAGTCTTTCCACTACCGGCTACATATATCAGCCGGAGAGGAAGATGCGCATAGTGATGGCGTTGTTTGGAATAGAACCGGTGTGGGTGCGCACATACATAAATGACATTTTCAAGGTGATTCTCGCGCGACACGCCGACCGGAGCTTCATGGAGCTTTTCAGTCAGGCGTTCATTGAGATGCTCGACATATTCATCAGCAACGAGAACCGTTTTTCAGGATACGCCGACAACAGTGCGTTGCGTGAACTTGTCACAGCCATCGCCATGCAGCTGCTGCTGACTACCGATATAGATTTTCCCCGGTGGGGGCTTTACCGCGCCATGCTTTACCGGTATGCCTCGCTTTTCAACAAAGGTAATGTGACAAATTCGCGGCGTCTTATCAAAAAGGCATTTGACTCGCTTCTTGACCGCTGCGACAGCCGCCTGGAATTCTCATGGGGAGATCTGGAAAACATCACCATGTTGTGTACCACCCGCCTCACGGCCGACACGGAAGGGGAGGGCGCAATGGTATCGGCCGTGTTCGACGGCGGTGGCATAAGCCTGCGTATGGTCGACTCCGATATCGTGATCAGCCGTTCGGATAATCCGTCTAAGTCGCGCAATGTACTCCCTGCGAAATTTTTCCCGGACAGGGATATACAGATCCTTCTTCCGGGCAGGCTTGAAGAGCGTATAAGCTCTGATGAACACAATATGGGGCGCATACGCCGCATGTGGAAAGAGACTTTGACCGCTCTTCTTGAAAAGGATGTGCGTGAGCGGCATGTGGCTTCCCGGAAGCAGTTGCCGGCTATTGGTGACGAGGTGACTGTGAGGGTAACCGGACGCAGGGCCGATAGTTTCCCTCCGGAGTTCGATTGCGTAGTGGAAGATCCGATATATGAGGGGAAGGGTGTCATTGGCATCGTTGATATAGTCGGTTACCATGTCAGTGCCGATGACTATACCTTCATGGCTCAGGAAGGGGAGTATCTGCTCCTCAAGGCTGAGGTGACCGGCATAGATGAGGAAGACGAAACACTGCGTTTCAGCATGCGCTCGCGGCTGTCAACGTTCATTTACGAAACGGCCAACCGGTTCAAAAACAACGGGGAGACGTTGCAAGGGATAATTACCGATACAGAGCGTAATGCGAAGTTCTACCTTGGCCTTGCTGATGACGGCTTTACGTTTTCCATACCTAAGCAGGAGTTCCCTGGATTGTCAAAATCGACGGTCGTTGAATTCACCATCAATTTCGCGGAACGTGACAGAAGCAAGCCCGACACAAACATCATCGTCAATGCATCTCTTTCGAAAGTGCTCGAGGCCTGTGAGAAACAGTCGGATTATTGCGAGCAGGCGATGAACCACCTCCTGTATGATTATGCCGAGGGTAACACATATGTCAGTGCCGACGGTGAAATAGTTGAGACTGACATGCGTGAAGCCGATATGTTCCTTGACAACGAGGATATAAATGAGGTTATACGACTCGTGGATTGCCTGTCACAGCTTCATCCCGAGAATCAGGCTGTCACCTATGGGTATATAGCTGTCGCCCATATTCTCGCCGTAATGGTATCGGATGCCGTGGCGGAGCGCAATTTCGTGTTGCGCATGGATCTTATAAAGGCTATTTCTGATTTTGCCGACACCGGCCGTGTCGATGCGGCGAAGGTGAGGGATCTGTCGGCAAAAGTGGAAAACCAGGGGATGGATCCGGCTGTGAACCATCTCATGGTGCAGCTGAAAGTGCTTTCCCTGCTCGGAATGCCGTGGGACGAGTGTGAGTACCTGCACGATGTGGCGTTGCGGTCGGAGACGCTGTCACTGGTCTCTCTTGCACGTCAGGTTCTGGCTTACAATCTCTTGCAGGGAATACATCAGACAGATACCGAGCGCAGGAATCTGAAAAAGGAGATTTTCAGGACACTGAATCTGCGCCCCGCTTCTACTGATGCCGTGATACCGCACGAAAGCGATGTAGTGGAGCTTAAGACATCACTGATATATCCTGCCGGTGCCCGCATGCATGCCGACGAGACACGGCAGGTGGCCGAGATTATGGAGGAGATCTGCGGATTTCTCAATACGGCGGGAGGCACCATCTACATCGGTGTGCGCGACAACGGCGATATTTCCGGACTGCATGAGGATTTCAGGTATCTGAACGACAGTTTCGAGGACTATGACATAGTGGATGTGCAGGATAAGTTCAGGGTGCATTTCGCCAACGGTGTCACGCGGCATTTCGGAAGCACGAACCGCGGGGTGAATCTCAGCGCCGAGCATATCCGTGGCGATTTCGATTGTGTCAATGGCAAATGGATTTTCATTGTTTCGGTAAAACCGTCGGCAACGGCTGTGGCGATGACTGACGGCAATATGTTCGTGCGCAACGGCAGCACAAACAGGCGCATTCCCTCTGAAACCGAGCGTCGTCTGTTCGCCGAGAACAGAAGTCGCGAGTATGGTGCCGATACTGTAAACGTGGCAGGGAAGATATAGCGCGCCGCTTTTCACACGCCATATTTCCGGTGGCTATATTCCCTCCATGCGACAAGGCGTCTCGAGCATGATGATGCGGTGAACATTTGATATTACAAACATGTTTCAATTACAGACGGAAGTATATGTATGACAACACTCTTTCATATATATTCCGCCTGAAAAAATCCCTGCCATACGGACAGGGGGAATTGTGAGCATTTATTCATCAAAAAATCGAGGTGATGAAAAAGATTATGGAATTCAGGCACTACATCGGGGTTGTGGCATTGATATTGTCATCTGCATTTTGCATTCATCTCTCAGCGCAGGATAATGCGGCATATGAATACATTGCGCCACGTGCGGGCGCGGAGGAGATACCTATGGGATTATCAGGCGTGGGTCCTGTGGTTTCCGGAGGTGTGGATTACTCGAGCCTCCCGTCAAAGGCACGTAAGTTTCTCCAGAAGCATTGCGACGGGCATGCCGTGGTAAAATGCGAGAAAACCTTCACATCGGGCGATTTTCAGATAGCGCTTGCCGACGGCATAGAGATGGAATTCAATTCCAAAGGACAGCTGGTGGACATCACCGCTCCCCGGAATTATTCCCTCGCGCCGGTGTTGCTGAAAGCCGTGGTGCCCGGCAAGCTGTTCCATCTGCTTGAACACAACGGTTTCAAGAACAGTGTGGAGGGTGTGCACCATGATTCGGCCGGTTACAGTCTTGATGTGGCTGATCCGGTGTTCCGTCAGGTATGCTACGATCCTTCCGGCGTGCTCACTCTCATTGTCGACAGGTGAGATTTACCGACAGTAATATCTACCGGGCGGCAATATGGAGACCGGGCCTCGGCGGGGACGGCAACAGAAGTCGTGCGGATTATGGATATGACATAGCAGACCGGCGCAGATTCCGTTATGTGGGATCTGCGCCGGTAGATTATTTAAGAGTGTGTGGTCGTGTTACTTTGAGGTCTGCGTGGGTTCGATGCGGAATGAATAGCTGTATGTCTTGCCTCCGTCGATATTGTATTTCGGACGTGGACCCGGGCCACAGCTGGCATTGCCGAGACCGCGCTGCACGCAGTCAAGGTTGAGCACTACTTCCGCGCGGCGGATATTGTCGAGGTCATGGCCGTATTTCACATTCCATAGATCGGGATCGGTGTAATGCAGCGCCGTGAAGTCGATGGTGCCTACGGGTGTGACGCGTATGCCGTTGCCGTTGTTGTCGGTGAGTGTGAGCCAGCGCACGTCGGTGCGTCCTCCCATGCTCTGGGCGCGCACGTAGTATTCACGCATATTGTCGACGGTGCTCTTGTAGAGACCGACGTTCGCGGCATTCTTTCGGTCCTGATAGTTTTCTATAGGTCCGCGGCCATACCACTCTATATTCTCAAGAGCCGGATTCAGGAATGTCTGAAGTGCCAGACGGGGAAGGTTGGAGTGCTCGGACGGGGTGAAAGAGGCGTCGATGTCGACTATGCCGTTGCCGTAAAGTGTGTATTCCACTCTGTGGGGCACTTTCGCTGATCCTACTGTGGCTTCCAGATCGGTGACAACTCTGATTGATTTGCCGTCGGGAGCCAGTTCATATGTGAAATCCTTGACTTCGACAGGTGTGTCGGTCCAGTCGCGTGTATCGTTGTTGATGGAGCGGTACCAGTTGAATCCGGGGCCTTCCATGCCGTGGATAATTTCGCGGCCGCCGTAGCGGAGGCTTACGAGGCGCCCTGTGCGGTTATCGAATTTTGCACGCACTGTGTTGTTTTCGGCATGCAGGAAACGGCGTCCTTCCACATACGTGTCAAGCGGCTTGATTTCGGCAGATGTGGCGTCGAATGTGGCGGGTGCGTTCTGATGGTCGTTGAGCGCGAACTGTGCGGAGGCCACCACGTGTCCTTTCGGTGCCCAGATTGTGGCGTTTTTGAGTTTTACCTCATAGTTCACGAAATACTCCGCGTCCTTGTCCTTCATATTTTGGCTGAGGGGCAAGGTCTCGTCTATTTTGCTGCCGGGCGCTACTGACGGGAAATCGAGAGTGCCTTTGGAGACTGGTTTGCCGTTCTCCATGAGCGTGTATTCGAGATAGAAACCGTCGAGGTTCAGATGGGTGTATTTGTTGAGGATCTCTAATTTGTCCGTGCCAGTCTGCTTGAATCCGATATACTGGTAGACTTTCTTTACCTCCAGCAGTTTCGGTGTCACGCGGCGGTCGGGGGTGATTATGCCGTTGATACAGAAATCGTTGTCGTTGGGGTAATCGCCAAACGAACCTCCGAAATAGAAGTGGTCCTCAGGCTCACCCTGTTTGTTGAGTCCCTGGTCTACCCAGTCCCAGATGCAGCCGCCGATCATGCGCTGTGAATGGTTCTCGATGTAGTCCCAGTACTCCTCGAGGTTGCCGATGGCGTTGCCCATGGCATGGGCGTATTCGCAGAGGAAGAACGGTTTGCCACGGTTCTGGCGGTCAGTCTCCATCATGCTTTCGATGGAGGGATACATGCGTGAGTCCATGTCGGCCTGGTCATTCATCCCCTCGTAGTGGATGATGCGGTTGTCGATGGCCTTGATGGCGTTGTATTCGGCGGTGATATTGCAGCCTCCACCCGATTCGTTGCCGAGCGACCAGAAGATAACCGACGGGTGGTTTTTGTCGCGTTCGGCCATGCGCACGCCCCGGTCCACATATGCGCCCTCCCAGGAGGGTTTGTTGGTGATCGAATGGTTGCCGTGGCATTCCTGGTCGGCTTCGTCCATCACATACAGTCCGTAGTAGTCGTAGAGGGCATACATGCGCGGATCGTTGGGATAGTGGCTGGTGCGCACCGTGTTGAGGTTGTGGCGTTTGAACAGGAGGATATCCTCTATCATGCTTTCCACGGGTATGGCCTTGCCGTATTTGGGATGGGTGTCGTGGCGGTTGGCGCCTTTGAAGAGGGTAAGTTTTCCGTTGATATACACTTTGTTGTCGCGTATCTCTATTTTACGGAAACCGTATTTCTGACTGGTGGCCTCTGTCACGTTTCCTTTCCCGTCAAGAAGCTCGAGGTTCACGGTATAGAGGTTGGGGGTCTCGGCTGACCAGAGCGCGGGGGAGGGGATTTCGGCTACACCCTCTACGGCGATCTCCTGCGAGGGAGCCACTTTGGTCTCCGGGGTAGTGAACTGGGCGAGCTGCTTGCCAGATGCATCGAGTACCGACACGCGCACCGACGCCGGGGCGTTTTTCCCGGTGTGGTTGCGTATCTTGCTCTTTACGTTGAGTGTGGCATGGTCGAAGCGGTCGTTGAGCGAGGATGTAAGGTACATGTCGCGGAGCTGTACCTTAGGGGTCGCCACCAGATATACATCGCGGTGTATGCCGCTGAGGCGGAACATGTCCTGGTCTTCAAGATAGCTGCCGTCTGACCATCGGTATACCTCCACTGACACGCTGTTCTTGCCCGGATGCACATACTTGGTGATATCGAAGCGGGCGTCGTTGTTGGCACCCTGGCTGTATCCCACTTTTTTGCCGTTTATCCAGAGATACATGGCGCTGTATACGCCATTGAAGTGTATGAAGATCTCCTTGTCTTTCCAGTCGGCGGGAATAGTGAAGTCGCGGCGGTATGACCCTACTGCATTGGGTTCTTCCACTACAGTATATCCGTTTTGCCCTTGTATGAAGGGGGGATTGTTCCTGAACGGATATGTTATGTTGGTATATATCGGTGTGCCATATCCTTCCATTTCCCAGTTTGACGGCACTGTGATGTCGTCCCATCCGTAGGTGTTGTAGTTCTGTTTGTAGAAATCTGCAGGACGGTCTTCAGGATTTTTTGACCAGATGAATTTCCATTTCCCGTTGAGCAGCATGAAGCGGCTGGAGTTAGTGCGTTCCCATGGATGGCTGTATGCGGGATCGGCAGTCATTTCCGTTACATTGGCATATGGGATGAATGTGGCGTGCCCCGGTTCCTTGTTGATGGCGAATATGCGTTCGTTCTCCCAGTCTTTGTCGCTTGTGGTGCGGAATGCGTTGTTTTTTATCTTGGTAGTGGAGGGGATGATTTTCCATGACTGGCCGGCTGATCCGGTGGCTGCGCGGTGGCGTACCGGTTCCCCTACAGGAGCGGCGTCGCTTGAACCGAGGTTGAACCCGGTGAGGTCTGATGTGATGGTCACAGAACCGTTTCCGGTCTCTACGACACGCCAGTGTTGGTTTCGGTTATCAGCGCTTACCGGCCATATTATAGCATCGCATTCTTTTTCACCTTTGCCCCCGTTGTCGATCGCCATACCTGTGACCGGGCTTATGATACAATATACGTCCGGACGGTTTTCGACCGGAACGAACTGCCATACCTGGGCTGTGCTGCCTTCTACCGGTTTGGCTATGAAAATACCGGCATTAGGGTCGCTGCTATCCTGATTGTCAAGCAGAAGCCCTTTGTCAGATCTGATTTCATATATTTTACCTTTTTCGGGTGCCCAGCCGTATGTTGCCAGGGCCGTACCTGCAAGACATATGAAAGTTACAAGAATTTTGTTTGTGATGATATTCATGGTGTGATAATGAAGTTTGCCGACATAAATACTGAAAATTATTTTTGTCGGCAAACTATGTGATTGTCTATTTTACTGATTTGTAATATTAAGTGTTATACCTGTTACGGTCAGATGGAGAATTTGGCAGATGCCCCTTCTTCGGTGCGCACGATATAGATGCCGGGCATGAGCGATGAGCTTGTGCCTTTCCCTTTGAAGCAGAGGCGCCCGTCGATGGTGTATATGCTCAACGCGCCTCCGTCGGCCAGAGCCACACGGTCGCCTGAGATGACGATCTCGGGTTCAGTGGCAACCTCCTTGTCAGCTTCCGGCAGTAATACGGATGCAGCCTCGGGGTCGTAGTCAAGGAACGATTCTTCGTCAAGGCGGGGGATACGCTCCTTGATGTATGTCTTTAGATTTTCCACTGCTTCCTCGAACGACTGCTCGGCGCGGGGATTGGTGAAGATATGCTTGCCAAGCACATCCCAGCGCATGAAGTTCAGGTCGGCAGATGTCTTCATCTGTTCAGCCCAATTGTCAATGTACTCGCAGAGCGACTCTCCGTTGAGGTCGTTTTCGTTGCGTGCGATAGACCATATCTGTGAGCGCTGTGCCTTTGCCTTGCTGTCGGAATTGAATATGCGTTTATGGAAATTGAGCATGCCGTTGGCAATAGGTCCGCGTCCGCTGAGCGATACGAGTTCCCTCAGATTGTTTGTCGGGTATACGCGGCTGTCATTGTCGAAGGCCAGTTCGGAGTCCCATATCGGGCCGGCATGGATGAGGTCGTCGCCACGCTCTTTGTACATATGCACGCTCCATACGCAGTCTGCATTGCCGATTATCTCCTGGCATATGAAGTACCGCAGGTAAGAGTCCAAGTCGAGCATTGTGCGGTAGCCTGTGGCCGGGTCGGAAAAAGTTCTTGAGAATACGAGTTTATCAAGCTGGCTGAAGTAGTTGTAGATATATGCGAACTGTTCGGGTGTGCCTCCGTCATCAGGGCTTTTCACTGTCACCGGTATGCCGGATCTTTCAGAGGAGAACCATGTGCCGGCAGGCTCCTGGTCTGCATACGAGTCTATTTCGAAGTGGTATCCTCCGGTAAGTGCCTCCCCTTCGATATCGGTCTCCTCCATTTCGGTTACAGGGATACGTCCGGGTTTGGCTTCCACTTGGTCGCACAGCTGATAGCATCCCTTGAATTCGCCGTTGAGCACCACATCCACCGGCTGGCAGTAGGGGGTGAATTCCATGCCCATGCGGCGTGAGATCTCGAACGCAAGTATGTTGCGCATAAGGGTCTTGTCGCTGTGGTTGTTGATGAGTGTCCATTTTTTAGCTTTGGCGGGAGCGTCAAGCACATTCTGTTTTTTATCGAATTTTATGCGCCAGGGCTTTTTGGGATGTGTGCGCGACGAGTTTCCGCGCTCACGCACGGTTGCGGAGGCATCGGTGTCGTAGCTGTTGTTGTTGAGGATTATGACGTTTGACACGATATCGTGCTCCTTGTCGTAAGGCTCCTGTGAATCAACAGTGTTTATCACCACAGTGGGGAGGTTGGAGAACTGGAACATATGTGATTCGTCGCCTTCCCCTTCATGGCCGTAGAACTCAAGTTCTGCAAGATTGCATCGTACGTTCGACGGGCTAACGTAGCGCACGTATCTGAATCCTTTGGAGCAGTTCACATCTCCGTAGCTCATCTGGTTTACGGTGCCTTTCTCGGTGATGATGTACAGAGGCACGGCATCAAGCCAGTCTGGTGAGTTCGCTCCCTGTATCACGGCCATTTTCACGCGTGCCTCACCTTCCCAGTAGTCGTTGCGCGGTGCCCATCCCACACGTTCTATGACGTGCGGAGTGCCCAGATCAAGTCCTCCCCATGTGTAGGAGCGCTCGAAAGTGGCGAAATAGGTGTCGAAATCGCCGTCAAACAATGTTTCTACGGTATGTATGGTCGTGGACTCCTGCCCTGTGGCATAGTCTACGCACTTCTGGGTGCCGATAGGGGTTCCGGTGAGTTTCTCCGCGCCGACAGAGGTGAGTGCCGCGGTAGAGAAAAGCAGTAGTAACAGTTTCTTCATGGTAACGGTTTAGTTTATACTTGTTTTAATTCTGGTCAGTCAGTTCCAAAAAAAATGGCATGACGTTGTCATGTGACTTGATTGTAACTGCGAAGTTACGAAAAATTTCCCGCGATGCAAATTTTCGCAAAATCCTTTTAAATATTGTGTGCCGTAGCGTAATGGCCCGGTGGGGCTGATGTGTATTACAATGATATAAATGTTATGAAATAGGGGTACATACATCCCCACAGAGGGCATTGATTGGCGGTTTGTAAAAATTTCGCTATAAAAATTTTAAAAATGTTGCAAAGAAAAAAATAAATGCTAACTTTGTGATTCGGAAAGCGACGCGGCTTTCCCGCTACTATTCCAGTATTTGTGGAAAACCATCTGTCGCATTTTACGTGATTAAGATTATATAACCGGAAAAACCAATCTTTTTACTGACATGGCTAAGATTCACGGTGCAGTAACTATTGAGAGAGAACGATGCAAGGGGTGTGACCTTTGCGTGGTGGCATGTCCATGCGACGTGCTGGCCCTCCAGCCAAAGGAGGTGAACGACAGGGGCTATCATTTCGCCTATCCTGCGAAAGAAGAAGCCTGCATAGGGTGCGCCGCCTGCGCCATGGTGTGCCCCGATGCGTGCATCGAAGTGTACAAGGTGATAGTGAAATGAGCCGTAACGGGTTTAGGATCTTCCACCTCTAAATTTCTTTTAAACTTCTCAACTTCTTCATGATATGAAAGATGAAATAAAATTGATGAAGGGCAACGAGGCCATAGCCCATGCCGCGATACGCTACGGCGCCGACGGCTACTTCGGATACCCCATCACCCCCCAGAGTGAAGTGCTTGAAACACTTGAGGCGCTTATGCCGTGGGAAACCACCGGTATGGTGGTGCTCCAGGCTGAAAGCGAGGTGTCGTCGATAAACATGGTTTATGGCGGGGCAGCCACAGGTAAAGCCGTGATGACCTCCAGTTCGTCGCCCGGCGTGAGCCTCATGCAGGAAGGTATCTCATATCTGGCGGCGTCTGAGTTGCCGGCACTCATCGTGAATGTGATGCGCGGAGGTCCCGGTCTCGGCACCATCCACCCATCGCAGAGCGATTATTTCCAGGCTACCAAAGGCGGTGGCCACGGAGACTACCACTTGATTGTCCTCGCGCCCTCTACCGTGCAGGAGATGGCCGATTTCGTTGCGCTCGGGTTTGATCTCGCTTTCAAATACCGTACCCCCTCAATGATTCTCGCCGATGGCATTGTAGGCCAGATGATGGAAAAAGTGGTGCTTCCACCGCAGCGTCCACGCCGCACCGCAGAGCAGATCAAGGAGCAGTGCCCGTGGGCAGTTACAGGCCGCGAAGGCAGCCGCAAACGCAATGTGGTCACATCTCTGGAACTTGACTCCGCCGTGATGGAGAAAAACAACGAGCGTTTCCAGCGCACTTACCGCGAGATAGAGAAGAACGAGGTGCGTTACGAAGCCCGCTACACCGAGGATGCCGACTATCTTATCGTGGCTTTCGGTTCCATAGCCCGCATCTGCCTCAAAGCCATTGAGGATGCACGCAAGGAGGGGATTAAGATTGGCCTTGTCCGTCCGATCACTCTTTGGCCGTTCCCATTCGACGCTATCCGCGAGGCTGCCCGCAATGTCAAGGGCATACTCTGTGTGGAGATCAACGCCGGCCAGATGATAGAGGATGTGCGTCTGGCGGTGAGCGACCGTGTGCCCGTATGCCATTTCGGACGCATGGGCGGTATCGTGCCGAATCCACAGGAGGTGCTCGACGCACTGAAAAAAGATTTCATTAACAAGTAGACTTTCACAGCATGAAACGCGAAGATATAATCAAGCCTGAAAACAAGGTATATTCACGTCCGCGCCTGCTTGACGACAATATAATGCATTACTGCCCTGGATGTTCCCACGGTGTAGTACACAAAATCGTTGCCGAGGTTATCGACGAACTTGGCCTCGAGGAGCACGCCATCGGCATCGCTCCGGTAGGTTGCGCGGTGTTCGCTTACAATTACATCGACTGCGACTGGGTGGAGGCCGCCCACGGGCGTGCACCCGCGTTGGCCACTGCCGTCAGCCGCCTCAACCCCGACAAGGTGGTGTTCACCTACCAGGGTGACGGCGACCTCGCCGCCATCGGCACCGCCGAGACCATCCACGCCTGCACCCGCGGTGAGAATATCGTGATCATAATGATCAACAACGGCATCTACGGCATGACGGGAGGCCAGATGTCTCCCTGTACGCTTGAGGGTGCCAAGACCGCCACGACACCTTACGGACGCCGCGTGGATCTCAACGGTTTCCCGTTGCGCGTCGGCAATGTGGTGAGCATCCTCGACGGCACCTGCTACGTGACACGCCAGGCTGTGCACACTACCGCTGCCGTGCGAAAGGCAAAAGCCGCCATACGCAAGGCTTTCCTGAACGCGCGCGCCAAGAAAGGCACTTCGTTTGTGGAAATCGTGGGCACTTGCTCGTCGGGATGGAAGATGAGCCCCGAGAAATCCAACAAATGGATGGAAGAAAACATGTTCGCCCACTATCCTCTCGGCGATATCAAAGACACCGACAAAACTGAATGAACCATGAAGGATGAAATTATCATAGCCGGTTTCGGCGGACAGGGCGTGCTCTCCATGGGCAAAATCCTTGCTTATGCAGCTCTGGAAAACAATCTTGAAGTCACATGGATGCCCTCATATGGCCCAGAACAGCGCGGCGGTACGGCAAATGTTACCGTTATCCTCAGCGACGAGCCAATCTCCTCCCCTGTGCTCGACACATATGATACGGCTGTAATACTGAACCAGCAGAGCCTTGACAAATTCGAGGGCAAAGTAAAACCTGGCGGTGTGCTCATATATGATCCTTACGGCATACATCGCGCACCTACCCGCACCGACATAACCGTGGTGTCTGTCGACGCTATGGAGGCCACCATAGAGATGGGGCAGGCAAAAAGCTACAACATGATATTGCTCGGGGCATTGCTGAAAATGCGTCCCGACGTGCCCGTCGAGGCTGTGGTGCGTGGTCTTAAGAAAGCTCTTCCTGAGCGCCACCACCATCTGATACCTGTAAACGAGGCCGCCATCCGCCGCGGCATGGATCTGGTGAAGTAAGATACTGGCTTTTTCAGCATATGATAACGTGCGCCATACCCCGATAAGGTATGGCGCACTCTGTTGTTTCATGGGGGTGGCACTCAGGCGGGTGTTGCGGTGCCCAAAAAAAAATCGTAAATTTGCAGCCTATTACGGAATCTGCCGAGGTGGTTACCTTTGATACAGGCATATTCCCGTTTTCGCAGCATAGCAGATGAAAGATTTTATCAAAATTATACGGCGTTTTGTGCCGCCATACAAGAAATATGTAATACTCAACATATTTTTCAATATCTTAGCGTCGTTCCTTACCGTATTCTCGTTCTTCCTCATAGTGCCTATCCTGAAAATGCTGTTCAAGGTAGACGCTACTGTGCATTATACCTTTATGGCATGGGACTGGAACCATGCAAAGGATGTGGTGCTGAACAACTTCTATTACTACATACAGGAAACAATAAATACGGCCGGTCCCACGCTGGCGCTTGCCGGTCTGGCGGCGGCTCTCGTGATCCTCACCGGTCTCAAGGTGGGAGTGACCTACCTGTGCTCGTACATAATAATCCCAATGCGTTCGGGCATAGTGCGCGATATCCGCAACTATGTGTTTGACAAGATGGTGACACTCCCTATATCATTTTTCACGGCAGCCCGCAAGGGGGACGTCATGGCGCGCATGAGCGGCGATGTGGCGGAGATAGAGAACTCCATCATGCAGTCGCTTGACATGATGTTCAAAAACCCTATCTCCATCCTCGTGTATCTTACTATAATGGTGCTTCTGTCGTGGAAACTCACGGTGTTTGTGCTTATCCTCCTTCCTCTGGCGGGAATGGTGATGGGGCGTGTGGGCAAAGCGCTCAAAAGGCAGTCGCTCGCGCAGCAGAACCAGTGGGGAGTGCTTATGTCAAACATCGAGGAGTGCCTGGGCGGTCTGCGCATTATCAAAGCCTTCAACGCCGAGGAGAAGGTGGGGGATCGGTTTCATAAGGAGAACCAGGAGTTTTACCGCCTTTCCAACCGCATTGCCCGCAGGCAGGCGCTTGCCCATCCTATGAGTGAGTTCCTCGGCACGATAGCAGTGGCTATAGTGCTGTGGTTCGGCGGCACACTCATCCTCGGGGGTGATTCCCATATGGATGCGGCCGATTTTATTTTTTACATGACCATATTCTATTCGCTCATAAACCCGGCTAAGGATCTGAGCAAGGCCATGTATTCCATCCAGAAAGGCCTGGCCTCGATGGAGCGTGTGGATAAGATACTCGCCGCGGAAAATCCGATAAAGGATCCCGCGCACCCGAAAGAGATAAAGGATCTGCAGGGACGCATCACCTATGATGACGTGACATTCTCGTATGGCGACAATGAAGTGCTCCACGATGTGAGCCTTGATGTGCCGGCAGGCGCCACTGTAGCCCTGGTTGGTCAGTCGGGGTCCGGAAAATCCACTATGGCAGATCTCTTGCCCCGCTTTTATGATGTGCAGAAAGGTGCTGTGAAAGTCGACGGTGTGGATATCCGCGACATACGGGTTCACGATCTGCGCTCTTTCATGGGTAATGTGAACCAGGAAGCCATACTTTTCAACGACAGTTTTTACAACAATATAACTTTCGGCGTGGAAAACGCCACTATGGAGGATGTGGTAAAGGCTGCCAAAGTGGCTAACGCACATGATTTCATCATGGCCTCGGAGCAGGGCTATGACACCAATATCGGTGACAGGGGATGCCGTTTGTCGGGAGGACAGCGCCAGCGTATATCAATAGCGCGCGCTATCCTCAAGAATCCTCCGCTGCTGATACTTGACGAAGCCACGTCGGCGCTTGATTCGGAAAGCGAGAAACTTGTGCAGGAGGCTTTGGAACGCCTGATGGACGGACGCACGACCATTGTGATAGCCCACCGTCTGTCCACCATCAAAAACGCCGATCTGATATGTGTTCTTCATGAAGGCCGTATCGTGGAGCGAGGCACGCACGACGAACTTCTGGCCATGAACGGATATTACCGTCATCTGGTTGACATGCAGAAATTCTGACAGTTTCCGTAACCGGCCACGGTTCATGCGCCGCCAGGGTTTGGAACAAGAAAAAACAGGCTGTCTCACGACAGCCTGTTTTAATTTATCTTTAACCTTAAATCTAATACCATGAAAAAAACACAGTGCAAATATAGTAATTATAACTTTAGAACATCGGGGAGGGCGGTTTGTTCGGCAGATATGTCGGTTTAACGTTGTTTAACATCTTGAACGGTATTTAAACCATATATTCTCATTACCTTTATAACAGAAAATAAAGAGCATAAAATGTGATAACTTGGCTGCAGGGGCAACTGCGGCTACGTTATCTTATTTTGACAATTCATAGGATCAATAATATTACAAACAATCAAATATGAGAGTTCGGATACTGGTTATAGACGACGAAGAGTCCTGGTGCGAGATTCTTAAGTACAACCTTGAGAAGGAGGGCTATGAAGTGGATACCGCCGATAGTGCAGAGACCGCGCTGGGTTACGATCTGTCTGTCTACAATCTGATGATAGTGGACATAATGATGGAGCGTCTGAGCGGTTTCGATTTCGCCAAACGTGTGCGCAACAACCCTGTGGTCGAGAATGTGCCCATAATCTTCTGCTCGGCTCTTGACGGGGAGGACGATATGGTCATGGGGCTTAACATAGGCGCCGACGATTATATCACCAAGCCGTTCAATATCGGCGAGGTCATAGCCCGTGTGCGCGCCGTATTACGCCGTACCCAGTCGATCACGCCTATAGGCTATATGCAGCAGCCCCCCGTGGTATTGGCATCCCCGAAGCCGCATTACGAGCCGGATATCACATTCAAAAACCTGCGTCTCGACCGCAACGAGAAAGTGTGTTATATAAACGGGAAAGACATAGGGCTTACCAAAACAGAGTTTGATCTGCTGCATTTCTTCCTCAACCACCGTGAGCGCATACATTCGCGCGCGGAAATCATGAACCAGGTGTGGGATGCACAGGTCACGAACCGCTCTATAGATACCAATGTGGCGCGCCTGCGCAAGAAACTCGGGGTGTATGGTGAGAATATCATCACACGCCTGGGATTCGGATACGGTTTCAAAGCGGAAGTGAACTGATTTTGCGGATAGCCGGATGAAACGTCGTATAAAATATCATCTGCGGCTTTTTCTGGTTGCGGCAGGCTGTATCTGGGCTGTGCTGCTCGGATTTGCCTATCTTGTGGTACGGGAAGAGCATAAGTTCCGGCGCGAAAGCATTGTAGAACGTATAGACCTGGCGGCTTCCAGCATCGCCGACGCGCAGACCTCGGTCAACGACTTGCGTCAGACAATCGCGTTTGTAAAGAAATATCTGGATGACACATACCTGTCTGATATCGTCATACAGGTATATGACCTGCGTTCGCGCAGGCAGATAGCGGTAGTGGGAGAGGGGAGGTATGCCGTTCCGCAGACAGCTTTCGAGCATGGGCGTGTAAGCCAGAGCGACGGTACGCGTCTGCTGCGTCTGATGGATAAGGATCTCGGAGTCGAAAGAAAGAAACTATATTACTATTCCAGCCGTATAACGGCCGATGGCGCTCTTGACATACGTGTGGCAGTGCCGCGTTCCACCAAGATCACACAAGCAGCTTCGATAGATCCCATCATATGGATTTCTATTCTTATGGTAGGTGCTTTAGGCACTCTTCTGGCTTATATCACAACGTCGCATCAGGCCAAGAATGTGACACTCCTACATGATTTCGCACAGCGTGCGGCATCAGACAAGGATTTTATTCCTATGGGAGATTTTCCCTCCGATGAGATCGGTGAGATTTCACGCCAGATTGTGGCTATTTATAATTCGCGCATGCAGGCTAACGTAAGGCGTGAGCGTGAACATGTTATCGCCCTGAAAGCCACTCAGGAGAAAAACAATATGAAAAAAATGCTCACGGATAATATATCCCATGAGCTGAAAACCCCCATAGGAATAATCAAGGCATATATAGAGATGCTTATCAATCAACCTGATATGCCGGAAAAGGATCGTGCGCATTTTCTTGGGAAAACACAGGCAAATGTGGAGCGTCTTGTGTCAATGCTTAACGACCTGTCTACTATGACACGTCTTGACGAGTCTGGCAACAGCATACCTATCAAAGAGATTGATTTCCATTCCACAATATTCACTCTTGCCGATGATGTTGCGAAGTCCGGTATTATACATGGAATGGATTTCCGCTATAACATACCTGTGGGTTGCAACATTTTCGGCAACGAAGGGTTGCTTAATTCTGTGCTCCAGAACCTGATCAAAAACAGTGCCGCCTATTCGCAAGGTACCGAAATGGGTATAGAGCTCTTAGGTCGTAACGACCGTTATATGACATTCGCTTTTTACGATAACGGAACCGGAGTGGGAGATGAGCATATCCCGCATCTGTTTGACCGTTTTTACCGTGTGGATTCCGGGCGGTCGCGCAAGGCTGGAGGTACCGGGCTCGGACTACCTATTGTCAAAAGCAGCATCATTACAATGGGTGGCTCCATCACAGTGCGCAACCGCAAAGGTGGAGGTCTTGAGTTCATCTTTACTCTTCCATGTTCGCGTCCTAAAAAGCCGCAGTCAGCCGACAAGCCCGCTCAAAAAGAGGAGTGAATTTCTTACAACGGTAACATGGAATAACAAAGGCGGTGGTGTCAGAATCTGCGCATTCTCTGGCACCACCGCTTTTTTAATGCGGTAATTTCAGAAGTCTAATTTCCGACCGTGTTTGTCAATGTAATACCAGTCATCGCTTTCCCAACAATGGTATTCGCCCCGGCTTCCCTCCACTTCTTTCTCATGTCCGGAGTCAGTGACTTTGGCTTTCCCGTTTTCAAAAGGGAATCCAAATGAAAACCTGGGTGTTATCACCGTATTTCCTGTCTCATCGGCATATCCAATCTTTCCTCTCCCGTTTACTATGCGGTAAAGGCCATCTCTGACATAATCATCGCCATTGTCATATTGAAAGGCTGGGTATTTCGTGTTTATCCTATCGTCATAATCAGTCTTTTTAAACATAACAGGCAACGCGATCCATTGATTGATTAGAATTGAATTGGATTTGCCGGGGGTAAATTTCGGGAAAGACTTCACTATTCTAACGGCTTCCGCATCAAGATAAGGATCCTTGCTCTTCACCACTTTAATAGAATCAACACTTCCGGTCTTGTCAACAAGAAACTGCAAAACAACCCTGCCTTGAATGTTTTCATCATATGCCTCTTGGGGATACCTCAGATTGTCATAGATATAGTTGATCATGGCATTGTCGCCTCCCGGAAATTGCGGCGGCGTCTCATGTGTGATATAAGAGTGTCTGTCGGGTTGCGGTTCATTGATTTCAATTTCTTCTTTTTCAAGAATTATTCCCACTTTGTCGGCTCGTTTGAACCGTAATAGCGGGGAGTCGAACACCCCTTTTCTGAATGCTTCTATCGCAGAGTCGTTTGGGGCTTCTATTGTCACGCTCACGGTTCCGTCGACATTCGAGCTGCAACTTATGTTCATGCGTATGGAGTTGCGTTCCACGGTGTTCATGAGCGAATTGGTCACGTCTCGTTGTTCGTTACAACTGTACAATCCCATGCCCATGTCAAACTCGTCTCCCTGAAGCATATCCTGAAGCATTTTCCTGAGCTGGAGCGAGTCTCCGATCACGTTGATGGTCAGACGGTCTTTGTCGTTAACAAAGCATCCGGAGTACCAGTCGGGAAGTGTCATGTCTGAACTTATGCCGATGCAGTTGGAGTCGCATCCCAGAGCGAGTGAAAGCCGCTCATAGTATGTCCAGGCCGGTTCTTGAACCGCTACATCCTCGTCGTTTTGCGTAGCTGCCATGTCCATGCTGCCTCTTTCGTTGGGAAGAAATTTGTATGTATTGCGGGAACAGCTCATGGTTATCACCACAATCACAGAGAGTATGTAGATTAATTTGTTCATATACTTATAATGGAGTAGTGTGTCCTATTTTAAGATGCTTCCTTTTGCCGCTACTCGTTCTCAGCCCCGAGCTACGCAACTTCGCATGCAAGCAGTTTTTTAACTCTTTCTGTAGGATAAACAAAACCGGGGCGTCAGTTCTGAAAGCTGACGCCACGGTTTTGTGTTATATGCGGTTAATGCTTATTCGTTAACTGTGCATACGCTTACGCGGTTCCATGAGTTCTCCTCGAAGAGGTCACCGATACCCATGCCTTCTGCCTGGATGCGGTCAGCAGCGATGCCATAGCGTTTTACGAGAGCTTTCTTCACAGCTTCCGCACGACGCTGGGCGAGCTTCTTGTTGAATGCGAGAGAGCCGTCTTTCGAAGCGTAACCCTTTACGGTTACAGTAGCGCTCTTGTTCTCTTTGAGCTGATCGGCAACCATTGCGATATTGGGCTGTTGGTTGGCCTGGATTGTGGAAGAACCACAGTTGAAGAACACATAGCGGATGTTGTTGAGGTCTTTGACAACTTTCTCAACGGCAGCGGGGCGACGGTTGCAGGCGTCGAGCTGGGCCTGGAGGTCGGCGAGCTGTGCGAGCAGGGCAGCGTTGTTGGCGCCGCATGCGTCGAGGTCAGCGCGGAGTGCGTTGATCTGTGCGTTGAGTGCGTCGATCTCGTTCTGGTCATAAGGACGGACAACAACGAAGTGGTGTGTGCCGTTGGAGTTGCCGAAGTGGTAGGTGATACCAGCCTCGAGCTCCAGACCGCCGTAGTTGGCGTTGTAGTCGGCGGCATATCCGAGCACGTTGGGGCTGGGGTTGCCGTTCATGTTCCAGATGTATGCGGGTTTCACGGCGAGTGTCCATGCGCGGCTTGCGCCGAGGTTGAAGTTGAAATTCAGACCTACCTTGGTTGCCCAGGAGTTGCCGTCGTCGCAAGTAGTGTGGGGATAATATGCGTGCAGCCATCCGGTACCTGCCACGAGTTCCATTTCAAACACGCGCGGCATGCCGGCATAGCCAGCGAAAGCATTAGAGAGATTCAATGCGCCAAACACACCGACATACTGATGGTCGAATACGTTGGCTGATTTTACCGGATACCAGGAGGAGGTGTTGATGCTCCATTCACCTTCGGCACCGAGACCGAGGACCGGTGTGATCTGTTTGCGGAGTTCTGCACCTACTACGCCGCGGCCATCTTTCCAGAACCCGTGGCTGCCTACAGCCTTGGATGAAAGAACGGCGCCACCTTTGAGAGTGAAACTCCAGTTGTCGGTAAACTTGCTGCCTGCCACTGTGGTCTGAGCGGATGCGCAGAGCGAGCTTAAGGCAATAGCTGTCAACAAAATAACCTTCTTCATAATTTCTCTGTTTATTGTTTGGCCACAAAGTTAAAAAGTTTTTAACATTCATCCAAACTATTCAACATCTTTTTGGCTCTCCCGGTTGCAAATTTTTTTTAATTTATGTGTCCTGTCCCTCCCCGCAGTTGTTCTGTTTAGGTTCAGGAGTATTCTCGGGGGTGCGATGGAATTCCGTATAGCTCTGTGCGGCAGGATGATACGCCGGGTCATTCCAGAGGGTGCTCGATATCATGAGGTCTGCACTTACGCGGTTGCAGGCGATCGGCACATTGTGAAGGCGGCACTGGCGCAGAAGCATCTGAATGTCAGCTTCGTGGGGCTGTGGATTGAGGTCGTCGATCAGGAATACGGCCAGGTCTATTTCGTTTCGCACCACTTTGGCGGCGATTTCGGCGTCTCCTCCCATCGGTCCGGAGTTCATGCACTCTATGTTTGCCTGTACCCCTTCTTCGTCGAAGGCTTTCTTGATCAGGCCTCCGGTGGTGCCGGTGCATACCAGATGATGTTTTGAAAGATATTCGGCGTTATACTTCGCCCAGTCTACCATATCGGCTTTTCTGTGGTCATGTGCCACCAGGGCGATGGTGAGATGTTCTTTCATGTTGATAAAGTTTTTAATTTTTTGTTTCCGTATGTTAAACAAACTTATGTCAGGTATGGTTTGGCGCCGCTCGCTGAAAAATGGTAGGTTTAGCGTGGATTATGATATTGCGCGTGGAGTGAAAGTTGCGTAATTTTGCAATCACAAACCATGACCGATGGGCAGTGTGGAATGATAAACCAGAAAATGAAGACAATGAAAGAGGAAAAAGATATGAAGAGTGTTTCCGGAAAAGAGTTCGGAGGGGAGCGCGCACTGTTTGCCGTGAAAGATGTGGCTTTGACAGACTGTGTGTTCCATGCCGGTGAATCGGCATTGAAGCGCACGGCCGGTATCGTTGCTGAGCGTTGCCTGTTCGAGGGTAAATATCCGTTCTGGCACACCGACGGCTTCAGGATAGTGGACTGCACGTTTACTCCGGGTGCGAGGGCGGCTTTGTGGTATTCCCGCGATCTGGTGATGAAGCATACTAAAGTCGACGCTCCCAAGATGTTCCGTGAAATGGAGAATCTTGATATCGAGGATGTGGAGATCCCCGATGCGCAGGAAACACTCTGGGGTTGCCGCAACGTGAAATTGCGCGGAGTGAAAGTCGCCAATGCAGATTATCTTTTCATGCACAGCTCGAACATCGACATCGACGGCTACCGCCAGGACGGCAACTACTCCTTCCAGTATTGCCGCGACGTGGTTATCCGCAACGCGGTCATAAACTCCAAAGACGCTTTCTGGGAAACAGAGAATGTGACCATCTACGATTCCGAAATCAACGGCGAGTATCTCGGGTGGCATTCCAAAAATCTCCGTCTTGTAAGATGCAAGATAAACGGGACACAGCCTTTGTGTTATGCCGAGGGACTGGTGATGGAAGACTGTGAGATGGGCGATGAGAGCGATCTCGCTTTCGAGGACAGCACCGTTGAGGCGACAGTGAATTCCGCCATCGTGAGTGTCAAGAATCCACGTAGCGGCCATATCAGGGCACTTGCGATAGGTGAGATTATTATCGACGCCAACGTGATCGCGCCTGCCGATTGTGTCATAGAAACCGAGTTATGAGCAGGTTCGACGAGATTGTGGACCGCCGCGGAAGCGGATCCTATAAATGGGATTCGGCCGGTAGCAGGGAGGTTATACCCCTCTGGGTGGCCGACATGGATTTCCGCACCGCTCCTGTTGTGACCGACGCCTTAAAACGCAGGGTCGATCATGGTGTTTTCGGATATACGCTTGTCGGCGACGATTACTACGATGCGCTTACCGGATGGTTTGAAAGCCGCCACGGCTATAGGTTCGACCGTCGGAATGTCATTTATACATCTGGTGTTGTGCCGGCGGTTTCCGCCATAATCAAGGCACTTGTGCCGGCCGGAGAAGGTGTACTGGTGATGACCCCGGTTTACAATTGTTTCTTCTCATCGATAAGAAACAACGGCTGCCTCATTGTGGAAAGCCCGCTGAGGCGAATTGACTGTGCCGACGGGTTGTTCACATACGAGATTGATTTCGATGACCTCGAGCGGAAGTGCTCGCGTGATGATGTTGGAATGCTTTTGCTGTGCAACCCCCATAATCCTGCCGGAAGGCTGTGGACGCATGCCGAGCTTACGCGTGTGGCGCAGATCTGCCGCCGGCACGGTGTGAGGGTGGTGAGCGACGAGATACACTGTGAGCTTACAGCGCCCGGTACGTCATATGTACCATATGGCATTGTCGATGCCGAAGTCAACGCCGGCGCCTCTTCCGCCCTGATATGCCTTTCTCCCTCAAAGGCTTTCAACACAGCGGGACTGCAGATCGCCAATATCGTGTGTCCCGACGAAGAGGTGCGTGCGCTTGTGGACCGTGCCATCAATATCAACGAGGTGTGCGATGTGAATCCCTTCGGGGTGGAGGCTCTGAAGGCTTCCTATACGCCGGCAGGTGAGGAATGGCTCACGGAACTGCGCGAATATCTCTGGGAAAACTACCGTATGACGGTGAGGATGCTCAGGGAGGGGTTGCCGCAATGCCCGGTAACCAAACTTGAGGCCACCTATCTGCCATGGGTGGATATAACGGCTCTCGGCATCTCTGCCGAGGAACTTGAGCGGCGTCTTGTGGAGGAGGCAGCCGTGTGGGTGAATCCCGGCGACATGTATGGCGCCAAGGGGTATATAAGGTTGAATATAGCATGTCCGCGCAGCGTTCTTGCAGAGGGGTTGCGCCGCATGATTGAATGGGTGAATTTGAATTGATCTGCCTTGCTTAAATTGATTCAGTCCGGAGCTCCGTTGAGTTTCCGTCAGCGTCTGTCGCTGACGTCCCAGTTGTCGTGGCCGGCCATCATGGCGCAGCTCTCGAGTATTCTGATGCAGTATATCGATGCCGCTATGGTGGGGCGCCTCGGTGCCGACGACAGCGCGGCGGTCGGGCTTGTAAGCACAAGCCTCTGGCTTTTCTGGGGATTGTGTTCTTCGGCCATGGTGGGCTTTTCGGTGCAGGTGGCGCACCGCATAGGTGCGGCCGATTACAGCAGCGCCCGTTCCGTGCTCAGGCAGGGGTTGGGTTCAGCCGTCCTGTTCGGTCTTGTGATGGCTGTGATAGGATGCGCCATCGCGGTTCCGCTGCCCCATTGGCTCGGGGGAGAGGGGAAGGTCTGTGAAGGGGCGTCGGTCTACTTTATGGTGTTTGTGGCTTCGTTGCCGTTGCTTACCCTGAACTATCTTGGCGGGGGAGTGCTGCGTGCGTCAGGCAATATGAAGGTGGCCGGCGCCGTCAATGTGCTTATGTGCCTGCTTGATGTGGTTTTTAATTTCTTCTTCATATTCCCGTCGCGTGAGATTCTGCTTGCCGGGGCATCGTTACATATTCCGGGGTTAGGGCTGGGAGTTCTTGGCGCCGCTTTGGGCACGGTGTGTGCGGAGATTGTGTCAGCAGCGCTCATGTTGTGGTATGCGTGCGTGCGTCAGCCCGATCTCGCTATTGTGGGCAGGCGTGCTGCAGGACGTGACATACGGCCATACACGCGTCATCGCGACTGGCGCGATTTTCTCCCTACAGGCACAGTGTTGCGCAATGCCTTGAGAGTTTCTGCTCCCATGACCCTGGAGCATGGTGTGATATGCGGGGCGCAGATCGTGGTTACCGTGATTGTTGCGCCTTTGGGGGTGATGGCGATAGCCGCCAATGCGTTTGCCGTTACGGCCGAGGCTCTCTGCTATATGCCCGGTTATGGTATTGGCGACGCCGCCACCACACTGGTGGGACAGAGCTACGGTGCGAAACGCAAGGATCTCGCAAGGCAATTCGGGTATCTTACGGTGGGGCTTGGGATGGCGGTTATGACAGTAATGGGTGTGATACTGTGGCTTGCCGCTCCTGCTGTCATGGAGCTGCTTTCACCTGTGGCCGACATCCAGAGCCTTGGCGTTTCGGCGCTGCGTATAGAGGCTTGGGCAGAGCCTATGTTCGCGGCCTCGATCGTGGCCTATGGAGTGATGGTGGGGGTAGGCGACACTATCGTGCCGGCTGCCATGAATTTTTCGAGCATATGGCTTGTGCGTCTCCCTATCGCCGCATTGCTCGCTCCCTCAATGGGACTTGACGGTGTATGGCTCGCCATGTGCATAGAGTTATGTTTCAGGGGAATGATATTCCTGTGGCGTCTTCTGAGCGGAGCATGGCTCAAGAAAGGGTTGAAAACAGACACGGCAGTTTGACCGCCGGCATGTGAATGTCACTCCTCAGGAAGGACTTTGGCAGGGTCTATCTCTATCTCGATCTTCTTGCCGTTGACATCCTGCCATACCATCAGCAGTTTCATGTCTTCATGGCGCAAAGCCTCAAGTCCGTCAAGAAATTTCTCGTTCACCAGATTGCGTCTGAACTCATCCTCTGCCGATGCTTTTAGTCCGGGAAGCTGATCCTCGGTTATGTCAGACAGATTTATGTATGGGCGGCAGAGAAATGTTATTACCAGTCTGTTGCCGTCTATTTCCGCATTCGAGTCATCGAACAGTCCGGTCTTGGCCTCTTCGGCGCGGAACACCGGTGAATTGAGTTCGGTCACAAGGGCGTCGATAGCCGCGGTGTGTCTGTCACAGGAAGAGAGTGAAATTATTATTGTTGTGGCTGCGATAAGCCGTATTACGGTATGTTTCATAATTATCATTGGACTATGCGGCAAAGTTACTAAAAAAGCTGAAAATACAAGGCCGGTTAAACCTTTCGCACCTTTAGGCAATCTAAAAAAGTATAACGTGAAAAATAATAGAAAGGAGGACCGAAAAATGAAGAAATTCGTCCAGACAGTAACAGCTTTCCTGTTGGCTTTCGCTATGGTGGCGGCTCCTGTTGCCGATGCCCAGACGCGAGGCAGGGGAGGGCACAGCACCTCCTCGGGAGCGAGCGCTCCCAACCGTCCCTCCGGCAACGTAGGCAACCGTCCGTCATCTTCACACAGCGCCAACCGTCCGTCGCACGGCACTTCCCGCCCGACCAACAACGGCGCGTCGTCCAACCATACCCGTCCCGTAAATCCCGGCACCCGTCCCGGCAACGGCACTTCCAATGGGCGCCCCGGCAACGGAGGGCAGCAGCATCGTCCTGAACGTCCGGAAGGTAACAACAGTCATCGCCCCGGAGGAGGGAATCACCGCCCAGGCAATGATCATTACCGTCCTTCCCGCCCAGAGAGACCTCCCAGGCCTCCCAGGCCCCATCGTCCGCCGCGTCCTCCCCGTCCGCATCCCCACGGCTACCGCCATCCGGTGCCTTTCTTCGGCGCCTATCACCGTCCCGTGCCCCCTCCACGGTGGCATTATGTAAGTGGCGGACCGGTTTTCGGCACCATCCTCGGGGTTGCTCTCGGCACAGCCATCACTGCCAGCATAAACGCTCTGGTCAACAATGGATATACTGTGAGCAGCTACGGCAACAATGTCGTGTATCTCAACGATGTGCCCCAGATGAACTATTACTGGCCTGATGCGGCGCTGTATTATACGAACGGAGTGCTTACCGGCTCGCAATTCACCTGCCCTACGAGCTATTATGATCTCAGCCGGTACAACAATCTGTATGCTGCCTTCACGGCGCAATACGGCATGCCGGTGCAGACTACCAACAGCGGGGGCGTGATATCCGCCACATGGTATGGAGCCGGTGGCAGGTATGTAAATCTCTCGTTTAATTCCAATTATACCGGAAATTACTATACCACTCTTTCGTTTGGGAATTAACAGTCCGATAAGATTAAAAATATAGATAGTGTCACATTCAGCTTCTGTAATCGACAAGAGTACAGCACGATGGGAAACCCTGCTTTTGGCAGGGCTTCTCATCGCCACTTTTATACCGTTTCTGTCGGAAACGCTGTTTACAACCAAAGGGGAACCGCGTGAGGCCATTGTCGCAGTCTCCATGCTCAATCAGGGCAACTGGATATTGCCTGTGAGTTTCGGTGCCGACATACCATACAAGCCGCCAATGCTCGCATGGTGCATAGCGCTGCTCGGATGGCTCAATGGGGGGCATGTCACGGAGTTTCTTAGCCGCCTTCCCTCGGCACTATCCGCCATTGCGATGGTGATGATGACTTTCCGCTTCTTTTCGCGGCGCAGTCCGGGGGGAGTGGCTTTGGGAGCGGCACTGGTATGCGCAGGTGCGTTCGAGGTGTTCCGTGCGGCCACCATATGCCGCGTGGATATGCTGCTTACTTTTTTCATAGTGGGCGCTTTGTATGCGCTGTACCGTCAGTGGGAACGCCATCCCCGCGGCACGTGGATGCCCTCTGTGGTGGCCGCGCTTTTTATGAGCGGCGCGGTGCTTACCAAAGGGCCGATCGGGATGTTGCTTCCGTGTATGGTACTGTTTGTTTTCCGGTTGATAAAGGGGGGCGGTTTCGTGCAGACCACTGTCAGCCTCGCTCTCTCGGGATTGCTGTCGCTTCTGCTTCCGGCATTGTGGTATGTGGCCGCCTATGCCCGTGGCGGTGAGCCGTTTCTTGAACTTGTGCTTGAGGAGAATTTCGGCCGGTTCACAGGCAGCATGACATATGGATCGCATGAACACTCGGTGCTGTATAATTTCACCTCGCTTCTGTCGGGCTTAGCTCCCTATACGTTGCTGTTGCTCATAAGCCTGTTCGCATGCCCCTGGCGACATATAAAGAAAGGGAGCGGCAACCTGCTGCAGCGTCTGCGCGCCATGGATCCGGTGGAACTTTTCGCCATGCTTGCCGCGCTGCTTGTGTTTGTATTTTATTGCATCCCCAAAAGTAAACGGAGCGTGTATCTGCTCCCGATGTATCCATTCATGGCATATTTCATGGCGCTTTATCTGCGTCGCCTAATAAGTATCGCTCCTGCATGTGTGCGTGTTTACGGATGGATACTGGCCGTTCTCGGGGTTATTGCTCCCCTGGCAATTCTGTCGGTGATGTCGGGAGCGGTAGCACCTTTCGGAAGCGGATCCACAGCGATGATTCTCAATGGTTTCGCAGCTGAGGGCACCCGTATACTCCCGTCGGCGGTATGTTATCTCACACTTCTGTCTGCGATAACGCTGATCTGGGTTCTTCTGCGCCGGTCACCGCGCTCTGCCGCAATGGGTAGCATGGTGTTCACTCTGGTTCTCTACTGGATGGTGCAGGGGGCGTCGCTTCCGGCCTGCATGAATTACAAGTCAGACCGCGATATGGCGCACCGCATAGAGGAGGCTGTGCCCGCACAGGAGGGGCTGTATGCTTTCCGTTACGGCCGTATGGAGCGTTTTTTCACTCTCGGATATTATCTTGATGACCGCCTGCACCGCTTTGATGTGGATCATCCTGAAAAAGGTGTGCTCGTGATAGCAGCCTGCGATCTCCCTTCTTTCGCAGAGGAGGTGGCTACGGGTTACAGGTTTGACGAACCGATAGAACTCGGACGCAGCGGCGAGGCAAAGACCGACATGCTTCTTGTCGGCTTTACTTCCGCCGACTGACAGACAATACACGCGTAAAATAATCCCCGCATCGGGCGTTGACAGGACTTGTTGTTTCTGGCGCCTGATGCGGGGATTTTATTAATGAGGGTGTGTCAAAATTCGCGAATTTTGATTATCTCAGGGATGTTTTACTGCTTCACTATTTTGGTGACGAACGGGCCGTCGGCCGTATCAGCGGAGAGGATATACAGCCCTGAGGGGAGGGTGGAGATGTCAAGAGTGGTGCAGTTTTCGGTGGCATGGAGCATGGCGGGACCTGCGGTGTCGTACAGTGTGACGGAGCCGATCTCGCAGTCGCTTGCGATGTGCAGTATGTCACGGGTGGGATTGGGATAAACGGTCACCCGGGTGTTTCCGACGAGTACATTGTCGATGCCTGCGCCTTCCTTACGTGTGAAACTGTATTTGCCGGAAGCCACGCGCAGGATTGCGTGAGTGTCGTCACGCCCTATGACTTCCACCCCTTCTGCCTCTTCAACGGGAAGTGCGCCTTCGAATATCTCGTCGTCAGGTGTGGCTATCGGCATGTAGAGGGTGGCTGTGGTGTTGGCAGGTATTTCGGCTTTGTATGTGAACTGTTCGCCGCTTTCCCATGCCGAGGAGATATGTCCGCGGATCGACTCATAGGTTGCGGATGCGTGGGTTATGCGTTCCTGTCCGTCAGGGAGTTTCTCGCGTGTGTCGGGTGTCGGACGCAGGATGATGTTTGTGAAGCCTGGATTTTCCTCGTCGGTGTCGATACCGGCCATGAAACGGTACATCCATTCTCCTACCGCGCCATAGGCATAGTGGTTGAAAGAGTTCATGGAATAGTCGCCGAATCCCTTGTCGAGGCGATAGGAATCCCAACGCTCCCATGTGGTGGTGGCTCCCTGGTCGACACTATAGAGCCACGACGGGCACCGCCGTTGCAGCAGGAGGTTATATGCCTTGTCGGTAAGTCCGCATTCCGACAGGGTGGGATTGAGTATGCCTGTACCAACGAAGCCTGTGTTGAGGGTCTCCTTGTTGTTGGTTATGGCATTTTTTAGCAGTGTTATCGTGCTGTTCCTTGCATCGTCATCGGGAAGCAGATCGAATTTGAGGGCGAGCAGATAGCCTGTCATGGTACGTTGTGTGGGTGTTCCGCGGCTCAGGTAGCGTCGGCCGAACTCTGTCTTGATATTGTTGAAGAGTGTGCGGTATTTCTGCGCCTTGAGGTCATATTCGTCGCCATCGGCTGTACTTAACGCACGCGACATGCGCTCCATCATCAGGGCGTCATATGCGTAGTAGCATACGCTCACATAGCGGGAGTCTGTATTGACGAAGGAGAGCCAGTCGCCATAGGTGGTGCCGGCGCCGTTGTATGAGTAGCCGTCACCTTTCTGGCGTGACAGCCAGTCCATATATTTCTCCATCGACTGGTAATTCTCCTTTATGATGGTGTTGTCGCCTGTCATGAGATAAACAGTCCAGGGCACTACGATTCCGGCGTCAGCCCAGGCTCCGGCTCCATGGCCGTCCCAGCTTTCCCAGGGTGATACGTTGGGATAGGCTCCTTCGCTGCTCTGTCCGTCGCGCATGGTTTCCATCCAGTGGCGGTAGAAAGTGGCGGCGTCGGCGTTGTAGGATGCCGTGCGTGCGAAGATCTGTGTGTCTGCTGCCCAACCGAGGCGTTCGTCGCGCTGCGGACAGTCTGTCGGTATACTCAGGAAGTTGCCGCGCTGGCTCCAAACGATGTTGCTGAACAGTTGGTTCACCGGTTCGCTGCTGCACTCGAATGTGCCCGTGTCGGCCATGCGTGTGCTCACAGGCACACCTTTTACCGATATTATCTCTATGTCGTCTGTTGCCGTGATCTCGCAGTAACGGAAGCCAAAGAATGTCATTGTGGGGCGGTATGTCTCACCCTCTTCACGGCCGGCGAGGGTATAGAACAGTTCGGCGTTTGCGCTCCGGAGATTCAGCAGATAGAGACTTCCGCCGGGTCCGTCGTTGCCGCGCGATTTCTCTCCGGTGTCGTTGAGCATCTCGCTGTAGCGCATGCGCATGCGGTTGCCGCGTGCCCCTTTTACAGTAAATTCCACCCATCCGGCAAAATTCTGTCCGAAATCAAAGATCACGCTTTCACCCTTTTTGAGGGATACGGTGCCTTTGCCGTCGGTTTTGCTTACCACGTCGATCATGCCGAAATCTCCTGTGGTCAGTGCCGGTGTCTTGAATATGGTGGCGCTCTGCGGGGTGCGTATGTGTTCGGTAAGCTCTTCCACGGGCTGTGTCTGCAATGCCTGGATCGCACCTTTGAAATCGGTGCTGAATTCCACCGCGTTCCATCCCGACTGGTTGTAGGATCCGGTGGCCCAGTCGCTTTCAAGCCGGGCGTCGTATATCTCGCCGTTGTAGATGTCGCCGCTGCGCATGGCTCCGGATCTTGAGGAAGCCCATGAGCTGTCTGACACGATGGTCTCCTCTGTCCCGTCCTCGTAAATGATATGGAGTTTGGCGATGAATGCCACTTCAGGATTGCCGTATGCGCCGTGTGCCACGTCGCCGCGCCACCATCCGTCGGTCACGATGGTTCCCATAGCGTTTTCGCCATCTGCAATAAGACGTGTCACGTCGTGGAGGGAATAGGGTACACGGTGGTTGTAGTCGGTGCGTCCGGGCTTCAGTTCCTCGTAGCGCATGCTGCCGTCGGGCTGTTCATGTCCCACGCGGGTACCGTTCATAAAGAGGTCGTATATGCCGAGGCCGGAGGTGAAGAGTTTTGCCGAACGTACCGGACGGTCCACAGTGAAAGAGCGGCGGAACATCGGCGCGCCGTTGCCTCCGCGCTGCATCACACGTGTTTCTATGCCGCGGATTGGCATGTACAGCTTGTAGTTGCCGTCTACATTCTCCACAATGGCGTCGTAGAAGTATGCCGACGGGAGATGCTCGAAATCTTCGTCCAGGGTTACAGTCGGATTTCCGTCGCCGTCGTACACGGTGACTTTTACGTTGTCGAAGTAGGCGTTGTCGCGGAACTGCGCTGAGTTGTCTACACGGAAACCTATGTCTCCAAGTCCTACCACTCCCGAATTGTCGGTATATGTGTCGACGAGCACGCCGTCTATATAGGTCATGATCTGCTTCCCTTTTATCTCAAGCTTTATGTGGCGTTCATTCCCGAGGATATAGTCTTTGGAAAAAGCGGTAATTTCCACATCGCTGTGCTGCGGGCGCAGGGCGTTGTTATAGATATGGTGGCGCACAATGGGGCGATGGCTGTCAAACGTGTTTATCTGCCACATGAGATAAGTGCGCGGTCCGGTGGAAGCAAACACTATTCCGGCGTTGTCGGCCATGAGGGTCATGTCTGCTTCGATGGTGTAATGGAGGTTGGAGCTTTCTTTCTGCCAGGCGTATATTGATTTGGTGACAGAACCTACAACGCGAAGGCGCCCATCTACGATCTCTCCACCTTCCATCGCGGGATCGGCAGTAGAGAAATCCTCTTCAAAAAGCACTTTTCCTGAGGGGGCGGTCACTTTGAAATCGTCAAAAACCGCAATCTCAGGCTGTCCGTCTGTCTCACCTTTATCCTGGCGGATACCCACAAGACCATATGAGAAATCGCCGGTGCGGTTGTCGATAAGCACATCGTCGAGGTATGTCAGCGCGCGTGTACCCCCGTCGGTGACCTCCACTTTCATGCGATGCTCCGTGCCGGTGCGCATGTCTACTTTTCCTGACAGGTTCACATTGTCAAGGCAGGCGGGATTGCCGTTCTGCCAGCGGTGAGGGCGGAAACGGGGGTAGGCTCCCTCCACATTGAACTGCCACATATAGAAATTGTCGGTGCCGTGGGCTGCCAGACAGATACCTGCGGCGGTATGTTCGATCGTGAATGTGGCTTCAACAGTATAGTCGGTCACCGGCTCTTCCGGCTCTATGGCCGAGCCGAGTGGGAGGTCAGATGCTTTTATCCATCTGGCTCCGTCCCATCCTGTTCCCATCAGGCCTGTATCGAACCATGCGGCTTCCGTAGATACGGCTTCGTTGCCTTTATTGTCCTGAACCGTCACATGCCAGTAATAGCGGTGTTCCGGGGCGAGGGATATCCCGGTGGAGGGCACATTCACGGTATTGTCTCCGGATATCATACCGGAGTCCCATACTTCCTGTGTACCTTCGGCATCCGCAGTTACTACGATGCGGTAGGAGGTCTGTTTTACAGCACGTTCATCGGAAGTGATAATCCAGCTGAAAGTGGGTTCCGGTGCGTCTACTACAAGAGGGTTTGTCATCCCCTGCACTTTTAGCTGTTCCACTTTCAAGGCCTGCGCCGGCAGCCATGCGCAGATCGCACCCGCCATAACAAACGAAGTTCTAAAGAATCTCATCTTGAATTTTGTTAAGTTTATGGTAATAGATATTCCTGCTACTTGAATTTTGTATCCGCAAAATTAGCAAAAAAACGCTGGCAGCCAAAACATCCGCCAAAATGCATTAGGGCGATGTGCCAGTCGCGTCACATCGCCCTAATGCAAAATATTTCAATCATGTGTATTACTTGATGGAGGGATCGAAGCCTGCGGCCGAGATGGCGGCGAGTACTTCGGCGGGATCCACATTGCCTTCCACTTCCACAGTGCCGGCAGAGAGATCCACTGTGGCAGAGGTCACTCCCGGGAGAGCGTTTACAGCTTTTTCCACTGTGGCTTTGCAGTGTGCGCAAGCCATTCCTTTTACGTTGTAAGTCTTATGCATATCGGTAGTTTTTGAAATTGTACAATTGTCGTGTGCTCCGCATGAGCAAGTGTGTGCGTGTTTATGAGGCGAGCGCCGGTTGCGGTAGAAAGAGTAACTGAGCAGTCCAAGCAGAAGCACAGTGCAGGCGGTAGAAAACAGCGGAAGTTCGAGATGGCAGGCCGCCTGTGTAGCCGCCGCGCCCGATGGAAGCGCGAACCAGCTTGCCGGAAGAAGATAGTCTATAATTATCCCGAATGCCATGGCTGTGAATACTACCGAGGCCACATACACGTTTGTGGCTCGTTTGCCGAGGTTTTTTCGCAGCAGAATCACCGATGCGAAATTAGCGGCGGGCCCGGCCATGAGGAGTACGAAAGCGACTCCCGGTGTCAGTCCCTTGAGCATAAGCGACATGGCGATGGGGATCGAACCTGTGGCGCAGATATACATCGGTACCGCAACTATGACCATGACCGCCATGGCGAGAAACGGGTGCGCGCTGAGCGACAGAAACAGTGTGTCAGGAACGGCAACGGTAATTATAGCCGCTACAACAAGACCTATCACAAGCCATTTGCCTACCGAGGCCACCATATCCACAAGCCCGTAGCGCACCGATTCCACCACTTTCCCTACAAATGTTGCGGGAACAGCATCGTCATCGGCAAGATGTATGTCTGTCTCTGTATTGTCACCTGCGCCAGACCTGTCTACCGCCATGCCTCCGAATACAGATCCTACAAGGGCTGCGATGGGCCGGAGGATGGCGAACGGCAGTCCGAGCAGAGCATATGTGGCGGCGATGGAGTCAACTCCGGTCTGCGGTGTGGCGATGAGGAATGAAGTGGATGCGCCTTTGGAAGCCCCCTGACGCCTGAGTGATATGGCTGTGGGGAGTACCCCACACGAGCACAGCGGCAGGGGAATGCCGAGAAGGGCAGCTTTTATCACCGGTTTCCATCCCCGCCCGGCAAGGTGCCGGCTCATCTGTGCGGGGCGCACAAACACGTGAAGCATCCCTGCAAGTATAAAGCCGAGCAGGATATAGGGTGACATTTCGTTTAGTATGCGCACGAGGGCATATAGCAGATGTCTGTAATCAAAATCCATAAGTAATTTGCGTTTCTGTACTGCAAAGTTACTCTATGGTGATAAGACATGTGTTACAACATTGCGGATGTTGTTTGCATAATTCAGACTTTGTTCAGCGGTATGCGGGGGAGTGCGGCTTTGATGAAAGCAGATGGAGTGAGGCCGGTCACCGATTTGAACTGTCTTGACAGATGGGCCACACTCGAGTAGCCGGCCTGATCCGCAATCTCGGTGATATTCAGCTGACGATAGGAGAGAAGTTCCTTGACGTATTCCACCCTCTGCGCGATGGCGTATTTCTCTATTGTACGTCCTTCGCGTGCGGAAAATATCTTGCTGATAAGAGAGTAATCGGTGTGGAGGTGGTCGCTGAGACATGCCGACAGGTTGAGGTGGCAGTCGGCGGCATTGCGCACATGCTTGATTATTATGAGCTTGGTCTTTTCAACAAGAGCGGCTTCCGCTTCGGTGATACGCTGGAAGCCGGCGGCTTCAAGTTCGTGATCCACCTTTGCCATAAGCTGTGGATCAGAAGACTGTTTATCAGGAAGCTCGGCGCCTCCGAGGCTTACTTCAGCCCCGGAAACACCGGCTTTTTCAAGAGCGCGCTCCACTGCCTCCATGCAGTGGCGGCACACCATACCTTTTATCGGGATATACATGTGAGGGTCAGATGCGGTCAAGCACAGTGGCTATGAGGTCGCGTATGGCTGTTTTATAATTAGGCGTCACATCATGGCGCATGCGGTTGGCAATGATAGAGCATACGGTCATGGCCCGGTGTCCCATCAGACGGCTGAGTCCCTGAAGAGGAGCACTCTCCATCTCGTAATTGGTTACTTTCCTGTCTCGGAACCTGAATGATTCTATGCGGGAGTTGAGATCGGGATTGGCGAGGGGAAGACGCAGCTCACGTCCCTGCGGGCCGTAAAATCCGACTGCGGAGATAGTGTTTCCGCGCACCATATCGTCGCGTCCGATCTGGTCCACAAGTTCGTTGTGTGCATCTACTACGTATGGTTTCGCCCAGAGCGGATTCCATCCGGTGTGCTCGCAGAAAGCCTTCTCGAATTCGAGGTCGGCCACTTCGTTGCGTCCGGCATAGTAGTTGAGTACGCCGTCGAAACCGATGGCTTTCTCGGCGATAACCGGTGTGCCGACTATCAGTTCCGGCTGCAGGGCACCGGATGTGCCGATGCGCACCATTGTGAGCTGTCGGTGGGAGTCTTTTACCTCGCGTGTGTTGAAGTCGATGTTGGCGAGTGCATCAAGTTCGTTTATGACGATATCTATATTGTCGGGTCCGATGCCGTGTGAAAGGCACATGATAGGTTTGCCTTTGTAGGTACCTCCGATGGTATGGAATTCACGTGAATTGACTTCGAAGGTGCGGGTGTCGAAATGCTCGGCCACGATGTTCACACGCCCCGGATCACCTACAAGTATAATGCGGTCGGTAAGCTGCTCGGGAAGCAGGTGCAGGTGAAACACAGAGCCGTCGGGGTTGATTATAAGTTCAGATGGTGCTATGATCTTCTTTTCCATGTTTTCAGTGGTTTAGTGTTATGTCTTGGTAACGGCAGGGAGGATAAAATTGTTTTCTTCACGCGGGGCGGTATCTTGCTCCGGGAAGGGCGAGTACCAGGCCGTTGAACTCCATTTCCGTAAGGAGTGCCATGAGTTGGCCGACAGGAATGTTGAGTTCGGCGGTGAGGTTGTTGATCTGTCCCTCCCCGTTGCGTCGCAGGCTGTCGAGTATCAGTTGTTGCTGCGGTGAGATTTCGGTGAACAGTTGCTGCTGAGTGCCTTCTTCCGGACGTGGCGTCCAGTTCATGGCGGCTATGAGATCGTCGGCGTTTTCTATGAGATGGGCGACATTGTTCTTTATAAGCATATTGCATCCGGCGCTGTAGACATCGGATGTGCGGCCAGGCAATGCGAACACATCGCGGTTGTACAGCTGTCCCAGACGTGCCGTATGCAGCGCTCCTCCCCGTGGCGCTCCTGACTCGGCCACTATTATGGCATCGGATATTCCGGCCACAATGCGGTTGCGGGCAAGGAAATTGCCCCTGTGGGGCCGTGTGCCGTGGGGATAATCGGTCAGTATCATTCCTCCTTCGTGCACCATCCGCGCTGCATAACGGCGGTGTTCGGAGGGATAAAGTGTGTCGAGGCCATGTGCAACCACTCCTACCGTGGGGATCCTTTCTTCCAGGGCCCGTTTGTGGGCGGTGATGTCGCAACCCATAGCGAGGCCGCTGACCACGACAACGTTGTCAAGGCGTTTGCTGAGGTTTTCCACAAGGTTTGTGATGAAGTTCACTCCATAGGCTGTGGCGTTGCGTGTGCCGACGATACTTATCACATGTTGCGAGTTGAGATCGGTGTCGCCGAGAGCATAAAGCATCGTGGGCGCGTCGTCGCATTCAAGGAGCCGTTGCGGATACGACGGGTCGGTGTAATAAAGGCACCTTACGTTGTTCTGCATGCAGAACTGTTCCTCCTCCCTGGCCTTTTCAAGAATTTCGGCCCTGTAAGCCGACGACAGTATCTGCAGCCTGCGTCCGGTGATGCGGATGAGGGTGTCTTCGGGCATACTGAAAAAATCGCGCTCGCTTCCTACGCGCGAGAGCAGTTCGTCGGCCACTTTCGGGTGCATGCCCCGTGTAAGCGAGAA
This sequence comes from uncultured Muribaculaceae bacterium, assembly GCA_949742535.1. Classification (GTDB taxonomy): domain Bacteria; phylum Bacteroidota; class Bacteroidia; order Bacteroidales; family Muribaculaceae; genus UBA7173. The sequence continues at coordinate 14,231 of CATJQX010000118.1, read as the reverse complement.
TGCTATTCTGTATTGGAGGAGATCGTTCATGTGAGGCCGAATGCTTTTGCTATGGTTTCGCCGCGGGAGAGTCTGCCGTGCTCAATGCTGACAATGGTGACGAGCGCCGATACGGCGGTTGCGCCCGACTGGGTGAAAATATCCTGATGGAAGATGAAGCGCGCGCCCCGGCGTTCTATCCAGAGTTTGCTCAGCATCGTTTCGCCGAGTCTCAGTGGAGTATGGTAATCAATCTCGATGCGGCTTACCACAGGATCTATCCCTTGTGCCTGCATCTCGCGGAAAGTGAATCCGGTTTTCTCGCAGAATTCATGACGGGTGTGCTCGAGGTAATGCAAATAATTGGCATTGTTTACGATACCCTGTGAATCCACCTCGTAGTCGCGCACCTTGAGCGGCATTTCAAATATGTAATTCTGTTTGTCGGTCATAAATAATCAGTCGGTCTGTGGCATTGCCGTTCACCTGGCATACACGTGACAGCACATCGTAAAATTACGAAATATGCGACAATCCGCCAAGAGTTTTTTTGTAATTTTGCATTATGAACGGTTTACAGTTTATACTTGTCGCTATTGCCGGTTTATCGTTGATGTGTGCTGCTGACGCCTCGGGGTGCACTTCTGCTGTGGTGAGCGGCCGTGCATCGTGCGACGGCAGAACGCTGTTGTGGAAACACCGCGACTCCGGGTTCAAGGACAATTTTGTAGATAAGGTTGAGGCGACGGACAGCACCCTCGCGTATGTGGCGCTGTTCAATGCCGGTGATAAGGATCTGGCAGAAGCGTGGATCGGATTTAATGAGTCGGGATTTGCTGTGATGAACACGGCATCTTACAATCTCGCTCCTGATACAGCGACGGTAAAAGACCGCGAGGGGCTGGTGATGAGCCGCGCTTTGGCACGCTGCAGGACTGTGGAGGATTTTCTTGGAATTCTTGACAGTGAGATGGAAGGTGGACGATCAGCCGGAATACAGGCTAATTTCGGAGTGACAGACACCAACGGCAACTGTGCTTATGTAGAGGCTTCTGACCACAGTTATAAAGTATATCCGATAGAGGAAAACGGGAGAGGGTGGATGGTGAGATCCAACTATTCTTACTCCGGAAAAACGGGCAAACGCCTCGGAGAAGTCAGGCATGACAACGCCGTGCATCTCATAGAGGAGAATATCGCGGATGGTCTGGCTCCTGAGGTGTTTACGGAAGAGCTGTCAAGAAGTTTCTATCATGCCAGAAAAGACGCCGACATGATGCAGGCCGGTTACCGCACGTTGACAGACCGGGGTGAGTATATACCGCGACGCAGCTCGTGTGCGTCTGTAGTGGTGGAGGGAGCCGTGGGGAATGAGGATCCCGCACGGGCTACTGTGATGTGGGTGGCCATAGGTTCCCCGATGCTGTCGGTGGCGCTTCCGGTCACGCTTGACGATATTCCCGCAGGGCTTCGGCGCGATCCCGCCACGGGGCGTTCGCCGCTGTGCGACGAGGCGAACCGGCGTCGCGACCGCGCGTTTCCGCGCAAAGGGAAAGACGGGAAATGGATCATTGATATGGAATACATGCGCCGGATAATACCACAGATGAAGCGTGAGGCCGCTGCTGTCTACGGCAATTTCCGGAGAGAATAATCTTATTTAATTCGTAAAATCAGGTAATGGGATCTGCTGTAACGACAATAATTCTTTTGGTGATTTCAAATGTGTTCATGACATTTGCTTGGTACGGCCACCTCAAACTCCAGTCAGCCGGTGTTTCGTCAAATTGGCCGTTGTATGTGGTGATACTCTTCTCATGGGGAATAGCATTGTTGGAATATTGTTTTCAGGTGCCTGCAAACCGTATGGGGTTCGAGGGTAACGGTGGCCCGTATTCGCTGATGCAGCTCAAAGTGATGCAGGAGGTGGTGACGCTTGTGGTGTTCGTCATATTCAGCCTTGTCGCTTTTGACAGTTTTGAGCTGAGATGGAACCACTGGCTTGCCATGCTCCTGTTAGTAGGTGCCGTATATCTGGTGTTTATGAAGTGAAAAATGGCGATGAGGGAAAATCTGTAGCGCGTCAATGGATATGTGCGGATTCTATGCCGGTTGCCCCGTCCTGATGTTTGCTTTTTATGAAATAATTCTCTAATTTTGCCCGTTATACATTTCACGCAGAATGAAACCGCTTAAAAACCGATAGGCACATGTGCAGGCAATGATGTGTTTTCCCTTGTCGGCGCATCGCTGCGGTTCGGCAACATTGCCGGCTTTCTTGCAAATTTGCGGATACAAAAAGAGATGCGTTTTAGAATCGGTTTCTGTCAACTGCATATATCTTTACTTAATTACAGCAACTAATTTGTAAATATGAAAAAACTACTTTTAGGTTTAACCATAGGTACAGCGCTTATGACACAGGCACAGAATGTGCTGGAGAGCGATTTCGCCACCGTGCATGGCACAGCTCCTTTCAGCAAAATTGAGAATTCGCAGTATGAGCCGGCGATTGACCGGGGAATAGCTCTTGCCCTCAAGGGGATAGATGCCATAACCTCCAACCCCGAGGCTCCCACATTCGAGAATACCATTGTGGCCCTTGAGCGCAATGGCGCGGATCTGAACCGTGTTCTGAACGTTTTTTATCCCTTGCTCTCGGCTGATGCCGACGACGAGATGATGGAGATCTCCACACGCATCAGCCCGAAGCTGAGCGATTTCTCCACTTCTGTTACGCTGAACAACGATCTCTGGAAGAGGGTAAAGGCCGTTTACGACAACCGCTCTTCGCTTAAGCTCTCTCCCGAAGACGATATGCTCCTCCAGAAAACATATGACTCCTTTGCCCTGCAGGGTGCCAACCTCGAGGGTGATGATCGCGAGACATACCGCAAACTCAATGCAGAGCTTTCGCAGCTGACCAACAAATTCGGCCAGAATGTGATGAAAGAGCTTGCCACCTATGAGATATGGCTCACCGCCGACGATCTCGCAGGTCTACCCAAAGGGATCGTTGACGAGGCCGCCCAGATGGCCGAGGCAAAAGGCAGAAAAGGGGAGTTCCTTTTCACGCTTGCACAGCCCACATACATGGCGTTCATGAAATACTCTGAGCGTCCCGATCTCCGCGAAAAGTTCTACAGACTTTACACCGGCCGCAATATCAAGGGTGAGTTCAGCAATGTGGAGAACATGAAGCGCATTGCGGAGCTGCGTCTCTCGATCGCCAACCTCCTCGGATCCAAGAGCTATGCCGACCACTCCCTGCAGCGCACGATGGCAGAGAATCCGGCCAATGTATATAAACTGCTTGACCAGTTGCGCGAGGCATATAAGCCTGCTCTCGAGCGCGAGATGTCGGAGCTGACAGATTTCGCGTCGGAAATCGAGGGTAAGCATGTAACCATCAATCCGTGGGATTACAGCTATTATTCCAACAAGCTCAAGAATGCCCGCTACAGCTACGACGAAGAGCAGCTGCGTCCCTATTTCGAGCTTGACAATGTGATCGACGGTGTGTTCGGACTGGCAACCAAGCTGTATGGCCTCAAGTTCACACGCAACGATAAAATAGAGGTTTACCATCCTGATGTGAAAGCGTTTGATGTCACCGACGACAAGGGACAGTTCATCGGGGTGATTTACACCGATTTCTTCCCCCGCGACAGCAAACGTCCCGGTGCGTGGATGACCGGTTTCAAAGACCAGAGCGTGAATGCCAAAGGTGAGGATGAGCGTCCGCATGTGTCGATAGTGATGAATTTCACCAAACCCACAGCAGACACCCCCTCTCTCCTTACACCATATGAGGTGGAGACATTCCTTCATGAGTTCGGCCACGCCCTGCACGGCCTGCTGACACGTTGCCACTATGCATCGCTTTCAGGAACCGCCGTATACCGCGACTTTGTGGAGCTTCCCTCGCAGTTCAACGAGAACTACCTTACAGAGAAGGAATTCCTTGACTCGTTCGCGAAACATTACCAGACCGGCGAGAAACTGCCGCAGGAACTGGTTGACAAGATCATCAAGTCATCGCAGTTCGGTGCAGGATATTCGTGCATGCGTCAGCTCGGATTCGGCTACCTCGATATGGCCTGGCACACCATCAAATCGCCTGTGGGAGATCCCATCGAGTTTGAGCGCAAGGCAATGGAGAGTGTGCAGATTTTCCCGCCTGTAGAGGGTAGTGTCACCGGCACCACATTCAGCCATATCTTCTCTGGAGGATATGCTGCCGGCTATTACTCATACAAGTGGGCCGAGGTGCTTGATGCCGATGCTTTCGCCGAATTCAAGAAAAACGGTATATTCGACCGCGAGACAGCCGACCGTTTCCGCAGCTACATACTTGAGCGTGGCGGCACACGCAATCCCGCAGACCTTTACCGTGATTTCCGCGGTCAGGATGCCACCATCGATGCCCTCCTCATCCGCGACGGCATAAAAGAACCCTCCACTCCCGCCGTCCCCATCCACAAAGACTGATCCCCTATAAGCCATAAAAAAATGTATCTGGAGGCGATGTGCGATCGCATATCGCCTCCAGATACATTTTTTTATTTGCTGTCCCCTAAAACGTGAAAACAACAAGATACTTTTTCGGTACTCTCGGGATTGTACCCGCATCTTCGAAGCGCTGCTATTGGAAAGATCTCGATACACCGCACCTTCGCAGCGTGCTCGTCCTGACGTTCTCGCCCACCGCTTGATACGGTGCTTGCATTTGGTGTGCCACCTTCGGCGGCTCGATGGGATTATCCTTACCCATTTACACTCGGGTAGTTTTACATATCAATCGGTTTGATCAACTGCCCCCGCTTTGTGATGCGCGATGTGACGGGGGAGGGGTAAAACAGAAACGCAACTCACGGAGTTTTAGTGAGCTGCGTTTCTTGTGGAGTATCCCCGTGGGGAGTCGAACCCCAATCGTTGGAACCGGAATCCAATATTCTATCCATTGAACTACGGAGACGTTTTCAGCCTTCTGGCGCGTTTACAGCCGGAAAGGTTGTACAAAGGTAATAAAAAATTTTTTGATGCGTTGCAAACAGTACAGGATTTTTATTTGCCGAACATCGCATTGCGGTATTTGCGCGCGTTTGCCAGATGTGTGGAATAATCGGCGGTGAAATCGTGATACCCCGATCCGTCGGGGCGTGCGCACATATAGATGTAGTTATGGGCGGGAGCGGAGAGCACCTGATCAATGGTGCGTGCTTCAGGCAGGCGGATTATGCCTGGGGGCAGCCCGTTTACCACATATGTGTTGTATGGCGACTGTATTGAAAGCATATCCCCGGTGACACGCTTTATGGTGAAATCGCCTATTGCGAATCGCACGGTGGGATCGGCCTGGAGTTTCATGCCGCGTGACAGTCGGTTGAGGTAAAGGCGCGCTACGGCGGGACGTTCGTCTCTTTTGTTGGTCTCCTCCTCCACAATGGAGGCAAGTGTGCTTGCCTGCAATGGGGTAAGTCCTATGGATGCGGCTTTCGATCGTCTTTCGTCATTCCAGAAGCGGCTGTAATTGTTGCGTATCTTCGATATCAGCTGTTGCGGGGTTGCCGTCCAGTAGGCCTCGTATGTGTCCGGCAGAAACTCTGACTCCAGTTGTTCCTCTGATATGCCCTCTTCATCGGCGATCTGCTTTGATGCGGCGAGAAACTGATCAGGTGTGAACTCCATGCGTGTGGCAAGACGGTCGGCAAGCTCGCCGAATGTGCGCACGTTGTTGAAAGTAACCCTTACCGGTGTCTGTCTTCCCTGACTGATTTTTCTGGCTATCTGCCACACTTTTTCCCCAGGTTCTATCCGGTAGGCTCCGTGCGAGTTTTCGGGGGTATAGTCGAGGAGCATGGCCACGCGTCCTCCGAAACCATTGCCGAGCGAGGAGCGGAGGGAGTCGCTCGCCTGATCTTTTGTGGCATCTTGGGGGATATAGACCCATGCGGCTTTCTCACCGTCGTATCCCTGTACCATGCGGGTAAAATACCATGCTCCAAGTACTACAAAAACAAGGCATGCTATGGTGATTATCTTTTTGCTTACTGATGAATCTTTTTTCATGCGGCAAAGTTAGTTATTTTTTGACGAGAGATATACAGCGCATATGCCGTTAAGTTAAATTAAGGCCGGATTGAACCGTATTTTAACATTTGGACTTCGGTTGAAAGCAGGGTATGCGGAGTGGTTTGTAAGGCCTCTTTTTTAATGATTTTCACATTCTTATAGTCAAATTCACTTAACTGGGTGACATCAATATTAAACATAGTTAATGACGAATGTTAATGCTGTGGATATTGCTGATTTTGTTTTATATTCGCATCAACGGCAGATAACACGGGATGTTGATGCCGGTTGAATTTTAACATTTGAAGAGCTCTTCCGGTTCACTCACGGAAACTCACAGATCAGTTCACCACTATTAAAAAAAGTTCGACCAATCGCGAATTGTAATCATTATGAAAGTCTACACTAAAACAGCATTACTCGCATTTGGAGTTGCCGTTTGCAGCTCCGCCATGACATTGGCGCTTGACCGCTTCAGCAGCGCCTCTGAATCTTCCATATCTTCCGATAATTCCATCGCACAGGCCGAAGGGGCAAAACGGTCGGGATTCCTTACCGTGAGCAACTCGGTCACACCGCCTACCGATTTCACTCATGCGGCTGAAAGCACCATCAATGGTGTGGTGAGCATAAAGAGCTACGCCACTCCGCGCGGTTACAATGGGGGCGGTGGCGGAAGCTACAGCAATCCGCTCTACGAATTTTTCTTCGGCGCCCCGCAGCAGCGTCAGCCTCAGCAGCCACGTCAGCGCGACAACTCCGGCGCTGAGCAGCAGCGCGGTCTCGGCTCGGGTGTGATACTGAGTTCAGACGGATACATCGTCACAAACAACCATGTCATACAGGGAGCAGACCGTCTGGAAGTGGCTCTCAACGACAACAGCACATACAATGCCAAAGTGATAGGCACCGATCCCACCACCGATGTGGCCCTTCTCAAGATAGAGGCAGAGAATCTGCCTGTGATCCCCGTCGGTGACAGCGATGCGCTGAAAGTAGGTGAATGGGTGCTTGCTGTGGGCAATCCGTTCGGTTTCACTTCCACAGTCACCACCGGTATCGTAAGCGCCAAAGCACGCAGTGTCGGTGCCGGGGGCATGGGGCGTTCGATGGGTATAGAGAGTTATATCCAGACAGATGCCGCCGTCAATCCAGGTAACTCCGGTGGCGCCCTCGTGAATATAAAGGGGGAGCTTGTAGGTATCAATACCGCCATCTATTCCGAGACAGGCAGCTATGTGGGATACTCATTCGCCATACCCTCGTCTATCGTGACTAAAATCGTGACCGACATCAAACAGTATGGTACCGTGCAGCGTGCCGTGCTTGGGGTGATGTTCCAGGAACTTACCCCCAAGATGGCAAAAGAGAAAGGTATCACCGCTGTCAACGACGGCATCTATGTGGCCGAGCTTGTGGATCGCGGCGCCGCCATGGAGGCCGGTATAAAAGAGGGTGACGTGATAGTGGCTATCAACGGCACTCCCACCCACAACACCGCACAGCTGCAGGGTGAGATAAGCAAATACCGCCCGGGTGACAAGATCGAGGTGAAATATATCCGCGACAACAAGGCGGCCAAAGCGTCGGTGACACTGCGTAACAACCAGGGTGGCACCAAGATGACGAAACAGAACGATTTTACCGATCTCGGGTGCGCGCTCAAATCGCTCTCCGAGAGCCAGATGCGGGAGTATCGCCTTTCCGGTGGCGTGCAGGTATCAGGCCTGAAAGACGGACGCTTCAAGGCTGCCGGCATCAAGGAAGGCTTCATCATCGTGGATATCAACAACGCCCGTGTGCGTACTCCCGAGGATGTAGAGGAGGTATACAATGCCATAATGAGGGCAGGTGATGAGGATAAAGTGATGTTTATCACAGGCATATATCCCACCGGCCGTAAGGTCTACTATGCGGTGGATCTTACCGAAGAATAAGATTGCAGGATTATAAGGTTATAAGTATAGATATTAGTGCGGTTAAACAACGACGCACACAAGGTTTCCATAGTTTTGATATATTAATATAAATAGATGATTCGTTACCGCCGGGCGACACTGCCGTCCGGCGGCTTTTTTCATTTGGCGCATTGGCCGATTTTTATTACCTTTGTTGACAAACTTATTCAAATCTTCAATCAAGAAGTATATTAGACCATGAATTATCGTGCATATTTAGTCGCGCTCGCTGCGGCTGCCGCATCTTTCAATGCATCAGCGTTCGGAAATTTAGCCCTAATAGCTGATGACGAGACTTCAGCTCCCGCAGATAGCACTACATTTGTTTTCACAGACATTTTCACTGTGCCCACCACTTCTGTAAAAGACCAGAACAAGAGCGGCACCTGCTGGTGTTTCGCCGGCACGTCGATGTTTGAGGACGAGATTGTGCGCCGCGGCGGGAAGCCGCTTGATCTCAGCGAGATGTTCACTGTGAGACAATGCTATCTGGAGAAGGCAGACAGATATGTGCGGCTCTATGGTGAAACTAATTTCGCCGCGGGAGGCAGTATCATGGATGTGCCCTATGTATGGAAGAAATACGGCGCTGTGCCGGAAAGCGTATATTCCGGTCTGGTTTACGGCGAGGAGAAACATGTGCACGGCGAGCTTGACGCCGTTCTCAAGGCATATCTCGACGCTGTGGTAAAAAAGCCGAACAAACGTCTCTCCACCGCCTGGCGCAAGGGCGTTGAGGCTATACTTGACGTTTATCTCGGTGAGGTGCCGCAGACATTCGAAGTCGACGGCAAAACATATACTCCCCGCAGCTATGCCGACGCCCTCGGAATAGTTCCCGACGATTATGTGGCCATGACCTCGTTCACACATCATCCCGCAGGAGAGGCGTTTCCCCTCGAAGTGCCTGACAACTGGCTCTGGGCGCCGTACAACAATGTGGAACTGGCCGAGCTGAAAGAAACCGTTGACAACGCCATTGAGAAAGGCTACCCGGTGGTATGGGCGGCCGATGTCAGCGAAGGCGGCTTCAAGTGGAAAGAAGGCTTTGCCCTGATGCCTAAGGAGCGCACCGCAGCCGACATGGAGGGTACAGAGCTTTCCCGTTGGGTGAAACTCAGCGACCAGGAGCGCAAGGACAAGCAGTTCGACATAAAAGGTCCGGTAGAGGAGATCAAGGTTACAAGCGAGTCGCGTCAGGATATGTTCGACCGCCAGGAAACTACAGACGATCACGGAATGGAGATCGTGGGTGTGGCGACCGACCAGAAGGGGAACCGCTACTATAAGGTGAAGAATTCCTGGGACACCAACCAGAAATATGACGGATTCTTCTACGTTTCAGAACCTTATTTTCTGGCAAAGACCTTAAGCATCCTTGTGCACAAGGATGCTGTGCCATCGGCTATTGCGAAAAAACTCCGTAACTGAATATCGTTATGAGGCGTAGCCCCTGTGCATTTTATCTGTTGGGGGCATGGATGTCAGTGGCCGCATGGCTGCTGACGGCATGCTCGCAGGAAGTCGGCTATGGCGGCGAATCGGTGTTTCACTGCCATGCATTCGACATATACCCCGACAGTGTGGACATGCATACGGGCATGATACTCCGCGCTTATGGCGACAGTGTCATTCAGGTGCGTGTGGAGGGCAACACCCTGCGCACGGTGTATGCGGGAAAAATGCCCCGTTCGCGCGGGACTTTCAGGTTCAGGTCTGATTATCCCCTGTTCGATGCGCTCATGAGGCTTGAGGCATCAAGGGTTCCGGATGGATCGTATACCCCCCTTTCGCCATATGAACTGTATCTGAATCCGTTTACAGGGGCGGAAGGAGAGCGTCTGCTCGAAAGCCGCATACGCAACGGTTATCTCATCCCGTCTGACACCAGACGCTATGTATGGCCTGTGATCAACGAAAATCCGCAATGGATCCTCGCGGCTTGCGAGCTGTTTAAAATCACCGCCGACCGCTTTTTTCTTGAGAAAACCGGCACTGTTGCCGCCAATATCGCCGCAGAGGAGCGTAAAGTCTGTTACGGCCAACTGACAGGGCTGATTGGGGGCATACCACGCTATATGGCCACTTCGCAGGACATGTTCCCGGAATGGATCGGTCCGGGCGAACTGCATCAGACTGCTACTTTCGGGGTGAACGCCGCATGGTGGGGAGCTCTCAGGTCCATGGCCGATATAACGGTGGGGATGGCTTTGCGCAACGAGATGGCCAGGCTTCCTGAAATGACGCTTGACCCTGACAGTCTGCGCAACTCCATATTCAGATATTTCTGGAATCCCGAGAAGGGACGTTTCAGCGCCATGCTGTATGGCGATCCTTTGCGGCCGATGGCTCTTGGCGCTTCCGACAACCTGGCGCAGGGGATGGCAGTGCTTACAGGATTGCCGCTTCACGAAATGTCGGAAATGATCATTGGAAAGACACCGGCAGCTGTAACCGGCATATCGCTCTTTGATCCAGTGCTTGCGTCGGGAGGCGTGAAAAAATCGGCTGTGGAAGCGCTCGCCCAGGTAGTATGGGCTATTGCGGCATCACGCGCTGGAAACGACAAGGCATACAATGCGGCTGTGGCCGCTACGTTATACAATCTGTGCGATGACATCCTCGGCAGCCGCCATAATTCCCCGGCAGTCATGAGACAGCCTCTGACGTCTCTTGTGTTGCGTGGCTTCTGTGGCATCACAACCGCTTTCGAAGGGTTGTATTTCGCCCCCTCCGTCCCTTCGGTTATGTCCGGTACCATGCGGATCACCGGCCTGAAATACCGCCGTTCGGAGCTTTCGGTGACTATTGCCGGAACAGGTAACAAAGTGGCGTCGTTTATGATCGACGGCAAAGAGACCGAGCCGTTTTTCCCTGCATCTGAGGAGGGGCACCACGATATAGCCATAACTCTGGCATCAGAAGCTCCGGAACAGGCGGATGCTGATTTTTCGGCTTCCGGCTCTATCGGGAGAATGCCTGCCGTGGAATGGACATCGCCGGCTGATGTGTCGTTTATCTATTCCGGTAACGACAGCGGGAAACGTGACATATGGGCATATGTGGACGGGTTGCCTGTGGAGGAAGCTGAAGGACGGCATTACACGCTTGATGATACGTCGGCCGTGAGGACGGTGCAGTTCTGTGCCACACCCGACGGTAACTGGCCGGGATTTGCGACGGCCCCGGTGCTGTATGTTCCGCAAGGATTCTCCCGGACGATAGATCTTACGGATGTGGCAAGGGGGGGGAGCGGCATATTTCAGGACAGGACACAGGCTTCACGTTTTGTGGAGTCGACCCGTTACAGGAACCGGAAAATCGCATTTGACGTGACTGTGGAGGAGAAAGGGGTATATGCCGTGGCTGTGCACTATGCAAATGGGCTCGGCATAGTGAATTCACGCCGGCGCACTGCTTTGAGAAGCCTGTCGGTCGACGGTGTGCCGCAGCAGGGGGTGTTTGTCTTTACGCAGTTGTCGCCGGTGGACTGGGACAATGACCCCGCGCGCGAGTGGCAGATGATGACCGGATTCACTAATCCTCTGATGGTGTCTCTCGATCCAGGAACACACACGTTCGAGTTGCGGTATTATCAGCCCAATCCGGTATATATCGATCCGTTTTCCAATACTGTAGTGGCCGATTATGTGCGCCTGATACGTTACAAATAAGATTTATCATTACTTATTTATATACTTACTTATATTCATACCATAAAAATGAAACGGTTTTCTTTGATTGGGCTTGCGCTTATGACCGGCGCATCCCTTTTCGGGGCGAAAAAAGCGCCGGTGATCACCAATGTGGAGCCTCCTTACTGGTGGGTGGGGATGGCCAACGACACCTTGCAAATAATGGTTACCGGCAGCGGGATCGGAGCCGCCGATGTGAGTGTGGACTATCCCGGGATCACACTTCTCGACCAGGTGACGCTTGACAACCCGAACTATAAATTCCTGTATCTCCTCATTGGCGATGAGACCCACCCGGGAAAGATGCCGATACATTTCTCGCTCAAAGGGCGCAAGACCACATACGACTATGAGCTTATGGCGCGTGACCGCCGTCCAGAGGACTATGTCGGTTTCTCGGCTTCAGATGTATTGTATCTGCTGATGCCCGACCGTTTCGCCCGCGGTGACCGGAAAGGGGCGGATGAGTTCGGCGGCCTGGATTATCCGGTCGGGTATGACCGCACACAGCCCTCCACCCGTCATGGCGGCAATATAGCCGGCATACGTGAGAATCTCGGCTATCTTGATTCTCTTGGTGTGACGGCGCTTTGGGCCACGCCCGTGCTTGAGAACGACATGCCCGGTGGCTCGTATCATGGATATGCCACTACCGACTATTACCGTATAGATCCGCGCTTCGGTACCAACGACGATTGGGCGCAGCTTGTGGCCGACGCACACTCGCGCGGCATGAAAGTGGTGATGGATATGATCTTCAACCATTCCGGATCTGCCCATCCCTGGATGAAAGATATGCCTTCCGCTGACTGGTACAACCATCCCGACGGAAAGGAGCTTACAAACTTCCGTCTCAGCACGGTGCATGATCCGTATGTCTCCGACTACGACCTTGACCACACTGTAAACGGATGGTTCGTGCCCGATATGCCTGATCTCAACCAGCGCAATCCGCACCTTATGAAGTATCTCACACAGAACTCAATATGGTGGATTGAGTCCTCGAAAATCAACGGCATACGCATGGATACATATCCATATGCCGACATGAAGGCTATGGCGGGATGGGCGCGCGATGTGATGCGCGAATATCCGAACTTCAATATCGTAGGTGAGTGCTGGTATGGCAACGAGGCCGGATCCGCTTTCTGGCAGGCTGGCAACAAAATGAATCCAGTGCCTACGAATCTTCCCACAGTGATGGATTTCAAGATCAGTATAGACGGCCATAAATTCTTTGATGAGGAGACCGATCCATGGAATGGTCTCAACCACCTCTATGACCATCTGGCGCTCGACTATCTGTATGCCGATCCGCAGAAAGTGCTGACTTTCCTTGACAACCATGACACCGATCGCTTCCTTACCGAGCTGCCTGACAGTCTGGGAAGCTGGAAACAGGCCATAGCGTTCCTTCTTACATCACGCGGCATACCGCAGCTCTATTACGGTACAGAACTGCTGATGAACGGTACGAAGAAGATTACAGACGGACACATACGCCTCGATATGCCGGGCGGATTCGAGGGTGACACTCACAGCGAATTTACAGGCGAAGGGCGTACCGCTTTGCAGAACGAGGCCTGGGATTTCATGCAGAAACTGCTGCAGTGGCGTCGCTCGCCGCAGGCCAACGAGGTGATAGCCCGCGGCGCGTTGAAGCATTTTATGCCGCAGAACGGCATGTATGTATATGAGAGAAGTCTCGGCGACAAGAAAATAGTTGTGCTTCTCAACGGCAAGGACGAACCCAACACCGTGACGATGGAACGTACTCTGGAGATACTTCCTTACGACACCCGCCGCCATAACATTATGACCGGGGAGGATGTTACTATAGAGGAGACGATGACCTTCGCGCCACGTGAGATAATGATTTTACAGAACTTCTGATGAAACGCATAGGGATACTTTCCGATACGCATTCCTGCTGGGACGACCGTTTCGCACTGCATTTTTCCGATTGCGACGAGATCTGGCATGCCGGCGATATAGGGTACATAGATGTTGTGGAGCGGCTTAAGGCTGTGTGTCCCGTCGTAAGGGCTGTGAAAGGCAATATCGACAGCGGGGTAGTGGCACGCCAGTGCGCGGAACTTCTTATGTTCCGCGTGGAGGATGTGAATGTGCTCCTTACACATATCGGGGGATATCCCGGCAGATACAGCCGCGGCATGCCGGCGCTTCTGCGCGAGAATGCCATAAAGCTTTTCGTGTGCGGACACAGCCATATACTGAAGGTCATGTATGACCGCGAGCTTGACCTGCTCCATATCAATCCCGGAGCCGCCGGGCATCATGGATGGCAGAAACAACGCACACTGGTGAAGTTGACCATCGACGGCGGCGACATGCGCGATCTTGAGGTCATCGAGTTGGCCGGGCGCGTGAACTGACCGGTAAATAAAATAGTTTTGAACTGTTACTTAAGTAAGTCATGAAAATTATTCCGCATAAAACATACAACAGGCTTTATATTTTCTGTGGCATCCTTTCGCCGCTTTTTGCCCTCATCTTCAGTCGT